>CAZSUK010000037.1:0-3297 GCA_964609355.1 uncultured Acidobacteriaceae bacterium | reverse complement strand
GAGATGTTCTTTGTTGGTCTCGTCCGCCGCTTCTGGTTCACTACAAGAGGGACAACGGTTGGCAAAGCCGGGTTTATCCGGTTTCAATTCGAATTCTTCCGAGCAGATGGCGCAGGTTTTTACCGGAAAAGGCATAACAGTTCTATTATAACGAAGCTCTGCAACTGTTGTAGAATCAACACAAGGCGGCGTAGCTCAGATGGTTAGAGCGACGGACTCATAACCCGTAGGTCGATGGTTCGATTCCATTCGCCGCCACCAGCCTCTCCCGACCGAGCCGATCTGGTTCTGAGCTGCGTCTAACCCGGTAGTATTATTTGTTTAACCATCCTAGTGGTTCAAAGTGGTGCTATGTCTCGAACCTTCAAGCGTGCGGTCTTCGGTGTCTCGATCCTGTTGGTAGCGTTGGTTTTCCTGGGTGGGCTTGGCCCCAGCCGGGTGCGCGCGGACTCAAACCCGGACGGCGCCTATCCGGAAATGGAGGTCTACAGCGAAGTCCTGAAGAAGGTTCAGACCGACTATGTCTCCGATCCCAACATGACTAAGGTCACCGTCGGCGCCCTGCACGGCCTGCTCGAGTCACTGGATCCCGACTCCAGCTACCTGACCCCAGATGAATACAGCGCTTACAAGCAGCACACCACGGAGGGTACCGCGCAGGTTGGGCTCAACATCTCCAAGCGCTTCGGATACGCCACCGTGGTCTCGGTTGAGCCAGGAAGCCCGGCAGAAAAAGAGGGAATCGAAGACGGCGACATCGTCGAGGCTATCGAGGGTCATTCCACTCGCGAGATGTCCCTGGTAATGATTCGGTTGTTGCTGGATGGCAAGCCAGGCACCAGCGTAAGTTTCTCCCTCGTTCGTCCGCGCAAGGCAGAGCCAGACAAAATCACGCTGACCCGCACCGTTCTTCCCGCCCCTCCGCTAGGAACAACGGAGTATGAGAGCAGCAGCATTCTTTACCTCAAGCCGGTGGTTCTCAACAAAGAGCGGGTAAACGAAATCGCCAGCCGCCTGAAGGCTATGCAGAAGAACGGCAACAAGAAGATTCTGCTTGATCTGCGCGACGTTGCTGAAGGGGATGAAGAGCAAGGCGTGCGCCTGGCCAACTTCTTCCTGGAGTCGGGCACCATTGCTACTCTCTCCGGGCAGAAGTACAACTATGAAGCGTTTAACGCCGACACCTCCAAGTTCATCACCGGCGCTCCGCTGGTGGTCCTGGTAAATCACGGCACCTCCGGACCGGGCGAGATTGTCGCCGCGGCGGTTCTGGATAACAAGCGCGCCGACGTGGTGGGCGACCGCACCTTCGGGGAAGGCTCGGTGCAAAAGACCATGGAGCTTCCGGACGGCGCTGCCCTGATCCTCTCTGTCGCCAAGTATTCGTCTCCATTGGGCAAGAAGATTCAGGACGAGGCGGTGACCCCCAACATCGTGGTCGCTGCCAACCAGGACAGTGGCGACGACCAGAGTGGCGCGGTGAAAACGCCAAAGCCTGATGATCAGTTAACCAAAGCGCTCGATGTCCTGAAACAGAAAAGCGCCTGATAAGCGGAATCCTCATTGATTGGGCAAGCTCCATCTCCGGGCACCGCTGGTTTTCGTCCGCCCGGCCATTCCGTTTTTACACCCATGAGGCTGGCCGGGAATATTACCTTCCTCGCCATGCTGGTCCTGGTCATCATCGCCGGGTCGCTGACCGGGCTTATGCTTGTCTACTCCGTAGACCTGCCGCAAATTGCGGACCTGGAAAAATACCGTCCCATTACCTCGACCGACCTGCTTGATGTGCACGGACGCGTCTTTGGCTCCTTTGCCCTGGAGCGGCGCATCGTTGTCCCCTACGAGGCAATTCCAACGGTATTGCGCCAGGCAGTCATCTCCATTGAGGATAAGAACTTCGAAAGTCATTGGGGAGTTAACCTGTTTCGCGTGCTGGGTGCCGCCTATCACGATCTGACCTCGACTGGCCGCACCCAGGGTGCTTCTACCCTGACTATGCAGCTGGCCCGTAATCTCTTTCTCTCAAGCCAGCAAACCTTCGGACGCAAACTGCAGGAAGTTTTTCTCTCCATTCAAATCGAGCGGGCGTTTACCAAAGAACAAATCTTTACCTTGTACGCGAACCAGATTTATCTGGGGCAAGGAGTTTATGGATTTGAAGCCGGCTCGGAGTACTACTTCAGCAAGAAGGCCAAGGATCTGACCCTTCCCGAAGCGGCCTTATTGGCGGCGTTGCCCAAAGGGCCGGTGGCCTATTCTCCGATCGCGAATCCCGATCGCGCCTTTCGGCGCCGCAACATGGTTATCAATTCCATGTTGGAAGACGGTGTGATCACCAATGCGCAGGCGAATGCGGCCAAGGCTGCCCCGCTCGGTCTGCATATCGAGCCACCGTCCAACAGCATTGCGCCCTGGTTTGTGGAAGACGTGCGCCGTGAGCTGGAGCGTCAGTTTGGCAGCGAACAGGTGCATGAGGAAGGCTTGAGGGTGTACACCACTCTGGATCTAGACCTGCAGCAAGTTGCCAATCGCGCGGTGCTCGATGGATTAGCCAAGCTGGAACGCCGTCATGGATGGAAAGGTAACCTGCTGAACGTCGTCGCCGCCGGAGGCTCGTTGGACGACTTTCGTCATCCGGATTGGCGCCAACCCACCGCTGCCGGTTCGTATGTGCACGCCCTGGTGACGAATGTTCTGCCCTACCAGGTGACGGCGCGTATTGGGCAGCAGCAAGTGATCCTGGGCCCGGATGATTTTGCCTGGACTAAGCAGCGCGATGCAGAGAATTTTCTAAAGCCCGGTGACATCATCTACGTCCACATCGTGGCTTCCGCCGATTCCAACCTGGTGCTGCATGGTGTTCTGGAGCAGGACTCCGGTGTGCAGGGATCCCTCATGACAGTGGATAACACTTCCGGCGAAGTGTTGGCCATGGTGGGTGGCCGCGACTTCAACCTCTCTCAGTTCAACCGCGCTACGCAGGCTGAACGCCAGACTGGCTCTTCCTTCAAGCCTTACGTCTACACCACTGCGGTAGAGGCAGGAGCGCGTCCGGACGAGCCCATTGTCGATGCGCCGGTTACGTTTCAGACCGCCGTTGGGCCTTACACCCCGCATAACTACGACGATACGTTTGAAGGCACGGTGTCGCTGGTGCATGCATTTGCTGATTCGCGTAATATTCCGGCGGTCAAGCTTGCCGAACGCGTTGGTATACGCAAGGTGATCGAGACGGCACACCGCTTTGGCCTGGCCAGCAATATTCCACCATTCCTTCCCGTGTCGCTCGGATCC
>CAZSUK010000036.1:0-3321 GCA_964609355.1 uncultured Acidobacteriaceae bacterium | reverse complement strand
GATGACAAGGGGAGAGAGGTGGCTAAGGTTAAAGTGGTTGCTGTGCCGGGGCGCACCGCAGATCCCTCCACTACGCTCCTGCGGAGCTCCGGTCGGGATGACAAGGGGAGAGGGATGGCTAAGGTTAAAGTAGTTGCTGTGCCGGGGTACACCGCAGGTCCCTCCACTACGCTACGCTTCGGTCGGGATGACAAGGGGAGAGAGGTGGCTAAGGTTAAAGTGGTTGCGGGATTGGGGTGCGCCCTTCCTTCTCTCAAATCTGTCCCAGGAAACGTCCCGGATTAAGAATCCTCTCCGGATCGAATTGCCGTTTTATCTCTCTCATCAAAGGAAAGCTATCCGGCAACGTTCCCCAGCAATCCAACTTGGTCTCCGCCGGCTGCTTGAGCACCATCAATGATCCGCTCGCCTCTTCCAACTCACGTCGCAATTGCGGCAACTGCCCGGCCGCCGAAGCAGGGAAGCCGGCAATCATGATCCCGCCAGCCTGCGTGACAGACTTGCCACCTAACCCCCGAACCCGTTCAGCAAGCCGCGCAATCTCCGACGGAAGCATCGTTCCTTTACAAACCACATCCGCGGTGAGCTGCTGCTGCCTGGCATTCCACACTTCATCCGCAGCAGCGCGTAAACCGAGACCCTCGCCCTGCGCCAGCAGTTCAAGCGCATGAGCCTGCGTCTCTAACACCTCAGGCAACGAGGCAAGTTGGATATCAAGATCGAACCCATCCGCCCCACCACGCAACTGGATCGCCACCGTACTAAGCTGGGCATGCAGCATCGCCAGCATCACCCTGCCCACCGGCTCCACTGACGCAGCAGACACGGTAAAACTCTGCACGGATCGCGGTATTGAGTGCAGACGAAAATTCACTGAAGTAACCACACCCAGCGTGCCAAACGCCCCGATCATCAGCTTGTGCAAGTCATACCCGGCGACATTCTTTACCACCTTCCCGCCCGTATGCGCGATGGTGCCGTCCGCCAGCACAATCGTCATCCCGATAATCAAATCCCGCAGCCCGCCATACCGCTGCCGTAGCGCCCCCGAGTCATTCGTGGCCACAATCCCGCCAACCGTAGCCTTGTCGGGCCACAGTGGATCAACCGCGACGAACTGCCCATGTTGCGCCAAGCCAGCCTGCAGGGCTGCCCACGTGCACCCCGCTTCCACGGAGCACGTCATGTCCTGCCAGGTATGTTCCCGTAGCGTGTTGAGCCGGTGCATCTCCAACACCAGAGCCGGAGCCACAGGGTAGCCCCATCCTTGTTTGGTGCCCCCGCCACACTCCACCACTGCAAGATGATTTTCCTGCGCCAGGCGAAGAACCGCCGCAATCTCTTCTGTACTCCCCGGAGCGACGGCAACTGCCTCGCCCAAACTACGAACGTATTCCGGACCAATGATGGCCGCCAAAGGACCACTGAAATCTTGCATAGGAAACCGTCTCGGGGACAAATTAGAAGTATTCTGCGACGCCTGCTGTCTCCAATGGGTGAGGACTGTACTTGCCCGTCTTCTCCCCGCAGAGCCGCGGCCGAGGAAAGACCTTATCGGGGTTGGAGATATTATCCGGGTCAAAGCTGCAGCGCACTCGCTGCATAGTATCGAGGTCAGGCTCGGAGTACATATATCCCAGCGCCTGCTGCTTTTCTCTCCCCACTCCATGTTCTCCGGTAATGGACCCGCCATGATCCACGCACAGGTGAAGTATGCGGATCGAGAGGTCGACGGCGACCTCTTCCTGGCCAGGAATCGACCGGTCGTACAGTACAAGAGGATGCAAATTACCATCGCCGGCATGGAAGACGTTGCATACGCGCAGGCCAGCGGCTGCCGCCATCTCCGCAACCTGCTCCAGCACCAGCGGCAGTTTGGTGCGCGGGATCACTCCATCCTGCACAATGTAATCGGGAGAAAGGCGCCCGGCTGCAGCAAATGCTGCTTTGCGGCCCTTCCACACCAGTAATCGCTCCTGCTCACTCTGTGCCAGCCGATCCTCCCAGGCGCCATTCGCTTTGCACAGCTCGCGCACTTGCTTCATGTGCAGGTCGACCTCCGCAGTCGGGCCGTCGACTTCAACCAACAACAGAGCATCGCATTCGGGATAATGAGGATGGACAGCAGCTTCCGCCGCCTGAATCGCCAGCCGGTCCATGATCTCCATTGCAGCAGGCAGGATCGACGCGGCAATAATATCGGACACCGCTTGTCCCGCGGCGGAGATGGAATCGAAAGCAGCCAGCAACACCTGTACCGTCTCTGGCCGGCGCACAATCCGCAGAGTCATGGAACTAGCCGCCCCCAGCGTTCCCTCAGAACCAACAAACACGCCCGCCAGGTCGTAACCAGGTGCATCGAGTGTAGGCGAGCCCAGGTGAACCAGTTCACCGGTCGGCAACACTACTTCCAGGGCCAGCACATGGTTGACGGTAAATCCATACTTGAGGCAATGTGCGCCGCCCGAGTTCTCTGCCACATTCCCGCCAATTGTGCACACCGTCTGCGAAGACGGATCGGGGGCATAGAAGTGTCCCGCCGGAGTCACTCGCTGGGTCACGTGGGCATTGATCACACCCGCCTCCACCGTGATCCGCTGGTTGGGAATGTCGGTAGCCAGGAATTTCGTCATGCGGGCAAAGCTGATGACGATGCCCCGGTCGTCGGGCAGCGCGCCGCCAGAAAGCCCGGTGCCGGCGCCACGGCCAACAAACGGAATATGGTGTCGAGCGCAAACACGTATCACCGCTTGCAACTGCGCAGTGGAGCGGGGCAGAACCACCGCGGCCGGTACGCTCCGCAAGACTGCAAGACCATCGCACTCGTAGGTCTGCAATTGGTTTCGCTCGACAATGAGGCCCTCAGCGCCCACGGCATTTCTTAGCTCAACGAGGATGTCGGCAGAGAGCATTGCTATTATCCTAATTCACCTCTGTCGTCTAAAATTCGTATTGCGACAACCTGGAGAGAGCCGCCCAGATGAGCCCAGTTTGGTCCCAAAGCTACACTCTCTTCGGGCGTGGCCTTGCGTTTTCCGCCGCCGTTTCCTCTTTACCCATTGTCACCCTCCTCTTTTTGCTCGGTGTCCGCCGCAAGCCGGCCTGGTTCGCCGCTCTATGGGCCTTGCTGGTAGCGGTCGTTATCGCTCTCTTTGCTTTCAGGTTGCCGCCGTCCTTAACCTTCAGCGCCGCGGGCTATGGTGCCGGCTTTGGACTCTTTCCCATCTCCTGGATCGTGTTTTGGGCCATCACTCTCTACCGCATCACCGTGGAGCAGGGAAAGTTTGAAATTATCAAATCCTCGATGGGTAACCTGACCAG
>CAZSUK010000035.1:0-12110 GCA_964609355.1 uncultured Acidobacteriaceae bacterium | reverse complement strand
GATCGTGCTCCAGCCCTCGGGGGTAGCTAGCTTGTCGAACCTCATACGCTGACCGATGGGGTTCTCGTTTGGAAAAAAAATCGAGGCGAGACGCTTGCTGAGGACAATGAAGCTCTGATTTGCGGTCATGTCCTCTTCACGGAAGCCCTCTCCCTGCAGCATGGAGATATCCAAAGCGCGAAAGTATTCGGGCGAGACCAGCCGTGAGTCTACAACTCCGGTAATACCTGATGCTGAAGCCGGTCTTCCTGCAATAACGATCTCGTCGAGGCGTCCGCCCATGCCACCGCCACTGGGCGGAAGGGAGTCGCTGACGGAAACACGAGTGACGCCGGGACCGAAGCGAAGTCGCGTAGTCAACTGCTGAAAGAAATTGAGCCTGCTTTCAGGCGTGGGGAAATTGTGGTCACCCAAGGTGATGCTGGCTGTGAGCGTGTTATCGGTGCGCATGCCAAGATTCTGCTTTTCGAGATTGCTGAAGCTACGCAGCAGGAGCATTGCTCCCGCCAGCAAGACCATGCTTGCGGCGATCTGCGTGATGACCAGCCACTGTCGCACGGTCGCATGGGAGATGGAGGTAACAGAGCGTCCACACAGCATTCCACCTTGTGGCTTCTGCAGTGCCGGCGCCAGGCCGAAGAGCGCGCCGCAGAGAATCGAAAGCAGGATAGTGACACTCACTATTCGAAGGTCGAGTTGGATTTGATCAAGGTACGGAATGTTTGCAGGGGCGATGGCGATGAAAAGACGCAGCAAACCCTCCGCCAGCGCACACCCCATGATCGCACCGGCGAGTGAAAGCAGAACCGATTCGGTGAATGCCTGCCGGGCAAGCCGGGCACGGCCGGCTCCGAGGGCGGAACGAACGGCGAGTTCGCGTTGCCGCATTACACCACGTGCCATCAGGAGACTCGCCACGTTGGCGCAGGCGATGAGAAGCACCGCGAGAACAGCGCCCAGAAGCACCCAAGCGGTCATGCGCACGTTCTCCATCTGGCGGTCGCGCAGGGAGCGAACTTTGAGATGGAAGTCGTAACGAATGTCTGACGGGATCCTCTTCAAAGCCTGTTGAAAGAGGGGCTGCAACTCCGCTTCTGCTTGTTCAGTGCTGACGCTGGGTTTGAGCCGGGCGAACGCCCGTCTCGGGCCTCCAAGCCCACCGTTTGATGTGCGGTCGGCCACCTCGCCGGTAGTTCTTGGAAACAATATGTCGACCGCTTGCAGTCTGGGCATCTCAAAGCCTTTGGGCAACACGCCAACCACGCGGACTGGGTTCCCATCGATGTCAATTGTCTTGTCCAGAATGCCGCTATTAGAGTCGTAGTGATTTTTCCATAGGCCGTAGGAGATGATAGCTACTCTCGGTCCGTTGGGACGCTCTTCTTCTGGCAGAAAGTTACGTCCGAGCACGGGCGAGACGCCTAAGGTGGGCAGGAAATTACCTTCCACTGACTCACAGTTCCGTTGGCTAGGGTTTTTCTCCGTCAGGTCGCACTCGCCTGTCACCGCATCCTCCGAAGTGAGCGCCTCGAAGGGCCTTTGATTGCGTTGCCAGTCGTAGTAAAAGTAGCCCAGCATGAACTCGGATTCGAGCGAATGCACGAGACCTACCGAGACAAGACGGTCGGCATTTGCGTAAGGAAGTGGGCGAAACAGGATTCGATCTACCACGCTGAAGACTGCTGTGGTTGCGCCAATTCCGAGCATGAAGGTAATGACGATGGTGAAAGTGAAGACCGGATTGCGACGGAAGCCGCGAAGACTGTAGCGGACGTCTTGAACAAGGGTCTCCAGGAGATAACCAGGGCGTTGTTCGTGAGTCATTCCAGAGTCTAAAGAAAAGTCCTTTCCGGCCGGAAGCACGGGAGCCTCATACTATTATTCATCTGATTGGGAGGATCAATGCGCCTCTGGTTACAGGATTTTCGCTATGCCGTTCGCATGCTTCGCAAGAACCTGGTCTTGACTGTGGTGATCGTGGCTTCCCTGGCAATCGGAATCGGCGCCAATTCGGCCATTTTTAGCGTGGTGGACGCGCTGCTGTTGCGCCCGCTCCCTTATCCTCATCCCGGCCAGCTGGCGGCGGTGTGGCTGCATTCGCCCGCCATCGGTATTCTGCGCGATTGGCCGTCTCCCGGCGAATATATCGACATACAGAACCAGAATCATTCCTTCGAGCAATTGGCTCTTGCACAAAGCCGCACTTTCACACTGACGGGCCACGATCAGCCGCAACGGGTTGACGTTCTACGCACGCAATCGAGCCTGTTGACGATGTTAGGCGCCAAGGCTTTGCTTGGCCGTACGTTGTTGCCGGAAGAGGACAGACCAGGTCAACCGCCCGTAGCCATTCTGAGCAATCGCGCTTGGCAACGCCTGTTCAACTCGGATCCTGCGATCATCGGCAAGAGCATTACGCTCGACGGGATTGCATATGCTGTCGCTGGTGTCCTCCCCCGCACCTTCATCATTAATGCTGAAGTGATGCCCTCGGAAGGACCCATGGACAAGGTGGACATTTTTCTTCCGCTGCCATTGGGAGCCGATGCCGCACAACGCAGAGGCGACGAAAATTACAACATTCTCGTGCGCCTCAAACCGGGCGTGTCGGTGCCCCAGGCGCAAGCCGACATCGACATCATCGCCAGCCGCATCCGGCAGAAAGACAAGCGTGACCTGAGCTTCGGTATGGATGTCGTCGGCCTGCAGGAGCAGGTGGTCGGCGATGTACGACGCGCTTTGCTCGTGCTGCTGGGCTCCGTCGCGCTCGTTCTGCTGATCGCCTGTGCCAACGTTGCCAACCTGCTACTCGCCCGCGCAGCAGGCCGCGAAAAAGAGGTTGCCATCCGCAGCGCCCTGGGAGCGAGCTGGAAGCGTCTGGCACGGCAATTACTGACAGAAAGCATTCTCCTGGGGCTTCTTGGCGGAGCTGCCGGACTTCTTGTAGCTCAGCTGAGCCTCTTCGTGGTGCGCACGATCAATCCTGGCAATATTCCCCGGCTCGACGACATTGGAATCAACGGCACGGTCCTGGCCTTCACATTCGGTCTTTCGCTTGCAACTGGAATCCTCTTCGGCCTGGCGCCGACTTGGCGTGCCACCAGGGTGGATCTGAACTCCTCCCTAAAGGCCGGCGGTCGCAGTGGACAGTCGAGTGGTGGTCTGCATCTAAAACGCCATCATTTGCGTGGCTTGCTCATCATTTCCGAACTCGCATTTTCGCTCATCCTGTTAATCGGCGCCGGACTACTTGTCCGAAGCTTCGTCCGATTGCAAAGCGTGGCTCCGGGGTTTACCACGGATCACGTATTGACCATGCAGGTCGCCGCCAACGACCCGAAGTACCGCCAGGATAAAGCCCTCGCCAGTTTATGGCGCGAAATCGAAACCCGCATCAGCCACTTGCCGGGAGTCGTAGCCGAAGGCGCGGTTTCGGTACTTCCACTCACCGGATCAATCGGATGGGGGGGAATCCACGTGGAGGGATACACTCCTCCTCCAGGACAGGAGTTGCAAGTCGACCAACGAACCGCAAGCGTGGACTATTTCCGTACCATGCAGATTCCTCTCGTGGCAGGCCGCTTTTTCTCAGAGCAGGACACCACGGATATGCCGCGGACCGCCATCATCGACAAGAAATTCGCACAGCGCTTCTGGCCACATAACGACGCTGTCGGAAAACATCTGTGGTTCGATCCCAAGAAGCCCATAACCATCGTCGGCGTCGTAGGTGTGGTCAAGCAGTACGGTCTGGAGACCGACGGCAAAATTGCAACTTATTTTCCCCTGCAGCAACAACTTGACAACGGCATGTTCCTGGCCGTTCGTTCCTCATCCGAGGATCGTGGGCTCTCTGCCGCCATTATCAGAGAAATCCATGCGGTCGATCCCGCCGTCGTTGTCTACGGCATTCGTACCATGCAGGACCGCTTGTATGATTCGCTGGCTCGCCAACGCTTCTCCAGTATCATGCTGGGTGCATTTGCGGTGTTCGCTTTGCTGCTGGCCTCGGTGGGCCTGTACGGCGTGATGTCGTATCTGGTCACACAGAGCACGCACGATATCGGCATTCTGCTCGCGTTAGGTGCGCGGCCGGAAAACATAGTCGGCCTGGTCGTCCGCCAGGGAATGCAATTGACCTTAATCGGCATCCTCGCTGGGCTCATAGGAGCGGCCGGGGTGACTCGCGTGATCGCCAGCCTGCTGTTCGGCATAAGCACCAGGGACGTCGCAACATTCCTGGCCGTGCCCGTATTACTCATCGCGGTTGCATTCGCGGCCACGGTCATCCCGGCGTTGCGGGCCAGTAGCGTAGATCCCTTAGTAGCCTTGCGCGAGGAATAGCGCCTTCGACTGGGTTCACTAGAACTCTCCGTGCCCCAATCCGATGCAGTTGTCACGGTCAGCCGAATCACACCGCTGAAGTGAAATAGTTGTATGGTTTGACGTGTGGCGCTCGCGCGGGCCTTGGTGCACGACCAGACTTTGCGGGCATTTGTCCGATAAGCCGTTTCCGGCCACTTGAACCGGAGAAACGGGACAGATTTCATAGCGTCTGCAAAAAAGTGCCAAAAGCCCCTATTGAGCTGCGGAAAAAATCTCAGCTGCGAAAAAGTCAGGGGAGAAGAGCGGTGGTATCCCACATCTCGCAAAAAACGAGCGAGATATGGGGCACCCGGGCGCCTTGAATCCTCAAATCGGTCGGGCATTTCCTTTTAATATCCCCAAAGGGAATTATCGCTCACGGGAAACTCGTGGAGGGGGGGATTTATGCGTCAGGGATTTAGGCGTCAGACGGGACCGGTACTTTTAGAAACTGTCTCCCGAAAGTACCAGTCCCGTCTGACGCATAAATCTCGTGACGCATAAATCTCGAAAATCACCGTTTCACGGGAACCCCGCGCAGCAGCACTGAAACGGCCACATGTCCGAAAGCCGATTCGTCCAATTTTTGCCAACTTCCGGATTGCCGATCACCGTCACGTGAACGACACAGATGTCGCCGGAACAAGGTGTTGACCCTTGCTTGATCCGAACTGGTGAACTCTCGGGAAGAGGGTCAGGGTGCCCCGGGGCCAGAACTTGCAGACTGTTACGCAATCATTGCGGCTATGCCGAAAGGGATGAACCCCAAAACGAAGAACATTTTCATCAAGAATCTCCATATCGGAAGGGATACTTCAGGGAGGCGATCGGCTCATTGAGGAAACGTCACCTCGGACTCAAGGCCAGCGTAGGCATAATCTGCTCCGAAGACTTCGCGAAAAATCTTAAACGCGAGGTTGCCGGTGCAATGGGCCGGCGCTACCCTATGCACTCTCAGATCACTCTTCATGAGCCTTGCCAGATCCTCGACATACTTTCTGTCGTAGGGAAAAAGATGATAGCCTCCTGCCACGAGTTCGATTTGCGGGGCCACAGACCTTTGCGTGATCCGAATGATCTCTTCCACCCTGGTATGGGAGCATCCGGTGACGATCACAATGCCTTTCGCGGTCTGCAACGCCAGGGATAGCTCCGGCAGACCATCCAGCTCCGGATGTTGTTCAGAATTCGGCGGATAGGCGTCGAAGAAACCCATCTTCGATGCGTGCGTCGCGATTAGAAATACACCGGGCATAATCTGGCGGGTCTTGTTCACGAATTCATGGTTGGAGTGAGGGAAGGGGCCGGTGGCACGATAGACGATGGCTTTCTTCGCTCCGCCGAAGTACAGGTCTTCCGAGGGAATTCCCTTGAGTTCTCCTTCCGGTTCACTGGACAAGGTGAAGTCAACAGGAGCGCCCAATTCGGGTTCGTCTGGCAAGTAGATTTTGACGTTCGGATTAACCCGTAGCAGGTAATCGAATCCAGAGAAATGATCTGCGTGGTAATGGGAAAGGATGGCGAAATCGACCCTCGAAAGATCCACGCCGAGGGCTTTCACGTTATGTTCAAAGATTTCCGTGTTATTGCCGGAATCGAAAAGAATGGTTTTGCCGTTGTAGTGTATGAGTGCTGAGTAACCCCAATCGGGAACTGTGCCCCGCCTGCCGGAGCCAAAGGCGTCATACAAATTGAGAATGGAATTTGAAAAATGGGGTGTCTGCCCGACACCTGAGCCGATTGCCAGCAAACTGCACAGAACGGCGACCGAGAAAGAGCGTTTCACAGGTCCTCCCGTAAGCTGAGTTTGGTTGATACTACGCTTCCCGCCTTGGCCTCGCCGGGCACTGCGAAGGCCAGTCTAAGGTGGAACTGAGCACGGGTCCCCGGCCCAGCCGCCCGAAGGTCGCGTTATCAGTAAGTTCCCCTGCCCGGAGGGGTCAGGCAGGCAAGTTACCTATAATGACGTTTGCAGGTATTCCCAATTAGACGACCAACTTCTCGCCAGAAGGATGAGACAGCAAACAGACTTAATAGGACTTTTGCGAAGGCGCGTCCCGCGCGGTGCTGATGAGCCGATCGAGCCTAGCACGATCAAACTCTTCCCCTGCCAGGAAAACCTCGTATATCTTCGAGGTATTGTGAATGTCCGCGAGGGGATCGGCGTCGAGCAATACGAGGTCGGCGAGTTTGCCAGGGGTTACTGAGCCATACTTTTCCTTTGCATTCATGAAGAGTGCCGGATTGAGGGTTGCCGCCTGCAGCGCTCCCAGGGGGGTAACTCCGGACTCAACGAAATAGGCGAGTTCGTCGTGAATGCTGAACCCTGGAAATATATAAGGATTCATCGAGTCAGACCCGGCCAGCATCGGAACGCCATTGGCGAACATAAAACCGACAAAGCTTTCATAAGCTGCGAAGAGTTCACGCGCCACACTGTATTCCTTGGCGGTCCAGCCTTTTAGGCGCGGGTCCCCCTCTAAAGTCAGCAGGTCTCTTGGTCCGCCACTGAAGTACCGCAAGCGGGCGTCATCGCTGGCGTGATGATCGGCAGGCCATGCAAAGTAGTGGTGCACGGTGAGAGTAGGCGTCTGCCAACTGCCATTTTTCTTCAGCAGGGCAAACAGACTCCGGCATTTCTCGTCGTCGCGGGTGCGCAACGCCTCCAGAAACAGCGGATCGGCTTGCTGATCGTTCTGGGCCGCGAACACCTTAGTCCTTAGTTCGGCCTCGCGTGATGAACATGCGAGGGGGACTGCTTGCAGGTGCTCGAAGCTTCTCTGGCCTTCGCGGCTGGCCTCCCACGCCGTGACCACATCCGGTACGTGGCCTTCGACCGGGATCCCCTGGCGCTTGCTCTCGTCAAGGATCGCGTCATAACCCTCGCGATTGAGTCCACTGTAAACTTTGATGAAATCTGCGCCGTTTTTCTTTTGAGTATCCACCGCGCTTCGCCCTTGAGTCGCGTTCTTCACCGCGATGGAGATGTTCGGCCACATGGGAGGGTCGCCATCGATGAGGGGACTTCCCAGATAAATGTGTGGAGCAACGACGTGCCTGGCTGCAAGTTCGCGGCGAAATTGGTTCGCGTCCAAAGGCCCGGCCATTTCCCGTATTCCCGTCACACCATTTGCGACATATAGCGGCAGGACCCCGTCGAATTGCGAACCGTGCGCATGCATATCCCAGAGTCCGGGAATCAGATACTTTCCGGTTCCGTCTATGACCGTGCAACTGCCCGCCGGCGCCACTGCACTCCCTGCCGCGATTCCGGCTATACGATCTCCCGAAATGGTGACGACGCGGTCACGATTCTCTTTGCCGGACGCGGTGTCGATGACCGTCACGTGAACGATACAGATGTCGCCGGAACGAGGTGTTGTCCCTTGCTTGATCTGGACTGGGGAGCTCTCGGGAAGAGGGTCAGGGTGTCCCGGGCCAGATGTTGCAGACTGTTGCGCAATCGCTGCCGCTATAACGAGAGGGACAAACGATAAAACGAAGAACATTTTCATCAGGATCTCCATAAC
The DNA here is from genome assembly GCA_964609355.1 of uncultured Acidobacteriaceae bacterium. Taxonomy (GTDB): domain Bacteria; phylum Acidobacteriota; class Terriglobia; order Terriglobales; family Acidobacteriaceae; genus PALSA-350. The sequence continues at coordinate 4,215 of CAZSUK010000035.1, read as the reverse complement.
CGGAACACCGGTCTAATGATTGCAGTGTGACTACTGGTCACAGGGGGTGGCGAGGAAGGCATGAAACTCGCCGTCCTTGGTGATCCCCTGGCCCACGATCTCCCCCGCATCGTTGATCGAGAGGGCCTGCTGTAAATACAAGGGCGAACCCGGCAGGATGAGGGTGTTAAGGTCCATCATCCTGTGGTCCCGCCAAACAAAGGCGCTTGGATTACCCTTGGGGTCGATCGAAAACCCAACCACCTCGCCTCGGTCGTTGAGAGTGTGGCAACAGGGGGCCACGGTCGCGATGGCCCCCGGCAAATTGCTGAGGCTTTGTATGCCCGTCTCCCTGGTCCAGACAAAGGGGTGTATGTTGCCGTCCTTAGAGGATTGGGAGTTGCCGACCACCTCGCCTCGGTTATTGATGCCGGTGGCAACGTTGTTCGCACTTTTGCCTCCCAGATTGCCAAGGTCAATCGCCGAGCCGTCCCGCTCCCAGAGCACGGCGTGTCGCCCGGCGGGCATCACAGGTGGCAAAGACGTGTCCGAGCACAAGCCCGACGATCCGACGGCCTGGCCGTAGTCATTGATCCCGAACGCGAAGGCAACGGTATCGTCTTTGTACGGACGGAGTTCGTGGATCTCGCCATTTGCTTCCCATCGTGTGGCTGCAAAACGGAGGATCTGGAAGGCCACGGACGATGAGCAGGTTGGGTCGGGAGTAGCTGTCTCGGAAAACCCGATGACCTGGCCTTGATTGTTGAGCCCGTATGCCTGGCCATTGTGACCGCCAGGCAAGTTAGCAAGCGCCTTCATTTTCCCATTTTTCCAAATAGCCGCAAGGCATTGGCGGTGAGTGCCGAAACCGCAAAAGTCCTCACCTTCGTAAGCTGGATTGGAGGTCTCGGAGAAGATCGCCGCTTCGCCGCTCGCGTTTGGGCCGCCCGGCTCGCTGTTGCAGCCGGGACAGGCTGGTCCGCCCAATGTCCCGAGATCGACCAACGGCTGACGGCCGTACCAAAGGAAGGCGCGCTGGGGGCCGTTGACAGTCAAATTTCCAGACCCCGATATCCAGCCCTCATCGTTAATGCCGTAAGCTGCGCTATTGGTCCCTGCGCCCCCAAGTGTGCCCAGGTCGGTGACGGTGTAATGGGGTAGCTTCGACTTCACTTCCTGGGCGACCGGGCGAACCGGCGCCAACATCATTGCGAAGAATGTTCCTGCTACAACAGCGATCGTGCCTTTGAATTTCATAGTCTCCTCCTGTGGATCGACTTGAACTCTGGCTCCAGCGCTGAGGATTGTCTTTACGGATTCCTGGTAATTTGTTGATAGAATCCTTCCCTGCGCACCTTGGGAGTTATCTGCTTCGCTATGAAGGAGATCTACGAGTTCGGAGATTTCCGGGCGGATCCCGCGGAGCAGCTCCTGCTCCATCGGGGACAACCTGTCCCCTTGACTCCAAAGGTTTTTGAGACACTCCTCATCCTGCTGAAGAGCGAAGGGCGGCTGATCGACAAGGACGATTTCATCCGTCAGCTTTGGCCCGGAGTCTTTGTTGAGGATGTCGCCCTGGCGAAAAACATCTCCTACCTGCGAAGGGCTTTGGGCGACGGAAACAACGGGGTCGATTTGATCCAGACCGTGCCCAAGCGCGGCTATCGCTTTGGAGCGCCCGTAAGGAAAGTCTCTGAGCAGAATGCGAGTCTTTCAAGTACTGACCAGGATGTGCCGACGGAACGCCTGGCAACGGCCATGCCTGCAAAGAAGTGGGTCTTTGCTTCCCTCATTGGCGTGGCGATTGCGATCGGGGCCGGAGCATTCCTGCTGTTCTTTCACGGGAAAAGGGTGCTGAGCGCAAATGACACTGTCGTGCTTGCTGACTTTGTTAATTCGACCGGTGACCCGGTGTTTGACGACACCCTGCGCCGGGGTATGGCTGTGCAGCTTGAACAGTCACCTTTTCTGAGCCTCATTTCAGATGAGCAAATCCAGCAGGCACTGCGATTGATGGGGCAGCCTGCTGACGCGCGGCTGACGCCTCCGATCGCACGGCAAATCTGTGAACGAACCGGAAGCGCTGCGGTGCTGGATGGCTCGATCGCAAGTATGGGCAGCCAGTACGTGTTGGGCCTGCGCGCCACGGACTGCCACACGGGAAAGGCACTGGCGGAAGAACAGGTGCAAGCCGGACGAAAAGAAGAGGTGCTGAGCTCCCTAAGTCAAATGGCCAACAAGTTCAGGACGCGGTTGGGGGAATCGCTCACCACTGTCGATCAATACGCCACTCCACTCGCCGAAGCTACCACGCCATCCCTTGAGGCGCTCAGAGCCTATAGCGCAGGCTGGAAGGTCGCCTCCTCGAAGGGCTCGGCCGCCGCCCTTCCCTTCTTCAAGCACGCCATTGAGATCGACCCTAAATTCGCGATGGCCTACGCGGGGCTGGGGCGGATGTATGGCGATACGGGTGAGCTTGACCTTTCTGCAGAAAACACCGGCCAAGCCTACCAGTTGCGCGATCGCGCCAGTGAGGCGGAGAAGTTCTTTATCACCGCATCCTACGATCTACAAGTGACGGGAAACATGGAAAAAGCGCAAGCGACCTGTCAGGCGTGGGCGCAAACGTATCCTCGTGAGGCAGGTCCCCATGGATTTTTGTCGGGGATTATCTACCCCGTGTTGGGCAGATACGAGCAGGCAGTCGAAGAAGGTAAGAAAGCGCTTGAGCTCAACGGTGATTTTGCCCTCGAATATAGCATTCTGGCCGTCGATTATCAGGGTCTTAACCAGTGGGCAGAAGCCGAGCACATCCTTCAAGAAGCCTCAGCTCGCAAAATGGAAATCCCTGATCTCCTGGTCGCCCGATATCAGCTCGCCTTTTTGCAGGGCGACCAGGCGGCAATGGGACGAGCAGTCGACCAAGGTCAGGGCGCATCCGGAGCAGAGGATTTGGTTGCTGAGCAGGAGGCATTCGCCCAGGCATACGGCGGTCACTTGCAACAGGCACGGAGAAAGTCACTGCGTGCCGTTGACCTGGCTCAGCAGTCAGGGGAGAAGGAAAGGGCTGCTCTGTTCGAAGCTGGAGCCGCGTTGCGGGAAGCTCTTTTCGGAAATGCAACTACGGCAGAGCAAGACGCGATTGCGGTCCTTAGACTTTCGCAGGGTCGGGATGCCGAGTATGGCGCGGCCTTCGCGCTGGCCCTCGCCGGAGATTCTGTCCAGTCGCGAACACTCGCGGAAGCTTTGGAAAGGCGCTTGCCTGAGGATACGGCTGTCAGATTCAGCTACCTACCAGAGGTACGCGCACTAATAGCGCTGAATCACGGCGAGCCTGCAAAAGCGATCGAACTTCTACAACTCGCTGTTCCCTATGAACTGGGGGATCCGCCCAGCAGTTTTCTTGGCTATTTCGGGAGCTTCTATCCGCAGTATGTGCGTGGCGAGGCTTACCTCGCCGCACACCAGGGCAAGGAGGCCGCTGCGGAGTTCCAGATGATTCTCGATCACCGCGGGATCGTGGTCAGCGATCCCATCGGCGCACTGGCGCACTTGCAGCTAGGGAGAGCCTACGTGTTGTCAGGAGAGACGACGAAGGCGAAGGCCGCGTATCGGGACTTCCTTACACTCTGGAAAGACGCTGATCCCGACATCACGATCTTGAAGCAAGCCAAAGTGGAATACGCGAAGCTATCGTAACCTCAGTCTGCCGCCACGAACCACCTGATAACTGCGAATGACCCCGGCTGGGACGATGTCTGGATTTGTTAGACCTGCTTCCTTCGGGTCCCCCACGACAACCAACTCGGACGACTGCCGCTAACAACCCTAATCAGGGACCCAGGCGCAGGCAATTGCCGAGAACCCCGTTTTCCGGGCAGTTCATTTTGCAGAGTCACCCGACTTGCTTTTAGGTGGCCTGAATCGCACCACCAGAGAGAGAAACAGGTAAAAGAGAACGGTATAAAACAAACCCGAAACGAAGGTGATTACGAGCAAGTTTCCGCCGTGAATATTGCCACCCGCTAGGGGGATCGCCACGAGCAAGCCGGGCAGATCGATGGCGCCCATCCATTGGAAAAGCAACTCGACCCAGTTGGCATTGGACGTGATGACATGGCTCAGCACTCCCGGGAGGAGGCTCAAGCCGAATCCCAAAAGGAGCGCAACGCAACCACGCATACGTTAAACGCCCATTCCCAAAGCCTCACAAGTTTGAGTCAAGTATAGCGTTGC
>CAZSUK010000034.1:0-3904 GCA_964609355.1 uncultured Acidobacteriaceae bacterium | reverse complement strand
CGTCGCCCCCGAAATTCAGAACCTATCGTCCATCAAGCCGCGGATTGATAGTGAGATTGACAGTCTGGTTGCTGCGCTTCCAGATCCAAAAGACCTTACTCCCGAACAACGGCGCGGGATCATAGCACGATACAGCGCTGTTCTCGAAGGTAACTTCATTTACTGGATGACGGCCGCTTATCTCTCTGTGCAGTCGGAGGAAGCACGTCCCATCCTGATCGACAACCTGAGGGAAGAAATCGGCGATTGTCATCCGGAGATGCTGCGGAGATTCGCCATTGCCGCCCATGCTTTCCCAACTGACTCAGACGCCATGGCTGTACGCGAGGGGTTGACCAAGGTCCGTCTGTTTCTGGGCAAGCTGCAGGGAGTGCAGAACGTACTTACCATGGGGTTCTTTGAAAGCTACATTCAAAGATTCATGTCTTACCTGGCAGATCTGGCGGTGGCCCAGGGTTCTACGGACCTTGAATACACCGACGTGCACGGTGTTTGCGACATTGCTCACTCCGAAGGCCTTTTGATGGCCCTGTCGGCGGAGGCAGCGATCAATCCACCTGATCCGTCAGCTGATTTGTTTGAGGGAGTCAACGACCTTCGCGCTTTGATCCAGACCATCAACGGAACCGAGCACGCAAGCGTACCTGCGGCGTAGCTTGGGTAAAGAGGTCAATAGCTGGTTGTCTGTTGGTAAGACCATTCGTCTTGGTTCGGTCAAAATCATTTCCTACCCTAGGACCGTGGGCTCGCTGCTCGGGTACAGAGGGGAATGAAGTTCTCCGGCGCGATGATCGGGCGACAGGGAGAGCAAGGGCGTCTTTAGGAAGACGTCCTTCGTTCGCCTGGAAGACTCACTTCTGCAGCTACTGTAGGCGGCCCGACGCCCTGGCCTCCGGCGCTACAGTGCGGGGAGTGTGCGGCCATTTGTAGAAGTGTTCCGGGCTTAGGGCCTCAAGCAGTTTCTGTAGTTGCGTCACCTGTTGTAGTTGTTTGATCTACCTGTGTAGTTTTGATCTATCTGATGTAGCGAAGCGTTCCCTGCACGCAGCCCCGATAGGCGTTGCAATCCGGCAACGCTTCGGCAAAACTGTTCCGTAGAAGCGCGAGCGAGGGATCCAGCTTGCAAATCAATAGGATGCCGGTTAGCCGCGTAGAGAGCGTCTCAAAAAGGAAAAATACTGACCATGAATGTTCGATCGGAAATCGTAACGCAATTCAGGCAAGTCGCCCAGGAGCAAGACAAACGGCTGGCTCCTCTGACAGACGGGCTGGAATTGTTGAACTCGGGGCTGGATTCACTTTCCTTCGCTATCCTTGTAACCCGGCTTGAAGATTCTCTCGGCATCGACCCGTTCACGGAATCGGAAGATGCCCAGTTTCCAGTAACCTTTGGTGACTTCGTCAACCTTTATGAACATGTTACAAAATAGCTCCGCCTCGCTTTGGGAGGCGGTCAGCACCACCGTCGAGGCTTGCGACCCATTCCTTTCCAGCGCGGAGATGAGCCTTTTTCTGCGCGATCTGGTCTCAGGGTCGGTGCTCGGGGGGCGTTGCCAGGAGCTCAGCGGAAGTTCGGTCGTCATCGCGACGACGGACCAGCTTATCGCTGCGGCGGCGCTTATCGAACTCGACGGAGTGGCCCGCCGGATGGTTTTATGCCCCCCCGATTTGCCAGAGGAATACCTACCCTCGATCGTTCGGTCCTCGGAAGCGGATGCTATCGTTTCCGACCGGATCATCCAGGGTCCAGGAACTGCCAGGGTCAGATCGTTTATCCATTGCGATGGAAAAATAACCCCCAAGAGTTACGGCTCGACCGATCGGTATGAGACGGAGTGGGTGCTTCTGACGTCTGGCACCACGGGAGTACCGAAGCTCGTCGTCCATACGCTGGCGAGTCTGACGGGAGCGATCGACAGCGGGAAACCGAGAAGCGGTCACGTAATTTGGAGCACGTTCTACGACATCCGCCGTTATGGGGGTTTGCAGATATTTCTGCGCGCCATGATGACGGGCACTTCCCTGATCTTGTCGAGCGCACAAAAATCGACGGCAGACTTTCTGGCACGCGTGGGCGCACATGGAGTCACCCACATCTCCGGCACACCGTCGCATTGGCGGCGGGCGCTGATGAGTTCCTCGGCTCACCTGATTTCACCCGAATACATTCGTTTATCGGGAGAGATTGCCGATCAGTCCATCCTTAATCATCTGGCGCAGGTTTACCCGCAGGCGCGCATCGGGCACGCGTTTGCGACCACGGAAGCCGGGGTCGCCTTTGATGTGAATGACGGCATCACCGGGTTTCCATCCAGTGTGCTGAGGCGCACGCCGGAAGTGGAGATGAAGGTCGAGAATGGTTCCCTTCGCATCCGGTCCGCACGCACAGCGAGCCGCTACCTGGATGCAGAGCATGGCCCGCTTAAGGATGCGGAAGGCTTTGTGGATACCACGGACATGCTCGACCTGCGAAACGATCGCTACCACTTTGTTGGCCGGCGCGATGGAGTGATTAATGTTGGGGGCCTCAAGGTACATCCCGAAGAAGTGGAAGAGGTGATCAATCGTCACCCCGAGGTTCGGATGTCGCTGGTCCGAACCAAGAAGAATCCCATCACCGGCGCGTTGGTAGTTGCGGATGTTGTATTACGGTCGGCAAGCGGGCCGGAGGGTGACGGCGATCGTCAGATTCAGCAAGACATTTTGCTATTGTGCCGCGAGGAGCTTGCATCGCATAAGGTTCCGGCCACGATCAATTTTGTTTCCTCGTTGGCGGTTGCGGATTCTGGGAAACTAATCCGCCGTGCGTAATGTAATTGTTACCGGGGGCAGTCGAGGGTTGGGCCTGGGGATGGCCAGCAAGCTGGCAAAACAGGGCTATCGTGCGATTGCTATCGCGCGCAAAGAAAGCCCGGAGCTGACGGCCGTGATGCAGGAGGGCGCTGAGCCGGGATGCATTCAGTTTGTCCCATACGACCTGGCGGATCTTGAAGGAATTGCGGCCATGGTGAAGAAGCTGCGCAAGGACTTCGGGCCGATCTATGGATTGGTGAACAACGCGGGCGTCAGCATCGACGGGGCCCTGGCCATGTTGCAAGTTTCTCAGATGGAGCAGGTGGTCCGTTTGAACACGCTCTCGCCCATGGTGGTGACGAAAGCCGCGGTGCGCTCGATGATGTCCGATGGAGGCGGCCGTATCGTTAATATCGCGTCGGTCGTGGCCTTCACCGGCTACAGCGGACTTAGTGTCTATAGCGCCTCGAAGGCTTCGCTCATCGGCTTCACCCGGTCGCTCGCTAGGGAGGTGGGAAAGCTGGGGATTACCGTGAATGCGGTCGCCCCAGGCTTTGTGGATACCGAGATGACGCGGGGTATGAAGGACGAGCAGCGGGAACAGATTGTGCGCCGTAGTGCGCTCAAGCGACTGGTGGACGTGGAAGATGTGGCAAACGCGGTCGAATTCCTGCTCAGTGATGGAGCGAAGAACATAACCGGCACCGTAGTTACGGTGGATGCGGGTAACACAGCTTGAGCTTACTGCAGACAATGACGCCCACGCCCACCCCGACGCCCGGTTCGCCGGGAAAGGCGTGGCTACGCGCCCGGGAACTGACTGCACCGATCGCGCGCAATCGGCACCGCCTTCTCTCCACGGTCATCGAGGAGCGCGCTGCACAATTAGGCGATACACCGGCGGTGCAATCGGATCGTGAGTGCCTGACATATCGAGAGCTCTCCTGGCGGATCAATCAGTACGCCCGATGGGCGCTTGAACAACGGATCGCCAAAGGCGAGGTCGTGGGCCTGTTGATGACCAATCGACCGGAATACCTTGCCATATGGCTCGGTATCACCAGCGTTGGTGGGGTCGTTTCCCTTCTGAATACCAATTTGACCGGTCCCT
>CAZSUK010000033.1:0-14859 GCA_964609355.1 uncultured Acidobacteriaceae bacterium | reverse complement strand
GGTGACGGATTCAGCGTTCTGGAACGGTTGAAGGTGAACGAGAGTCTTTCGGCGATTCCGGTGATTGTGCTTTCGGGACGAGACCGCGTAGGGAACTGGGATCGTGCGATGAAGGCCGGGGCAAAAACCTTTCTGCAGAAGCCGGTGGCGAACGATAAGCTTTTGGCGGTGATCCGGTTGGTGTTGGCGGAATCGGAACACACCGCGACTACGGTTTATGACTTGCCGGGTCCTGGTGGGCAGAATTGAGCAACGCGGTGTTTCGGCTTGCCCCACGCTGCATAATCGTGGAGCATGGTCGCTATGCCTTTTCAGAAGATTGTCTGTTGCATCGGTCTGGTGTTTGGCGTTGCCGCATGCGCGCCGGCGCAGGAGACGCGGGTGGTGCTCGATCGCGGCGGCAGCACGATCGTTCTTGAACCCTATGCACCTAATATCATCCGAGTCACGCTCAGCCTGCTGAAACAGCCGGCCTTGGCTCCTCCCGGATACGGCTTTACCGCCACACCTTCTGCCACAGGCTGGACCCACGAGGGAAATACCTACCGGTCCAATCGCCTCACCGTTACGATGGTTGCCGACAAACCGCGCCAACCGCTGGCTACCGAACTGGATATAGGCAGGTACTTCAACGGCTCGACACCGGGTGCGCACATCCTTTTCAGTACCGCGGAGGGAACCAGGCTGCTCGAATTAGAGGGTTGGGAGATGGCAGTGCCCAACCACAAAGACGGAACCGCTGGGGTGTTGAACGATAAAAGGCCTGGCGACGCTGATTTTTATCAAGTGGGCGCTACGTTCGCTTCCCCGGACGACGAGCACTATTACGGTCTGGGACAAAACCAGGAGGGTTACCTCGATCATCGCGGCCATACGGTTGAGTGCTGGAACAATTACACCGCGACCGGCGGACCTACCTTCTGCGTGCCCCTGTTGGTTACCAACAAAGGGTATGGTGTGCTTTGGGACAATCCCTCGCAAACCACCATCCAGCCGGGCTTCAATGAACGAACGCAGTGGACTTCGCAGGTCGGCGACCGCGTCTCGTTCTTCGTGATCGCGGGCAGCAAGACAGACGAGATCTACTCCGGTTACCGGCTGCTGACGGGCTCCACGCCGATGCTGCCTAAGGCTGCCTACGGGTTCATCCAATGTAAACAAAGGTACCGCACTCAGGACGAGGTGATGGCGGTGGCCAAGGGCTACCGCGAACGACATCTTCCGGTCGACGTGATCGTGGTGGATTGGTTTTACTACTCGAAGATGGGACAGATGGATTTCGTGCCGGCGAACTGGCCCGATCCGGCGGCCATGAACAAGCAGCTGCATGCCATGGGCTTTGAGACCATGATCAGTGTGTGGCCGCGGTTCGAGCGTGGGACGCGCTACTACGACCTGGTGCGGAAGAATGGCTGGTTTGAGCAGCTCGCCGATGGAACGCCGATGGATGGGCTGCCATATGACCGGGCCGGTTCCGATATTGATACAACCAATCCGGCTGCGGCTCGCTGGTTCTGGGATGTGATTCGGGACAATATCATCAGCAAGGGATTCGACTCGATCTGGGCGGACGAGACGGAACCAGACCTGCCGCCCAATGGCGGTTACCTTTCGATTGGACCGGGCACGCGATACTTTGACGTCTACCCGCTGTTTCATACAGCGGCGATTTATGACGGCTTCCGGCGCGATGTGGATCATCGTGCGCTGATCCTGTCCCGGGATGCCTATCCCGGCGTGCAGCACAATGGAACTATCTTCTGGTCTTCGGATATTTATCCTGACTGGGATACGCTGCGGCGGCAGATTCCTACCGGCCTCGATGTGACGGCTTCGGGGATTGCTTATTGGGGAAACGATATTGGCGGCTGGCAGTATCTGCCGGCGGAGCATCATCCCGCACACCCACCTTTGATTGATCCTTCCGATGTGCGCGACAACGTGGGTGGATACGATGATTACCCGGAGTTGTATACCCGGTGGTTCGAGTATGGAGCGTTTCAACCTAATTTCCGAACCCATGGCAGCCGCAGGTATAACGAGGTCTGGTCCTATGGAAAACAGGCGGAGCCGATCCTGGAGAAGTATCTTCGTCTGCGTTATCAGCTGATGCCGTATATCTATTCTCTTGGCTATCAGACCAACCAGACGGGTGCTCCGTATATGCGGGCGCTGTTTATGGATTTCCCCCAGGACGAGCAGGTGGCCGACATCCGGGATGAATATATGTTCGGGCCGGCGTTCCTGGTGGCCCCGGTCACAGAACAGGGTGCGACCAGCCGTATGGTTTATCTTCCTGCCGGCGCAGATTGGTATAACTACTGGAGCGGAGAGCGGGTGAGCGGCGGTAAGTCGGTTAAGGTGGATGCGCCAATCGATACGCTGCCGCTGTTCGTTCGCGCGGGCTCGATCCTGCCGTTTGGGGAACCGGTGGAGAATACCGGTCAGGTTCAAAAGTTAGCGAAGATCCGCGTGTATCCCGGGGCTAACAGCGACTTCACGCTGTACCAGGATGATGGCAAGACCTATGCTTATGAGAAGGGGAACAGTAGCGTCACTACGCTGCATTGGGATGATGCGGCGGGTAAGCTTACAGAGGGTGGGGTTCCGGTGGGTTCGGTGAATGAGTTGTTGGAGGTTGTAGGACGTTGAAAACCGATGAGCTGAATGAACGATTCGCGATTGCAGGAGTAGCGCGCATCACTGCGGGGTATGGTGGGTTTCCGCGGGTGACCATCAGTGGTCCTGCCGCGGCGGCTGAAGTCTACCTGCATGGCGCGCACCTTACCTCGTGGCGCCCAGCGGGCGCGGAGGAAGTGATCTTTTTAAGCGAGCACTCGCAATTCGCAGCGGGACGTGCGATTCGCGGCGGCATCCCGGTCTGCTTTCCCTGGTTTCGTAACAAGGCGGACGATGCTAAAGCACCTGCGCACGGGTTCGTGCGCACCAAGGCATGGGAACTCGACTCGGTCGAAAAGCTTGGCGATGCTGTGAGGGTGAGCCTTTCGACCAGCAGCGATGAGGGAACACGGGCCTGGTGGCCGTACGATTTTCAGCTGACGCACCGTCTGACGATAGGCGCCGAGTTGAAGCAGGAATTAGTGGTGAAGAATACCGGCAGCAAATCGCTGCGCTTTGAAGAGGCGCTGCACACCTACTACCGGGTGGGCGGGGCGGACGCTGTGCGCGTCAGTGGCCTCGATGGTGTGGCGTACCTCGACAATATGGATGACAACCGGGAGAAGCGGCAGCAAGGTGATATTGCTTTCAGCGCGCAGACCGATCGGGCCTATGTGGATACGACGCATCCGGTCGAGATCATGGACCCGATTCTGCGCCGGCGCATTCGCCTGGAGAAACAAGCATCCCGCACCACCGTGGTTTGGAATCCATGGAGTACAGGTGCGCAGTCGATGGCGGATTTGGGCGACGAATGGCGCACGATGGCCTGTGTCGAGGCCAGTAACATACGCGCGTTCGCGGTCGATCTAGGTCCCGGACAGCAACACAGCATGCAGACCCTGATCAAAGTCTCAGCGGATTAAAGCAGTTTCGCAATACTGTGGTCTGGCAAAGATCGCGAGGAGTGGTTTTCCTTGAGAGAAAACCACGTTCAGGCCTGTCGCTTCGGTCTACACCAATTGCGAACTGCTCTAGGGCTCATCGCAGTTTCCGTAGATGGCCTCGATCAGAGGCGCTTCCCAGCGGCGTTTGGAGAACATGTACGGCTGCTTGCCGGTAGAAACGCGCACGTCCGCGTTGTCCAGCTCCTTTGCGGAGGCGAGCCCGAAAACGCGCAGGCTCTCACGCAGACATCTCCAGGAGGAAAAGGAAAAGATCTGATCCGACTCTTCCACCATAGTGGGTTGAAGAACGAGGATGACTCCGGGCAGAGGTCGTGAACCACCTCGCTCTGATTTCGGTTTGATGATGGCAGTGTATTCGGCAGCGCGGATTCTGGTGGCGGTTTGGTTGATGGGCCTGCTCACGCTAGCGGTATCGGCAGTTATAGGGGATCGGCTTCTCCTGTGTCCTGAAGTCAGACATTTTTCTGCAGCCGGGATACGATGGCGTCCACGTCGTAGACACATCCTCCCCAAACTCCGCCGCTGGCTTGCACCAGTGCAGCCCACAGTCGGGTGTCGGCGGGAAGGGCCGGATGTGGCCGGAGATCTGCGCGTGAGGACCGTGCGGCTAACGTGCGTGTGCCTTCTTCCGCGCTCAATGGTCCGGCCGCGTGGCCTACCAGGTTGACTGACCCGGTCAGCTTCTGCTGGTCGATGATGATTTCTATTTGATCTCCGTCTTGCACTTTGCCGATAGCTCCGCCGGCGAGGGCTTCGGGAGAAATATGGCCGATGCAGGCGCCGGTCGAGACTCCGCTGAAGCGAGCGTCGGTGAGCAGCGCCACGTGCTTGCCTGAGGGGAGCCACTTGAGGGCGGAGGTGATCTGGTAAATCTCCTCCATGCCGGCGCCTGCCGGGCCGCCGCATACCAGGACCATGACATCGTTTTCCCGGATCTCGCCGTTCTTGATGGCGTGAATGGCTGCTTCCTCGGAGGTGAACACGCGAGCTGGTCCAGTGTGGTGAAAGATGCCGTTGGCGTCGATCAGCGCGGGGTCGATGGCGGTGCTTTTGACCACCGAACCTTCGGGAGCGAGATTGCCGACCGGGAAACATACGGTGGGGGTGAGGCCGTTGGAGCGGGCGCGATCTGGAGACATGATGACGTCGTCCGGATCGATGCCGTCGCGTGTCATCAGGTTTTTGCGCAGTTCATGGCGGCGCGCGCTTGACTCCCACCAGTCAAGACAGGTGTCGAGGGTTTCTCCGGATACGGTCTTTGCTTTGGTGTTGATCAGCCCGGCTCGTCTGAGGTGGAGCATCACTTCGGGCAGTCCTCCGGCCAGAAAGACCTGCACGGTGGCAAAGTTGCGAGGGCCGTTGGGCAGGGCGTCTACCAGGCGGGGAATCTCGCGATTCACTCTTGCCCAGTCTTCCGCTACTGGCCGTTTCAGGCCGGCTGAATAGGCGATGGCCGGGAGATGCAGTAGCAGGTTGGTCGAGCCTCCGAAGGCGGCGTGGGCCACCATGGCGTTTTCGACGGAGGCCTGGGTCAGCACATCGCGGGTGCCTATTTGTAACTGATGCAGTCGCAGAAGGGCGGTGGCGGAGCGGCGTGCGGCGTCGAGCCAGATGGGTGCTCCGGAAGGGGAGAGAGCGGTATGGGGCAGGGCTAGTCCCAGTGCTTCGCCGATGACTTGTGCGGTGGCGGCGGTTCCCAGGAATTGGCATCCGCCGCCAGGGGTGGCGCAGGCGCGGCAGCCCATCTCGGCTGCTGTTTCCAAGGTGATCTGGTTTTGCGCGTAGCGGGCGCCGATGGTTTGTACCTTGCCTGCGTCTTCGCCTGATTCGGGTAAGAGGGTGACGCCGCCGGGGATGAGGATGGTGGGTAGTTCGCCGGCAGCGGCGAGGGCCATCATCATGGCGGGTAGTCCTTTGTCACAGGTGGCGATGCCGATGATGCCCATCCTGGTGGGCAGAGAACGCATCAGGCGGCGGAGCACGATGGCGGCATCATTGCGAAAGGGGAGCGAGTCGAGCATGCCGGTGGTGCCCTGGGTTCGCCCATCGCAGGGGTCGGTGCAGGCGCCGGCGAAGGGGATGGCATTGAGGGATTTCAGGGTGATGGCGGCTTCGGCTACCAGCGCGCCCAGTTCCCAGTGGCCAGTGTGGAAGCCGAGCGCGATGGGCGTTCCGTCGGGGGCGCGCAGGCCGCCGTGGGTGCTGAGGATCAGGACTTCTTCGCCGATTAGTTTTTGCGGTTCCCAACCCATGCCGGCGTTTTGACTCAGGCCGAAGAGATTGCCTGAGGGCGCGTTGAGCAGCATTTCCGGCGTGATGGGGAGAAGGCCGCGCGGGCCAGGGGCGTGGGTGGCTACCTGGTCCAGCTGCAGGGTGGTGGTTTCGAGCACCGACGATAGGGAAATGGTGGGAATGGGTGTCTCCTCGCTCTCGATTGTAAGATGCCCGCATGGTTTTGGGATTGGAACGGTATCAGCTGGAAGGGGATTTGCACTTTGTCACGTTCAGCTGCTATCACCGGTTGGGTTATTTGACGAGTGTGGGTTCACGGGATTTATTTGAAGATGCTTTGGCAAGAATGAGCTACGGCTATCAGTTCGAAGTGAAAGGCTATGTCGTGATGCCTGAACACGTGCACCTGCTGTTGAGTGAACCGGACAAGAGGTTGCTCTCGAAGGGATTGCAGGCATTGAAGATTTCTGTGTCGAAGCAGTCTAAGGAACGCCCATTCTGGCAGGCGCGCTACTATGACTTCAACGTGTTCACGCAAGAGAAACGTCTCGAGAAGCTGAATTACATGCATTGGAATCCGGTAAAACGTGGACTGGTAGAGAAGCCTGAAGATTGGCTCTGGTCCAGCGTTCACTACTACGAGACAGGGGAGCAGGGGAGGGTGAAGATCTCACCATGAAACCCCGCTGTTAAAAGGCGTCAGGGGCGAGAGCCGTGGTATCCCACATCTCGCTCGTTTTTTGCGAGATGTGGGGCACCCGGGAATCGCTTGGGGATGGGTCTTCGAAGTGAGCAGTTTCGTTCCCACGAGACAGGGGGCCACGGAGGGGGTATCTATCCGCGAGTTTGCTTGGCGATGGTTGCGTTTGCGAGAAGATCTCACCCTGAAACCCTCGCCCCGACAAGGACCCCGGGTGCCCCACATCTCGCTCGTTTTTTGCGAGATGTGGGATACCACGGCTCCTGCCCCTGAGTTTTGCTTAATTGAGCAGTCTCCGGAAGGAATAGTTTGACCAAGTGGGCGAGTTATCTCGGGATTCTTTCGCCAATTTACGCTGATTTCTGTGGTGAGCGACGGGACCTGGTGCGCGTGCGCACGAATTATCGCCACGGCGAAGACCTTTACCTGTACCACACCACCGCTACACCAGAGTTCGCACAGTCCCTCTTTCTCAACTACATTGGCATGACGAATAAACTGCACGATCATCCGCAGTGGTATAACGCCGTGACGCATAATTGCACTACCGAGATCTACACACTGAAAAGCATGAAAAGCCAGCCGCTGGATTGGCGCATTCTGCTCAATGGCAAAGCAGACGAGATGGCTTACCAGAAAGGGATGATCGCGACCGGCGGTTTACCCTTTAAGCAACTGAAACAACGGGCGTGGATCAATCCAGCCGCCCGCGCAGCCAATGATGATCCGGATTTCTCCCAACGCATCCGGGAAAACCGGCCGGGGTTTTAGCCATGGAAAAGCCGATCGTCTGCACACTGCCGGAAGGAGACCTGGCCCAACGGCGAATCGAAATACACGCGTTATTCCAAACCAGGACGTTACTCACGCACCATCCCGACGGGCTGGAACTGGAGTGGCTTTTCTCTGAAGAGACCGCACGCTGTTTGCTCGACTTTATCCTCTTCGAACGAGCGTGCTGCCAGACATTCACGTACGAGCTTCGTTCTTCGCCACCGCATGAGCGCATCACCCTGCGGCTGCGAGCACCCGCGGAGCAGGTCGAAGCGTTGCAGGCGCTCTACCGCTGAATCTGCGTATCCGCCTTGGGCGGAGTCTGCGAGACTTGCGCCGGGGTCGGCAGTTGCGAGGTATCCCAACCGCCGCCTAAAGCCTCTACTAATTGCACCGCGCCGGTCATCTGCTCGATCTGCAGGTTATACAGGGTCTGCTGATTGCTCAGTACCGTGTCCTGCAGGTTGACCACGTCGATGTAGGGATCGACGCCGGTTTCGTATCGGCCCATCTCGAGATTCAAAGACTCCTGCGCGGAAGCCACCGCTGCACGCTGTTGCTCAATCTGTTGAGAAAGAATCCGCGTCTGTGACAGAAAGTCTTCCACCTGCTGGAAGGCCGTCAGGACGGTTTGCCGATAGGTCGCTACATCCGCGTTATACGTCGCTGTGAACTGGCGGAGGTCGGCTTTCAGAGCAGCGTTGAAGACGTACTGGGAGAAGCTGGGACCGACGGACCAGAAGCGGCTGGGCCAGTCGAGCAGATGCTTGAACAAATAGCTTTCAAAGCCGCCCGATGCGGAAAGCGTCAGGTTGGGGTAGAACGCCGAGTAGGCGACGCCCAGGGTTGCGTTCGCCGAGGCCATGGTCCGCTCCGCCGCCGCCACGTCGGGCCGGCGCTGTAACAGAAGAGAAGGCACGCCGATGGGAATCGGCGGCGGCGCAGTGGTGAGGGCACGCTTGGGCAAGGAGAACCCAGAAGCCGGCTTGCCCAGCAGGACGGCAATCGCGTGCTCGAATTGCGCCCGCGAAATGCCCAGGTTGGTCAGCGAAGCCTGGGCGGATTGCAGGGTCGTCCGCGCCTCCACTACGGAGATCTGATCGCCGACGCCGGTGTCGTATTGCGCCTGGGTCAAGTCCAGCGCCTTCTGATAGTAGGCGACAGTCTGGGTGAGAAGGTCGATCAGCGCGTCCTGCCCACGGATCTCAAAGTAGAACTCGGCCAGGTCTGCCTGCTCGACCAACTTCTCGTTCTCCAGATCCGCCGCGCTGACCTGGGCGGAGTATTGCGCAGCCCGCACCTGGTTGCGGATTCTGCCGAAAAGATCTGGGGTCCACGACACATCCAGTGGCAAGGAATAAATCTGCGAGGTCTTGCCCGGGTTGGCGGTAGTGCTGGTCGCACCCAGGTTGGCCGAGGACCGCTGCCGGTTGTAGGACGGGCCGGCGTTCACCGTAGGGAAATACAGCGCGCGCGCTTCTCCCACCAGTGCACGGGCTTCCATGTAATTCTCAAAGGACAACTTTATGTTTTGGTTATCGACGTTCAGTTGCGCTTCGAGGTCATTTAACTCCGGCTCATTGAAGATGGCCCACCAGTCCCCACGGATCTTGGCGTCGGAGGGTTGGGCGACGGTCCAGCTGCCAGCGTCCTGAGCCGGGGTGCCGGGCGGGTTGGCCGGAGCAGTCGGGGCCGGAGTGGCCGGAGCATTTGCCGGCGGGTTCGTCGGGGTCGCGGGCGGCGCTTCTTTGAAGGCCGGGGGCGGCTGAACCGCCGGCGGATGATATTTAGGGCCGACGGTGCAGCCAGTCAGGATTGCGCACAGAAGGAAGGCTGTTGTCTTCTTCATTACACCGCTCCTTCAGGGTTGGCCTGGAAAGTGTCGTGATGTTTGCCCATGGCCCTCAGCCGCAGGCTGTCCATGTAGAGGTAGATGACCGGCGTGGTGTAGAGCGTTAGCATCTGGCTGACGATCAGGCCACCCACGATGGTAATGCCCAGAGGACGCCGCAGCTCCGCGCCGGTGCCGGTACCGAAGGCCAGAGGGACGGCCCCGAAGAGCGCTGCCATGGTGGTCATCATAATGGGCCGGAAGCGCAGCATGCAGGCCTCCAAGATAGCGTCCTTCGTGGTCTTGCCATGCTCCCGCTCGGCCACCAGGGCGAAGTCGATCATCATAATGGCGTTCTTTTTCACCAGGCCGATCAGGAGCACAATGCCAATGATGGAAATGACGTTGAGGTCATTCTTGAACACCAGCAGGGCGAGCATGGCTCCGACGCTGGCGGGAGGCAAGGTGGAGATGATGGTCAGCGGGTGTACCAGACTCTCGTACAGGATGCCCAGCACGATATATACCGCCAGCAGCGCCGTGGTGATCAGGATCGGCTCGGTGGCCAGGGACTGTTGATAGGCCTGCAGGGTCCCGGCAAAGAAGCCCCGGATGGTCGAGGGCAAGCCCATTTTGTTCTGCATCTCGCTGATCGCAAGCGTGGCGTCGCTGAGAGAAAGGCCGGGAGCAAGATTGAATGACACCGTCACGGACGGGAACACGCCTGTGTGGTTGACCTGGATGGGCGTGGTAGTGGCCCGGGCGGTGGAGACCGCCTTGATCGGCGTGTAGCCGTTGATACTGGCCGACGGGTAGGTGTAATTGAGGCCCTCGGGCGATTGGAAGTACTGGGGCGCCACTTCGAGCACCACGTAGTACTGGTTCAATTCTTTGTAGATCACCGACACTTCCGCCTGGCCGAAGGCGTCGTAGAGAGCCGTATCCAACGAACTGGGTGTCATCCCCAGGCGAGCCGCGGTTTGCCGGTCGTAGGTCACGTACTCTTCGAGGCCACCATTTTGTTGATCGCTGTTCACGTCCTGAAAGCCGGGAAGCTTCTTCATTTGGGTCAGCAAAAGAGGTCCCCAATGGGCCAGGTCATCGACGCTATCCGCCTGCAGAGTGTACTGGTAGAGCGCATTGCTGCCGCGGCCGCCGATGCGCAGATCCTGGGCTGCCTGCAGAAAGGCCTGCGCTACCGGCAGGCGGTTCATCTTGGGCCGCAGGCGATTGATGATTTCCGGGGCGCCGACTTTGCGCACATCGAGCGGCTTGAGCGCGACGTAGATAAATCCGCCATTGCTGCCGCCGCCGCCATTGCTTCCGGAGTAGGCATTGACGTAGGCCACCGCCGGATCCGCCTTAACGACATCCACCAATGCTTTGATGGAGTTGTTCATCACCGGGAAGGATGCGTCTTGCGGTCCCTGCACTCCGCCCACCAGCGCCCCGGTATCCTGCTGCGGGAAGAAGCCCTTCGGGATCTTGATGATCAGTACCACGTTCAGCGCGATGGTTAGCAATAGGACCACCAGCATCAAGCCTGAATTGTCCAGCACCCACAGCAAGGAATGGCGGTAGACGCTCAGCATTCCCTCAAAAAACCGCTCGCTGGCCCGATAAATAGGTCCGTGCTTCTCGCCGTTGTGTGCTTTGAGCAGGTGGGCGCACATCATGGGCGTGGTGGTTAACGAAATCAGCATGGAAACAACGATGGCCGTGGACAAGGTCACGGCGAACTCGCGGAAGAGCCGGCCCACGATGCCGCCCATCATCAGCAGGGGAATGAAGACGGCAATCAGGGACGTGGTCATGGTGAGCACGGTGAAGCCGATCTCCTTGGCGCCGGTGAGAGCCGCCTCTGTGGGCTTCATCCCCATTTCCAGATAGCGGGAGATATTTTCCATGACCACAATCGCGTCATCCACCACGAACCCGGTAGAGATGGTCAACGCCATCAGGGAGAGATTGTCCAGGCTATAGCCCAGCAGATACATCACAGCGAAGGTGCCGATCAGGGATACGGGCACGGCGACGCTGGGGATAAGGGTGGCGCGGCCATTGCGCAGGAAGAGGAAAACCACCAGGATCACCAGCCCCACAGAGGTGATCAACGACGATTCCACGTCATGCAGAGAAGCTTTGATGGTGGTGGTGCGATCTAAAACAATGGTTGTTTTGATTCCCTGGGGCATCACCGCAGCCAGGAAGGGAAGTTGGGCCCGGATGCGGTTGTTGGTCTGGATGATATTGGCGCCCGGCTGGCGGAAGATGATCACCGTCACCGAAGGGATTCCGTTCAGGTAACCGGCGGTGCGGATGCTCTGCGCGGAATCCTGTACGTCGGCTACGTCGGAAAGGTGGACAGCGAGTCCGTTGTGGGTCCCGACAATCAGAGGCTTATATTGGTCGGCGTAGGAAATCTGGTCGTTGGTGATAATGTCGGCGGTCACTGCGCCGTTGGTGATTTGGCCGCGAGCGATGTCGGAATTTTGCAGGCTCAACAGATTCTGGACGTTAGCCAGGGTTATTCCGTATTTGTGTAGCTGCGGAGGGTTCACATCGACCCGTACCGACGGATAGGAGGCGCCGCCAACCGCGACCTGCCCCACGCCCTGAATCTGGGAAAGCTTTTGCTCCATGATGGTCGACGCAGAGTCATACATGGCCTCCTTGTCGTACTTGTCGGAGGTGAGGCCGATGATCATGATCGGCGAGTCCGCCGGGTTGACCTTGCGATAGCTGGGATTCGACGGCAGGTTGGCAGGCAGATACGTTCTGGCCGAGTTGATGCCGGCTTCCACGTCGCGCGCGGCGGCGTCGATGTTGCGGCTCAGGTCAAACTGCAGGGTAACGCTGGTACTGCCCAAAGAGCTGGAGGAGGTCATCTCCGTGATGCCGGCGATATGGCCGAACTGCCGCTCCAATGGAGTCGCCACGGAGGACGCCATGATCTGCGCGCTGGCTCCGGGCAGACTGGCGGAAACGGAAATCGTAGGGAAGTCGACCTGGGGCAGGGGAGAAACCGGCAGCACGTTGAAGGCGATTCCTCCCGCAATCGCGATCGCTGCCGTCAGCAGGGTTGTGGCCACCGGCCGGCGAATGAAAGGACCGGACAGGTTCATGCGTGGCCTGCAGGCTCTGGCTCGGGGCCTTCCGTGTGCCGCGAACCGGAGAATCTTTGCGCCAGGTTGTCAAAGAAGATGTAGATCACTGGCGTGGTGTAAAGGGTGAGCACCTGGCTCAATAACAAACCGCCCACCATGGCAATGCCCAGAGGACGGCGGAGTTCGGAGCCAATCCCGCTTCCGAAGGCCAGCGGGATTCCGCCCAGCAAAGCGGCCATGGTGGTCATCATGATGGGGCGAAAACGAAGCAGGCTGGCTTCGTAAATCGCATCGGTGGAGTTCATGCCGCGTTGCCGTTCGCCCTCCAGGGCGAAGTCCACCATCATGATGCCGTTCTTCTTCACGATGCCGATGAGCAGAATGATGCCGATGATCGCGACCACGCTCAGGTTTTGCCCAAAGAGCATGAGAGACAGCAGCGCCCCTACGCCGGCTGAGGGCAAAGTGGAAAGGATGGTAATGGGGTGAACGAAACTCTCGTACAGCACGCCGAGAACGATGTACACCGTGACCAGCGCGGCTAGGATCAGCAAGGCTTCGTTGGAAAGGGAATTTTCAAAAGATGCGGCGGTACCCTGGAAGGCGGCCTGCACGCTGGGCGGGAAGTTGAGGTTCTTCGCGGTTTTATTGATGGCGTCGATGGCCTGGCCGAGTGAAGCATTGCCTGCCAGGTTGAAAGAGACGGTTACCGAAGGGAACTGGCCCTGATGGTTGATCGACAACGATTCAGTCCCTGGCGTCATGGTGACGAAGGCGCCCAGAGGCACGGCGTTGCTGAGGGTGGAACTGGTGTTGGTGTTGGCGGAACTGGACCCGCTGGTCGTGGCGTTCGATGTCAGGACGTTCGTGGGTGGCGTCAAGATGCCGGAGGAAGGGGTGTAAAGGGTTGGTGCGGTGGTCGCATTGGTCCCGGCTGAGGCAGAGGCGGAGGCGGAAAACGAGGTGCTGGCCGCCGCTCCGGTAGCCCCCGAAGAGGCGCCAGACTGGATGTAAATCTTGTTCAGCTTACCCACGTCATTGGCGAAATTCGGCTGCGCCTCCATGACCACGTGGTACTGGTTCAGCTGGGTGTACATGATATTGATCAGGCGTTGGCCATAAGCGTCATACAGAGTCTGATCGATGGTGGAGGGTGTGATGCCGAGGCGAGATGCGGATACGCGATCAATGGCGAGCGAGACCGTCAAACCCCCGGTTTGCTGATCGGTGGCGACGTCTTCCAGCTCCGGCAGCTGCTTTAGCTTGTCGACGAAGCGGTTGGACCAGGTGTTCAGCTCATTCACATCCGGATCTTCGAGCGTGTACTGATATTGCGTCCGGCTGACGCGGTCGTCGACGGTGATGTTCTGCACCGGCTGCATGTACAGCTTGATACCGCCCACCTGGGACAGGCTGTTGTTCAGCCGGCGAACCACGTCGGCAGCGCTGAGATCGCGCTGGTTGAGCGGCTTCAGGTTAATCGACATGCGCCCGCTGTTCAGCGTGGTGTTGGTGCCGTCCGCTCCGATGAACGAGGAGAGGCTCTCGACCGCCGGATCCTGCAGGATGATCTTGGCCAGTTCCTGCTGCGCCTTGGCCATGGCGGTAAAGGAGATCGAGGCCGGGGCTTGCGAAATGCCCTGGATCACGCCGGTGTCCTGGACCGGGAAAAACCCTTTGGGGATGATGATGTAAAGAAAAATGGTGAGGACCAGGGTGCCCAACGCCACCAGCAAAGTAATCCCCTGGAAGCGCAGGACCACCTTGAGGGTGCGGCCGTAGAAGCCGATCATGCTCTCAAAGACACGCTCGGATGCCTGGTAGAAGCGCCCTTCTTTTTCTTTGGGATTGTGACGCAGAATGCGCGAGCACATCATCGGCGTCAGCGTCAGCGAGACCACGGCGGAGATGATGATGGTGACTGCCAGCGTTACGGCGAACTCGCGGAACAGACGGCCCACCACATCGCCCATGAAGAGCAGGGGAATGAGCACGGCGATGAGTGAGACCGTCAGCGAAACGATGGTGAAGCCGATTTGCTCCGCGCCTTCGAGGGCCGCCTGCATGGGCGTTTTTCCTTCTTCCAGGTAGCGGGAGATGTTCTCGATCATCACGATGGCATCGTCCACCACGAAGCCGGTCGAGATGGTCAACGCCATCAGGGATAGGTTGTCGAGCGAGTATCCGAGCGCATACATGGCCGCGAACGTGCCGACAATGGAGAGCGGCACGGCCACGCTGGGAATGATCGTGGCGTAGAGATTGCGCAGGAAGAGAAAGATCACCATCACCACCAGGGCGATGGTCAGCATCAACTCGAATTCCACATCGGCCACCGATGCCTTGATGTCCGTGGTCAAGTCGGTGAGGGTGGTGATATCGATGCCCGAGGGCAGATTAGCCTGCAGCTGGGGCATCAGCAGCTGGATGCTTTTGACCACGCTGATGGTGTTGGCGCCCGGCTGCCGCTGCACGTTGAGAATCACTGCCGGCGTCTGGTTCATCCAGGCCGCTTGCTTGGTGTTCTCGATTCCGTCCACGATGGTGGCGACGTCGTGCAGAAAGACGGGGGCATTGTTGCGATACGCGACTACCACGTTCTTGTAATCGGCACTGGTAATCAGCTGA
>CAZSUK010000032.1:0-8406 GCA_964609355.1 uncultured Acidobacteriaceae bacterium | reverse complement strand
TAAGTTAACTGAAAGACCTCGGTATCCGATTGCCGTTCTGGATGTCACGGATGTCACGCATGCCCTGTGCCAACGTTCTAATGTCTTCCTCAATAGCATGCGATAAGTGCTTGAGTCCTCTCAACATCTCGATGATACCCGGATCAGCAGTATTGTACGTGGCCTTCTCGAAGTGATTTCTCGATTCACTATAGCTCATTGAATTCTCCTCTAAATTCATTTGTCTTGAAGCGCTGAGCAATTCGCAAAACAGCGCCGACAGTCCTATGTGGTCACCACGGCGATGAAATGCATGTCCCAACTTCCGTCAGTGTGACTTAAAGTCGCACGACAGATCCTCATCGCTAAGTTCCGCCGCTACACGCGGGTAAGTCAGCTCGAATAGCACGGCCGAGCCAGATCTACAGGGCGACTGGATGCGCCGGATTGTGTAATAAGTTTCAAGTGCCATACTGCACTGCCTTTCATTGCTTCTGCGGAAATACCGCGTTTAACGAGCCTGCGACATCTGCGCATCAAGCGGTGACGGGGGAATCGAGCAGTCATGTGCAGCCGCGGCGTGCTCGTTCATTGCCCTCGCTGCTTGGGTGCGGAGGTTGCCGTTCTGGGTGCCGAACTCCTGTGTGGTGACGGAATATCTGCAAAGGGGGCACTTGAACATGCTAAAGCCCTTCATCATTGTGACGATGTAATGCCTCATATCTTCAAGTCTAGTCGATTGTTTCGGCATGACTCCGAACTAAAGTTACCCTCACCGTTCGTCATGAACGAATCGCGATGCCAGGGTGGTCCGCCGACAGGAAAAAGGTGTGAGAACTGGGTTTCAGTCAGACCAGCGAATTCATGAACACAGCTACAGATAAGACGACGTAACAACAGTCATCCCTCGCTCGACCGACCCCAACGCTCTTAGAGACTTTCTCCCACAACTGTGCAGTCTTGACCAGACAGCCCACAGGTCACGATTGTAATGTGAGTCAATTGAGCGGACCGAACGAACTGATGCGGTCCGCGTCCCGTAGGCTTTGTGCCCGCGCTAGAAGTACAACGATGGAAGTTATGGTCTGCGACGCCGGGCACATCCTGACGTGTCGATTCAACAAGTTGAGCGTCGACGCTAAGGGCCACACAAGTGCCGGTTAAGGTGCCGTAAACCAGTCGTTGTGTGCCGACTGCCGGATTCCGGGAAGCTGATTACGGGGCTTGAGAATACTTACGTTAATTAAGACACTAGGAGAGTGATAAATGTACAAAGTACTGGTTGTGATGCTACTTGTAACTATGGTCGCCTGCGGTGACTCATCCTCGAACCATCCTGCGAACCCTAACGGACAAGGTCCTGCGCCGGTAGAACTTAACTCGGCGTCTGCTTTCGCCATCCTAACCAAGTCTGGAGTAACAAATGTGCCGACATCCGCTATCACTGGAGATGTAGGGGCAAGCCCGATCACCGGATCAGCTGATAACCTGACATGCGTGCAAGTAACGGGTAAGAGTTACTCTGTCGATGCAGCCGGCCCACTACCGTGCCGGATAACCGACCCTACTTTACTGACAACCGCCGTTAAAGACATGATGACCGCATACACCGACGCGGCAGGGCGTACACTTCCAACTGCCACCAACTTGGGAGCTGGTGAGATTGGAGGGCTAACTATCGCTCCGGGTCTTTACAAATGGGGTACTGGTGTAAGCATATCAACCGACGTGACACTCTCTGGCGGTCCGAATGATGTCTGGATATTTCAGATACCTCAAACCTTAAGTCAGGCTAGCGCAACGAAGGTAGTCTTAAGCGGCGGCGCACAAGCCAAGAATATATTCTGGCAGACCTTCGGAGATGTGACCATTCAAGCAAACGCTCAGTTCAATGGTGTTATTTTGGCTCAAACAGCCATCAACCTAAAAACGGGAGCATCTGTAAACGGTCAGTTGTTAGCGCAGACTCAAGTCACTCTTGAACAAAATGTGGTTACGAACTAATTGCTGTACCACAGGTGGGCGATTGATGAAATTGCCCACCTGCTTGTTGGATCATGAGAGTCGAGACTGAGTGAGTGAGTGATGTTAAAACATCAGGGGCGCGGATCAGGACTACTTTCTGCGATGAATCGGCTCAAGACCGAGGTTGATGAGACTTCGCGGAAGAGCTGCTTCTTTTGCTTTAGTATGCACAAACTGACCCAGCAGACCAAGCACCTCTCCACATTCGCAGGCGATGGTATCGCCATGTGAGAGCGGTCCGTCGGCGTTTACTTTGTGGAGACTGTTTCAGCAAGTAACGGAAATCTTCCCAGCTATCTGGGCAGTCGTCCTGCGCGTGCAGGGCCATCTTGTGCCAATCGACTATCTGAAGGCATGCTCCTACTCCGTAACTGGTGTTTCATGTGTTGAGGCAGGTCTTAAACTCGAAACCACAGTTCAACATGCCTAGAAGGGTTCCAGCCCGCCGGAGTTTGCCGACTAGTGGCTGGGGCGTCATCGTCATTTCAGTCTCGCGGGGATTCTATCCCAGCAAACCTTTCACAATGCCGAGCCGTTCCGCATCCAGCGACTCCCGGCAACCAGGCTTCTCCGCCCGACTGTACCGTACTCTGCGTCGTTTAGATCGCCTTCCTTGCGATGCAGGTACCCATGCATCTTAAGGTTCCAGTTCTAACAGTGTCCAATTCTGAACAGCGGGATCATCTTTGTCTGGGTTATTATTTAGGCTGAAAAAGGCTGCAGCGTTGGTCGGGCTGCCAATCTAAGGACGCAATGAAGTGGAAATCACAAGATTGGGTCGAACATGCTTCATTCGGGCTAGGGCGCGTGAACGAGAACCGCGATGACAGACTAGACATTGAATTCATCAATTCCGGCGCGAAAACGATCCTAAGGACCACCGACCTCAAACCAGCAAATCCCTCGCGCCAAACGCAAGTCTCGCAGCCGACAACTCAAAGTAGCTTCTCCAACGCCCAGACCTCCAGTGGATTTCGATTACCTTGTTAGCTGCTTCATCAGCAGCTTCCCGGATGGTTTTGAAGGGCAGGAGTTCCACGACGCTGAACGTGGGTACAAGGAAACGGCGGCCCACATCTTCCGACAAAAACGTGGAAAGGATACCTTTGAAACTCTTCTTCATGACAGACGCTACGCGCTGGTGTGCGCGCTCGCGAAGCAAGTTGTAAGAAGCACCAACCTTGTTTGTCGGATCGAGAAGGCCAAATTCGCTGACGCCGTTGGGAACCCAGCAAACCATGAACGATTTGCAACTGCCCTGTACGAACTCCTATATGATTCCGGTGAAATGGAACAACGTTGGGGAGCATTCAGCGGTCTCCTTTCGGAGATGGGTGTAACAAAATGGACTGTCGCCACCTACTTCCAATTCCTCGCAACCGATGGCAAATGCATGTTCATGAAGCCCACGATCATGAGGCGCATGGCGGAAACGCTCAAGATTTCGCTGAACTACAAGTCGGAACCGAATTGGCTCACATATTCCAATCTTCAAGAGTTGGCTGATCGTGTGGAACTGGAGTTGCGGAACCGAAAGCTGACACCCCATTCCCGGATCGACGTCCAAGGGTTCATCTGGGCTTCAATCGAGATCGAGGAAGGCAACTACGGGAAGAGCGATTAGCAGGGTAGAGAAGGCGTAAGACACGGCGAGAATAATACAGCCCACTGCTTCGGTGGCGGGATGAATTACTGGGGCTTAGATGCCAGATGAGCAGAGCAATACCTGCTACTGTGTTCGGACGCTCTATCGCACTTCTTGCTTGTTGAGGCAAACTCGCAGCGCCACGCTTCACAAGTGCACCGAAACCCTCCGGCCAAGCTCTTGTACCAATTGTGAAGATGCTTCGGTCGTAACGTCATGGTGTCCCGTTTTCGATGCGGAGAAAGCACCACTTGTTTCCTTGTTTTCATGGAGGACTTAGGATGCATCGCCAGAGATTGTAGGGGAATTCTTTTCTGCTGGATGAGCAATTCTGAACAGCGAACTCTTTGTTCCGGAGTTACCCTGCTTTTGACTTGGCGAGTGAGTGCACTTGTTCCATTTCAGAGCGGGTGGATATCTCCCCTCGGTGTACCCACCAATGTTTCGCCAATGCAAGGCGTGGGCTGTGTTTCTCCGGGCCGACTAAGGTCGCCCTCCCCTCCCCCTCCCACGCCTTACAAGATTCCTGACTAGTTGGCACGGTGAAAGGTGAGTGCAGGTTGCAAACACCGCATCACGTCAGCGTAGATACTTTTATAGCGGACAAGGCTCTGTTCCTGATAAGCGCCTGCCTCGAATACGGGGATAAGCACATGCACTGCGCCCAATGTGGGACCCGCATCAAGTGGGAGGAGGCATTCATCTCAGCCCATCGTATGGCTGAGCAGTGTCTCGGCACCGGAACAATCGTTCAGGTTGACATTCCATACTGCCCACAGTGCGAGGAGACGCCTTATTTGAGAGGTTGCTTCCATGTCCGCGAGGGGCAGGATGTGGCGGCGCAACTGACGGCTTGATTCACGCTACTGCACTAGAAGGGTTTCACAAGTTCCGGACGGCCACGAGGTCTATACCGTTTTTTTTGCAGATTTCACGATTTTATGAGGCGGATAATTGCTCGGGGGAATCCAAGCCCGGTGCAGACCGTACACCGCACAACCGAAGTCTGGGCAAAACTGCTCGATAGACAGGGCACACCCGTTATCCCCGCGACAGGAGGTAACGTCGCTGTTGAATGGTTTGTACCAAGCGGCCAATCGCTCTACTTATCTTGCGGTCGGTCGGGCGATCTTTGGCACTGATCCGCGCATCTTCGACGGGAGTCCACCGTTTTCCGTTGTGCCGGGTGTTCTTCTGAAATTGCCGACAATACCGACGTTTTCGCGCTCCGCAGTTGCGCGACCACGCCTTGCGGTTCTGCTCCCGCCAGCGCAGTGGGCGTTTCCGAACAGTTTCGGCACTCTCTCGTCCGCCCACGTTATCTCTTTACCTTCCCAGATAGTGCCGACTGTTTCATCTTAGGTCTCTCTTGCTTCTTGCTACGAATGAACGAAAGCCTCCGCTTCAGTTCAGCGGTGAGGTCGGTATTCTCTGCGGTGACATGCACAGGCTTGCCCGATTCTTGACCTAGCCACGCGTTCAATTCATCGGAAGAAGCGGAGACGAATTGGCCCTCGCGATGTAAGGGCATGTCGGCCGCCGCCCATCGTTTGACTACCGACACGGGCTCTCCCAAAAACTCCGAGATCTGCTTCCAGCCCCTCAGAATTTCGGATTGGGGCTGACTCTTCGGCTTCTCGACGCTCTCCTGGGGTTTCGGCATAGTGACCATATTTAATCGGAAGCGCCGATACTATGACAACCGTTTTCACAACCTGAACGATGGAGTGCACCTAGAGGGTTCGGAGGACAGTACTCGGGTCGAAGTCTTGCAGTAGAGTGACGCGTTCTTCACATTACCGTGACTGAAACATTCATCACCCCGAAGGTCGCTCGCTAGGCTAGAGAACGGGTCCGCATGTCCCACGTGCA
The DNA here is from genome assembly GCA_964609355.1 of uncultured Acidobacteriaceae bacterium. Taxonomy (GTDB): domain Bacteria; phylum Acidobacteriota; class Terriglobia; order Terriglobales; family Acidobacteriaceae; genus PALSA-350. The sequence goes on along the minus strand of CAZSUK010000032.1, from coordinate 2,885 downwards.
GCTAGCCGATTCTCTTGGTGCCGATCCACACGAAATCGAAGCATGGGATCCGCAGGGCGACTGAATGCGCCGGATTGTGTAATACGTTTCAGGTGTCGTGCCGCACGGCCTTTCGTTGCCCCTGGCGAAATGCGCCTTTAATGGGCGTGCCACATCGGCGCATGATCCGGCGATACGGGCACTGGGACGCCGTGTGCAGTCCTCGCGTGCTCGTTCATTGCCTTAGCCGCCTGGGTACGGCAGCTGCCATTCTCTCTGTTGAACTCCTGCGGGGTGACGGAGTGCTTACAAAGCGGGCATTTGAATGTGGTACGGCCATTCATCGTTTTGATCGTGTAATGTCTCATACCCTCAATTGTAGGCGCTTATCCCGGCGTGACTCCAAACTAAAGTCACAGCCTCTGACAGCCAGCGCGTCAGTCTAGGCTGACGCGGAATAGCGTTGATCGTCCGTCAACACTTGGCGCACGGTCTGCGCAAGCATTGAAAGGCTGAAAGGCTTCTGAAGGAAGGTTATGGTTTTGCAAGAGTCCGGTATCCGAGTTATGCGGTCAGTATAGCCTGTCATACAGATAATACGGAGATTTGGTCGCTGCTTTATCGCCAGAGTGCCCAACCCTGGTCCACTAAGCCCGGGCATAATGTAGTCGGTCAACAGCATATCGATGCGTTCTTGATAGTCTCCGCACATTTGCAAGGCTTCCATGCCATTTGACGCTTCAAGTACAACGTAGCCGGTTGACCGCAAGAATTCACAGACTGCGGTGCGAAGTCCCTGCTCATCCGCGACGAGCAAGATCGTTTCCGAGCCAGTCGGAATTGTCTCCGATTGCGATCGAATCTCTTTCGTCTCCGGGGGTTCCTCAATAACCGGCAGGTAGATCGTGAATGTGCTGCCTTTTCCCGGAAAGCTGTAAACCCAGGTGTCACCCCCGCTCCGTTTCACAATTCCGGAAACCATGGATAACCCCAACCCGGTCCCCAGGCCGCGCTCTTTGGTAGTGAAAAATGGCTCAAAAAGCCGGGCCTTCGTCGCTTCGTCCATTCCAATTCCTGTGTCACTGACTGAAATCCAAGCATATGGACCTGGCGCCAAGTGGACACGCTGCTGCTGTACATACGACTCATCAACATCAACATACGCGGCTTCAATTGTGAGCTTGCCTCCGTCAGGCATTGCGTCACGTGCATTCACCACCAGGTTGAGGAGCACCTGCTCGATTTCGCTCCGGTCTATCCTGACACGTCTCGGTGACGGCCCACATTTAATGCTGCATCGAATATGCTCTCCAGCAAGACGAGGTATTACATCTTCCAGCTCTTCCAGCAGAGAACCCAAATCGACATTCGCCAATTGCTCGGGCTGCTTGGGACTAAATGCCAGCAGTTGTTTGGTGACAGAAGCAGCCTGTTTTGCCGCTCGCGCTATGTGCCCTACACGCTCAATCACCGCATTCTTCTCGAAATCGCCCGATTGTATTAGGTCCGCATAACCGGAAATAATCATTAGCAAGTTGTTGAAATCGTGAGCAACACCCCCAGCAAACTGACCAACGGCTTCCATCCTTTGCGCTTGTTGCACCTGCAGCTCCATCTTCCTCAGCGCTGTCAGGTTCTCCACAAAGACTTCATACCAGATCAACTTCCCGTCCTGCCCTGACTTAGGCCATCCGTTTAGTTTGACGCAAATGTGGCCGCCACCCTTTTGCTTCCATTTCGCCTCGACATTTATGACAAGGTCGCGGGCTGCGTAGTGTGCGATCAACCGCTGCCGCTCATCCTGCTCACAAAAGATCTCCTCGGCGGTCTGGAGTTCGACAACTTCCTGCTCCGAGTCGTAGCCGAGCATTTCGGCCATGACCTTGTTGACCACCAAGAGCTTTCCGTCGAGATCAGCTCGATAGATACCGCACGGAGCGGCGTGAATGCTGGATTTGTAATCCGTCTCAACATTGTGTAGTTCAGACTCTGTCCTCCTGCGAAGCGCGATCTCGGTCTGAAGTTCGGTCAAACTCTTCTGGAGTTCCGCTGTGCTCGCCAAGTTCTGATAAGCCACACCCGCCTGGGCGGCGACGGCAGTCGCGATGAGCGCATCCTCTTCATCAAAATCTGCGACTCCAATCTTTGTTCCCAGAACGAGCGCTCCTACCATGCCGTCGACAGGGTTGAGCATAGCCGCGCCGAGGTATGGCTTAGTACATCGTGGAAGAGCAGCTTGAAAAGCGCGGACCATCACCTCGTGATCTGCCGCCACTCGGGCGGTTCTTTTTGTTGCGGTCAGGTTCTCCTGCCAGAGAAGGCAAACCTTCTCAATGGCCTCGCGGTCTACGAGTGAAGAAGTGCCGGCCAAATGTGTGAAATTCACCTGGTTGGAATGGGAATCGACGGTGAGGGCGAACCCAACTCTCGCCCCAAGCAAGTACCGTGCTCCTTCGCAGACTTCTTTCAGCAATGATGGCACGTTGTTTTGGTTGGCTATGGCGCGTCCGAGCTCACTCAGCGCTGATAGACGACGGTTACAAGTTTGCAAATCGACCGTCCTCTGCGTAGCTGTAACTTGGGCGATCCTTAGGTCTTCTCGAATGATTGCTTTGTCCGGTGCTGGTGCCTCAGGTATGGCATCCTCGCCCAGACATTGGTCAACAATCCAGGAAATTTCCTCGGGCAGTGCTGACTTGTCTGCAATGTGAAGCACGCCACATTCCTGGGCAAGACCCAAAGCCTCACGCTTGAGGTAGGCGGCGGTCCAAAAGACTATGGGCACTGCAGAGCGGCCTGGTTGGCTACGCAGCGCGGTGACAAACTCATAGCCATCCATCGTAGGCATTAAGATGTCGATGAACACGATTGCCGGGGGGGTTAGGCGAGCAACCTCCAGCCCTTCC
>CAZSUK010000031.1:0-2596 GCA_964609355.1 uncultured Acidobacteriaceae bacterium | reverse complement strand
CCGCTACGCCGTCCTGGGCGGGAACGCCGCAATGGCCATGGGCGGAGCGGCGGCTGGGGTCAAGTTCTATTGTGCTTATCCCATGAGCCCGTCGACCGGCGTGCTGCACTGGATGGCCGACCACGCCCGCAAAACCAACATCATGGTCCGCCAGGTGGAAGACGAAATCGGCGTCATCAACATGGCCATCGGCGCCGCTCACGCTGGCGTTCGCGCCATGTGCGCCACCTCAGGCGGCGGTTTTGCCCTCATGAGCGAGGCCCTCGGCCTCTCTGCCCAGGCGGAAATTCCCGTGGTGGTGATTGACTGCCAGCGCGCCGGCCCATCTACCGGAGTTCCCACCAAGACTGAGCAAGGCGACCTCTGGCAGATGCTGGGCGCCGCCTTCGGCGACTATCCCCGGGTCATCGCCGCTCCGCTGGATATCGGTGACTGCTTCACCCTCATCCCGGAAATCTTCAACATTGCCGAACGCTTCCAGTGCCCCGGCATCGTGCTCTGTGACCTGCTGTTGGCCGAAGGCCGCCTCAGCGTCGATCCCGCCATTCTCAATTTTGCCCCCGAGGTCGATCGCGGGGAGATGATCACTGCCGCCAATGGCAACGGTCACGGAGACTACAAGCGTTACCTGATTACCGAGAGCGGCGTCTCTCCGCGCGCCATCCCCGGGGTACCCGGCCATACCCACGTGGTCTCGAGCGACGAGCACGATGAAGACGGCGTGCTGATCTCGGACGAATACACCAACACCGTGAAGCGCCGCGCCATGATGGAAAAGCGGATGCGCAAGGTTGCCGGCATTGAAGCCTCGGTTGAGCCACCAAAGCTGCAGGGGCTGGCCGATGCGGACGTCACTCTAGTCGGTTGGGGATCGACCCAGGGTGTGATCGAGGAAGCACGCGAGCTGCTGGCGGATGAGGGAATCACCGCCAACCAACTGCAGATTCGTTGGCTGGTACCGCTGCACGGCGATGCCATTGCCGATATCCTGAAACGCTCCCGTCACACCATCATCATCGAGAACAACTTCAGTGGCCAGTTCGCCCGCTACCTGCGCAGCGAAACCAGCTTTGTGGCCAACGGGCACATCCGCAAATATGACGGCGAACCTTTTATGCCGCATCACATCGTGGAAGCAGTCAAAGAGCAGCTGAAAGGCACGACAAACCTTTCCGTTCCCATGCACGAAATCATGGTTTAGGAGAAACAACGATGGCGACAGACATAGCAGCTCCAAAACTGACCACCATGGCGGACCTCAAGGGCAAGGTGGATCCCGACTGGTGCCCAGGCTGTGGTGATTTCGGCGTACTTGCGGCAGTTCAGAAGGCGCTGGTCGAGCTGCAGATTCCCAATCACGAGGTTGCCACCATCAGCGGCATCGGGTGCTCCTCGAATTTCCCCGGATTCATCAATACCTACGGAATGCACACCCTGCACGGTCGCTCGCTGGCTGTGGCCACCGGCTTCAAAATGGCGAACCACGGAATGACGGTGCTGGTTACCGGGGGGGACGGGGACGGTTTCGGCATCGGCGGCAATCACTTCATGCACACCATGCGCCGCAACGTAGACCTGCTTTACATCGTCATGGACAACCAGATCTACGGCCTTACCACCGGGCAAACGTCGCCCACCAGCCGCAAAGGCATGAAGACCAAGAGCATGCCGTTTGGCAACGTGGAAGGTCCGATCAACCCCATTTCGCTGGCTCTCTCTGCGGGAGCAACGTTCATAGCCCGCGGGTTCAGTGCCGAGCAGAAGCACCTGACCGAGCTCATCAAGCAGGGGATTCAGCACAAAGGCTTTTCTTTCATCGATGTTTTCAGCCCTTGCGTTACCTACAACCACGACAACACCTTCCAGTGGTTCCGGCCGCGGGTCAAGAAGCTTGAAGACAATCCCTCGTATGACTCGACCAACTGGATGGCCGCGATGGAGAAGTCTTTGCTCTGGGGTGATGAAATTCCCATTGGCAAATTCTTCGAGCGTACCGACGTGCCCACCCTGCATGAATCCGAACCTGTGCTGGCCACCGAACCGTTGGTCAAACAGAGTTCCCGCATTCCCCCGGACGTCGCGCGAGCCTTCGTCGAAGAGCTGATGTAAGGGACTGCCGGAAGGGGCACGGCTTGATCTTCCACCTTCTTCCTGCCACCAATCGATGGTTGCCCCATCCTTCGCGTTCTTTGCGAAGGGTGGGATACGCAGATCTTCGCTAAGTAGCCGTTGGTAAGTCTGTCCATCCAAGTCGCAAACCATCCGAAAAGTAACCGCCCCCTTGTCATCCCGACCCGAGGAATCATGGGCCTTTGGCCCACCCAAGGTGCTGAAAAACGGCACTTGTTCACCAACGACCGTCGATGGAGGCACCGCCCTCCCCTTTGTCCTCTCGACCGAAGCGCAGCGCAGTGGAGAGATCTGCGGTACGGCGGCCCTTTCTTGGGAATGTTTTTCGACAGAGAGGAGTCATGGGCCTTTGGCCCACCCAAGGTGCTGAAAAACGGCACTTGTTCACCAACGACCGTCGATGGAGGCACCGCCCTCCCCTTTGTCCTCTCGACCGAAGCGCAGCGCAGTGGAGAGATCTGCGGTT
>CAZSUK010000030.1:0-16302 GCA_964609355.1 uncultured Acidobacteriaceae bacterium | reverse complement strand
CATCATGGATCCCAAAGCGAGGCTGCGCGGACTACGGCCCAAGGTGGGTGAAGCTTACGGGCGCATTGAATCCCCCAAAGGAGAGCTGGGCTTCTATTTGATCAGCGACGGCTCGCCCAATCCATACCGCTACCGGGTGCGGCCGCCAAGCCTGATCAACCTTACCGTGCTCGAGGATATGTGTTTGGGACAGAACATCGCCGACGTGGTGGTGATCCTGGGAAGCATTGATATTGTCATGGGAGAAGTGGACCGCTAGGAAGGAGATCGCGTGGTCAAGGAAAGGGAAACCGCAGATCTCTCCACTGCACTTCGCTCCGGTCGAGATGACAAAGGGTAGGGTGGTTATGGTCCGGAGCAGAAGTCAGGGGAAGACAAACCGCAGATGAGAGTTACGGTGGGGCTCAAGCCCCCTTCAAGAAGCAACAGCATACGAGGGTAAAGCAAATGTTGGGCCTGGGCATCATCAAAGGGTTAGTAGAAACTGCGCGGAACTTTCTGGGCAGCTTCGTCGATAAGAAGCGCCTGGTTACAGTTCAGTTTCCTGAAGAGCGGCTTCCGGTGGCGGAAGCGGCGCGCAACTTCCCTTTCCTCATTTACGATGGCGTGGACCCGGAACAAGGGCTGCGCTGCGTGGCTTGCCAGATTTGCGAGAAAGAGTGCCCGCCCAGATGTATCACCATCGAAAAAAGCAAAGACAAGAAGCCCGACTTTATTGGCAAGCAGCAGTTCTATCCGGCAGTCTTCGATATCGATGTATCGGTTTGCATGAGCTGCCAGATCTGCGTGGAAGTCTGCCCCTTCGACGCCATTCGCATGGATAACGAATTCGAGTTAAGCACGACCGACCGCTTCGGCGGCCTCTTATGGACGAAAGAGAAGTTGGCCCGGCCTAATGAGTATTACGAGGCTATCCATCCAACCGAAGCAGCAGAGGTCGAGGCCAGGCGAGCCGAAGAGAAAACGCAAGCCGAAGCCAAAAAGCAGCCATCCGCGGTGACGCAATAATGCTAGACCAGGTGTTTGTGTCGCTCAAGCACTGGCTCCTGGGCTACTCACCTGCAGCGATCCAGCCGGCCGTTTCGATTCTGCTTACGATCCTTCCTATCCTGCTCGTTTTCCCTGTGCTCTTTGCGTTGACCACGGTGCTCGAGCGCAAGGGCCTGGGCCGGATTCAGAACCGGTACGGTCCGAATCGGGTGGGATTCTACGGCATCCTGCAGCCCATGGCGGATGCGTTGAAGTCGCTGACCAAAGAGGACATCGTCCCCGCGTCTGCCGACCGCGCCGTTCATTTTCTAGCGCCCCTGATTCTGTTGGCAGTGGCATTTCTGCCTTATGCGGTTCTTCCTATCGGGCGGAACATGATTGCCGCAAACCTGGATGCCGGGGTGCTTTTTTTCTTTGCTATCGGTGCGATCTCAGAGCTGTCGGTTTTTATGGCGGGTTGGTCCAGCCGCAACAAGTACTCCCTGCTCGGCGCCATGCGCGCGGTGGCCCAGATGATCAGCTACGAGGTGCCGCTGCTGCTCTCGTCGATCGCCGTCATCATGGCAGCCGGTTCTCTTAACACCGTCGAGATCGTGAACAAGCAAGCCGGCTTCTCGGGAATTTTCCCCCACTGGTATGTGCTTACCCCATGGGGCTTCGCCGGATTTGTCCTGTTCATGATCGCTGCCACGGCCGAAACCAATCGCTCTCCCTTCGACCTGCCGGAAGGAGAGTCCGAAATTATTGCAGGCTATTACATCGAGTACTCCGGCTTTAAATTCGCCTTGTTCTTCCTTGGCGAATATCTTGGGATGTTTGCCATCAGTGGTCTTGGGATCACTCTTTTTCTGGGCGGATGGGGAGCGCCGTTGCCCTTTTTGACCTGGGTCCCCTCCTGGATATGGTTTTTTGCGAAATTGCTGGGCCTCATCATCGGCTTCATCTGGGTACGCGGGACTCTGCCCCGCTTGCGCATGGACCAGCTGATGAACTTCGCCTGGAAGTTTATGTTGCCCATGGCGCTGGTGGTCGTGGTGTCGGCCGGAGCATGGCGCTTCTTGCCTCAGGGTGTGACGCGATGGTTGATCAGTACCTTGTTGCTTGCAGTTGCCTATGGGTTGCTGGCCCGTGGAGTGGAAACCAGAAACAAAATCGCGAAACGAATCTATCGTTTTGCTGAATGAGCCAGATGAGCGCTGCGTTTCTAATTCTTGCGATCGTGACCATGGTTGCCGCATGCGCGGCGATGACGTTGCGAGGCTTGGTGCACTGCGCGCTGGCCCTGGCAGTTGCGTTTGCCGGCATCGGGACGCTTTACCTTAGCCTGGGCGCGCAGTTCCTCGGCCTGGCGCAGTTGCTGGTCTACGTCGGGGCAATCGCCGTTCTGATCGTGTTTGTCATTCTGCTTACCCGCGGCGGTGAGAGCGACGCGAGCCCCTTGATCCCGACGGGCCTGCCGATCACAGGGATTGTGGTGGCGACGACGATGCTCGCGCTCCTTGCCTGGGCGGTGTTCCATAGTTTTGCGATTCATTCCCTGGGACCGCCTGCTACTCCTGCAACTGTGCGTGAATTGGGCACCGTGTTAATGGCAGAGTATGTGCTGCCGCTGGAAGTTATCGGGCTGATGCTCACAGCCGCGATGATAGGAGCTGTGGTTGTGGCCATGAAGGAGAAACAGGACACGCAATGACTCCGCTGGCAGGGTGTTTGCTGGTTTCTTCCTTGTTGTTTTCGATTGGTCTTGCTGGGGCGTTGACTCGCAGGAACACCATCCTGGTGCTGGTTGGAATTGAACTGATGTTGAATGCAGCCAACCTCAACTTCGTTGCCTTTTGGCGCTTTGGCCACAACGCCGGCGTGTCAACGGGCATCATCTTTGGACTTTTCTCCATCGCAGTCGCGGCAGCGGAGGCGGCGGTTGGACTGGCACTGATCCTGGCGGTGTACCGGCATACGAAGACTACAGACCTGAGCCTGCTCACAGGGAGGGCTCAATAGGGTGTTGACCCCGGGCATTCCCGCGATTCTGCGCTATCTGTGGTTGATACCGGCACTCCCCATCTTTGCCGCCGGCGTTGGCGCGCTGCTCAAGCAGAGCCGGCGCAACTTTTCGGCCGCGATCGCGATTGCCTCCATGACGCTTTCTTTGGTGCTGGCGGTGATTGCGTTTGCCTACGTGCTGCCGCAGCCGGCGCGGCTCTTCTTTAACTTCCAATGGATGCAGTTCGGATCAGAATGGGTGAAGCTCGGCTGGGTGTTGGACCCGCTGGCAGCAGTCATGCTGGTGATGGTCACGTTTGTGGGACTGCTGATCTTCATTTACAGCGTGGCGTATATGCACCACGACGAAAACTTCACCCGGTTCTTCTGCTTCCTCTCCCTTTTCGCGGGAGCGATGCTGGGCTTGTTGATCGCCAACAGCCTGCTGCTGTTGTTTATGTGTTGGGAAGTGGTGGGCCTGACCTCGTATCTGCTGATTGGTTTTTGGTATGAAAGGCCGGCAGCGGCGGCCGCTGCCAAGAAAGCGTTCATCACTACCAGGATCGGGGACCTCGGCCTGCTGCTGGGAATGGTTTGGCTCTACGGGCAAACCGGCACGCTGCTTTTTTACGATAACGGCGCAGGGTGCATGGAGCACGGATCGTTGTCATTACTGACAGGCAAAACCCTAACCGGCATTGCGCTGCTGATCTTTTGTGGAGCGGTGGGCAAATCGGGGCAGCTGCCGCTCCACGTTTGGCTGCCGGATGCAATGGAAGGCCCGACACCGGTCAGCGCTTTGATTCATGCCGCGACCATGGTGGCAGCCGGCGTCTACCTGGTGGCGCGCGTGTATCCGCTCATGAGCCTGTCAACCAATGCCCTCGAAGTGGTCACCTGGGTGGGTGCCTTGACCGCGATTTTCGCCGCGCTGGTGGCCGTGGCGCAGGACGACATCAAGCGCATCCTGGCTTACTCGACTGTCTCCCAACTGGGCTACATGATGATGGGCATCGGCGTGGGCGGGGTAGCGGTGGGTGTCTTCCACTTGATTGCTCATGCCTTTTTCAAAGCGCTGCTGTTTCTTGGCGCCGGGTCGGTGATCCACGGTTTGATGGGAGAGCAGGACATTCGCGAAATGGGCGGCATTCGCAAATGGATGCCAGTGACCTTTGCGACCTATGCGGTCGGCACACTGGCACTATGCGGATTTCCCTTATTTTTCTCTGGCTTTTGGAGCAAAGATGCCATCCTGCATGCTGCCTATGGCTGGAACGTCTCGCGCATACCGTTTTACCTGGGCGCAATAGGCGCACTGCTCACGGCCTTCTACATGACTCGCCAGGTGTGCTACGTATTTTTCGGCGTTCGGCGCAGGGGGCCGGTGCCGGAGCCGATTGTGCCTGCGGAGACGGCAGCATCCGACCCGGCCGAAGCCGCCCATGAGAGTCCTTCAGCGATGACTGTGCCGTTGATGCTGCTGGCAGCGTTCGCGGTGCTGCTCGGATTCTTCGCGACCCCCGCATGGCCCTGGCTGCAGGCATTCCTGGAGTTGAAACAGGCTCGCTTTGACTTCGGCCAAATGGCAGAGGGCGGACTTCCCGCGCTCATGGTGGTCTCGTCTTTGCTGGTATTTGCCGGTCTGTACCTGGGTTGGTGGGTGTATGGACGAAGGCCGATCAGGCACGCCGGTGATCCGGATGCGCTGGAGCGGCTCCAGCCGGCAGTGTTCCATGCTCTGTACAGAGGTTTCTATATCGACCAGCTCTATTCGCTGACGATTCTGCGGCTGGCGTGGTGGATGGCGAACCTGGCTGATTTCATTGACCGATGGATCTGGAGTGGCATCCCGCTGGCTGTATCTGCGCTGATCCAGGGCGTTGGATTTTTGGATTCTTCGGTCGATCGCTGGGTAGTGAATAAAGGATTCGATGAAGGATGCAACGGCGTGGCCGGCGGTGGTAGATTGCTGGCGCGGTTACAGAACGGGCTCATACAGAATTACCTCCGTCTACTGGGGGCCGCGGTAGTAGCGTTGGCTTTCTTTCTGCTGCTGGGACACAAAGGATGAGCAGCAACTTGCCCCTGGTCAGCGCCCTTACGTTGTTACCTTTTGTAGGCGCAATCGCGGTATTGCTGGTTGGGCGGTCAGCCGCCCGGCTGACTGCCGCCACATTCGCGACCGTGGCGGTTGCCTATACCGGATGGCTTTGGTTGCACTTCCAACCTGCAATGACGACCATGCAGTTGGAGGAAGTGCGTGCGTTGGAGCCGGCGATCGGGCTTTCCTATCACGTCGGCCTGGATGGGCTGAGCCTGCTGATGCTGGCCGTCTCATCGATCACCGTGCTCATGGCTGTCGCTGCCTCGTGGAACAATCCGAAACAAGGCTCTGCTTATTTTGCTTTTCTGCTTTTCTTAGAGACCGGACTGTTTGGAACCTATACCGCGCTGAACTTTCTCCACTGGTTCCTGTATTGGGAGTTGAGCCTGATTCCGGCATTCTTCCTGATCCGCATGTGGGGCGGCCCGGGACGCGCGCGCGCTGCGACCCAGTTCTTCGTATACACCATGGTCGGCAGCATAACGTTGCTGCTCGCGTTTCTGGCCATCTTTCTGGCGAGCGGCAGTTTCGACTTTCTGGAGCTGACCCGGATGGCGCAGAATGGCCAGTTGGCTGCCGCCATTGGCCAGAACCTGCACTGGCGCCAGTGGGACAGCGCCCACATCACCATGTATTTGTTTTATGGTGCGTTCCTGGGATTCGCGGTCAAAACGCCGATCGTTCCCTTTCACGGCTGGCTCGCTTCCGCTTATTCGGAAGCCGCACCAGAAACCACGATGGTGCTGACCGGCGCTTTGTCCAAGATGGGCGTCTACGGATTTCTCAGGATCCTGTTGCCCATCTTCCCCGAGCAGATGTGGCGGATCCACAGCATTCTCATCTGGCTGGCCATAGCCACCATCGTGCTGCCCGCATTCACTGCATGGGCGCAAACTGACTTGAAGAGAATGTTCGCCTATGGATCGATCAACCACCTGGGATACTGCATTCTCGGCATAGTTGCGGTGGCAGGCTCCAGCGGCGCGGAGCCGAGCCAGGTGAGCGAAAAGGCTGCAGCACTCACCGGAGTGATGCTGCAGCTCTTCAGCCACGGCATCACCGCAGCGGCCCTGTTCTGGTTTTTGGCGCTGCTCGAACGGCGTAGCGGAGGCCTCACCGGGCTCAACGATTTCGGCGGCCTTCGCCGCGCGATACCGGTATTCAGTGGACTGATGGGGATCACTCTCTTCGCTTCGCTAGGCTTGCCCGGCCTCATCGGTTTCCCGGGAGAATTTCTCATTTTTAAAGGAGTGTTCCCACTGGACTGGTGGGCGGCCGCACTGGCATTACTCGGCTTGCTGATGACCGCGGTCTTCCTGCTCACCATCGTGCAGCGCGTGTTCTCAGGTGAACTGCCTGAGCGTTGGAAAAAGATGCCGGACCTGACCGTGGCTGAACAGTGCCTGCTGGCACCCGCGGTCTTCCTCATGTTCGCGGCCGGGCTCTATCCGCAGTTGATTAGCGGGATGATTCATGGCACGGTCATGCAACTTGTCGGCCTGGTGAGGTATTGACCATGCTTGCCTGGACGATCTACGTCTCATTCCTGGGCGCAGTTGCGGTTACACTTGCGTCCGGGAAAAGTCCGGTGTTGATTCGCGCCCTCGCTTTGCTGACCACGCTAGCCGGGTTGGGCATCGCGATCGTGGCTGTGGCGCATGATCGATCAGGACAGTTAATTACCGTTGCCAGAACGCCATGGATACCTTCGCTGGGCATCGAATATCACCTGGCAGCCGACGGCATCAGCCTGGTTTTGGTTTTATTAACTGGAATTGCGGCCGTCGCCGGCGTTCTTTTTTCCTGGAATGTCGAACTACGAATCAAAGAATTCTTCGCGCTGTACCTGGTGCTGATCGGCGCGGTGTATGGCGTCTTCCTCAGCTTTGACCTCTTTCAGCTCTTTGTTTTCTACGAAATCGCGATCATTCCCAAATATTTCCTGATTGCCATTTGGGGCTCGACCCGCCGGGAGTACGCCGCGATGAAGCTGGTGCTTTACTCCTTCGCGGGCAGTGCCCTGGTACTGGCCGGCATGGTCGCCGCGTATGTCGTTTCCGGCGAACGCACACTGAACCTGGAGACGCTTTCGCACTTCCCGTTTCCGGCACACTTTCAAATGTGGGCCTTCCCGCTGGTTTTTGTCGGCTTCGCCGTGCTGGCCGGCATGTGGCCCTTTCACACCTGGGCTCCTACCGGCCACGCTGCTGCGCCGACCGCCGCTTCCATGCTCCTGGCCGGCGTAGTCATGAAATTAGGAGCATATGGATGCCTTCGCGTGGCCATCATGCTGTTTCCGCGCGGGCTTGATGCATGGGGCTTTCATGTACTCGGGTTTGGATCGTGGCAGCAGGTGTTCGCGGTGCTCGCGGTCATCGGGATCGTTTACGGCGCAAGCATCGCGCTGGTACAGAAGGACCTCAAGTTTGTGGTCGGCTACTCGAGCGTGAGCCATATGGGTTTCGTCCTGCTGGGGCTGATGACCCTGAACCAGATTGGTTTGTCCGGCGCGGTGTATCAGATGTTCTCCCATGGAATCATCGCCGGGCTGTTGTTCGCCGTAGTGGGGCGTATGGTGTATGACCGTACCCACACGCGTGACCTGGGTGAACTATCGCGCTTGCCGCTCGCAAAGCTGATTCCCTTTGCCGCAGTGACCTTTGTATTGGCATTGATGGCATCTATTGGGCTTCCGGGATTCAGCGGTTTTATCGCCGAGCTCGAAGTGCTGATCGGTAGCTGGCATGCTTTTCCCTGGATGAGTTGGATTGCCGGAGCGGGAATCCTGATCGGCATTGCTTTTTCGTGGCGTGCGCTCGAAGCCACGTTTCTTGGTGAGCCCGCAACCGAGCCGGAGCATGCGTTGCCCGCCATTACGCTGCCGGAGCGCCTTGGAGCAGGCCTGCTCCTGGCGAGCACGATCGCGTTGGGCCTCTACCCCAAGCTGCTGATGAACCTGATTCTGCCCGTCTTCAGTGGGCCGTTGTTCGAGCAGCTTCGCCGGGGTGACTGGCGATGACCGGAACCGGTTACCCAGAGCTGCTGTGGCTGACGGCGCCCGAGATTGTCGTGGGGTTGACGGCGCTCCTGGTGCTGGTGCTCGACCTGGGCTTGCTGCGGCGGTCCGCGCTTGCCGTCCGCGTTGGCGCAACAACCATGGTGGCGTGTATTGGTTGCCTCCTGGCGCTGCTGGTGCTGCTGAAATTCCCTGCCCAAGGCGACCTCGCGGCTGGGATGCTGGTTGTTAACTCACTCACCCAGCTGATGCAGATAGCTCTCCTGGCGATTACGATTCTCGTTTTTTTCCTGGTGAACTCCGCGCGCTTCACCACCCATGCCGGTGAGTATTGTGCGTTGATACTGTTTGCCACCACCGCGATGATGTTATTGGTGAGCACGCAAAATCTCCTCGTCATCTTCGTCAGCATCGAGTTCCTGAGTCTCTCGCTGTACATCCTTACTGCGTTCGACAAGAACAGCCGGGACTCGGCGGAAGCGGGACTAAAATATTTCCTGTTTGGCGGCATGTCCGCCGGCATCCTGCTCTTTGGCATGAGCCTGCTCTATGGCCTGTCGGGCTCGTTAGCGCTGGACCAGATCGCCATTGCGGTCAAGGCTTCGCCGAGCGATCCATTGTTGACCTTTGCCATGGTAATGGTGCTCGCGGGATTCGGTTTCAAGATTGCGGCGGCGCCCTTTCATATGTGGGCTCCTGAGGTGTACCAGGGGGCGCCAACGTCGAGCGCGGCACTGGTAGCATCCAGCTCTAAAGTCGCTGGGTTCTTCGCGCTGTTTGTTGTCTTCTACATGGGACTGATGCCCGCGGCGGGGAGTGCGACGCGAGGACATTATTTGAGCGGATGGGCGGCCCTAATTGCGATCGTGGCCGTGATCTCGATGGTCTGGGGGAACCTGGCGGCGATTTCCCAAACCAGCGTCCGGCGGTTGCTCGCCTACTCTGCCATTGGACATGCGGGTTATATGTTGATTGCGCTGGTGGCTCACAGCCGGCAGAGTTTGATTGCACTGGTGTACTACGTCATTACCTATGCATTGGCGACCGTCGGCGCTTTTGGAGTGCTGGCTGCGCTGGAGAATGAAAAGGTGGACAGCATTGTGGATTTTCGCGGACTGGGTAAGCGCGCTCCCGGCCTGGCGCTTTGCATGTTGATTTTTCTGCTTTCGTTGGCCGGTGTTCCTCCTCTGTCGGGCTTCTTTGGTAAGTTCTACGTGTTTGTTTCCGCACTGGACGGCGCAAACCATGGGTTGTTGTGGATGGTCCTGTTAGCGCTGGCCATGAGTGTCGTTTCGTTTTACTACTACCTGAAGGTGCTCAAGCAGGCCTACGTCTCTGAACCATCAGCAGGAGCCGCTATCATAACAGTGCCTGCGGCCACGCGAATCGCGGTGTGGGCAACGGCCGGACTGGTTGTGCTTTTAGGTTGCTTGCCGGATTTGCTGCTCAACCGGATAGCCATCGCGCTCCGTTAACAATCGAGCTCCAACCTGAGGTCCGCCCAAAATGACGCGGACGAATATTGAGTCCGGAGCCTATCGACACTCCATCAGCAAACACACCATCGTTGATAGCATGGTCAGAGTAGCAAAGGAGCAAGCATGCCGATCGTTCGCATTGACTTCCTTGAAGGCAAAGCGCCGGAATACGGAGTTCAGGTTGGCTTGATCGTCGCCCGTGCGCTGACAGACGTTCTGAATGTCCCAAAAGACGACCTGTTTCAGATCATCACCGCCCATGCCGAAACCGGTTTGCAGTTTGATCGGAATTATCTTGGCATCCACCGGTCAAACGATTGCATATTTTTGCAGATCACAGTGAACACTGGTCGAACGGTCGAGATGAAGCAGCGCTTTTATAAAGCAGTCGCCGACGGCCTGCACCAAAGCCTCAAGGTGCGCAAAGAGGACGTCTTGATCAACCTGGTCGAGGTGCCGAAGGAAAACTGGTCGTTCGGCAATGGAGAAGCACAGTATGCACCGGCTGCTGCGGGCTGAGATCAAGCCTGCCCGGGCGCCAATTGGGCGTGGCCGCCTGCCTTGTGCGGGTAGGCGGCGAAGGTGCCGCTAATGTCCTCATAGAGCGGCGCAATAATCGTTGCCAGCCTCTCAGCAAGGCCCAGCACATCTGATGCCTGGGGGGATGCCGGAGTGTTTGCGTCCTGATAGTACTTCTGGATCGCCTCCTTCAGCCGCGCGGCCGAAACGCGCATGTCTGGAACCGCGGCAACGGGCTTTCCCTTCACCTCACTGGCCATGGCGTGCATCACCTGGGCAACGTCCTTTTCGAACGCAACGCCTGCGAGCGCAATAGGCTCGGGTAAATGGGCGAGCGGTGTGTGCTGGAGGTATTGCACGGAAGCAATTTGCACCTGCAGCAGGGTACGGAGCGTAGGCTGCCATCTCCGGATATCGTCTCGGATCTGCAGTTGTCGCCGGCGCGAGGGGCCGAACTCGAGTAAGACCGCGTCACCTTGCGCCGTTGCTGCCGGAAAACCCGCGGTGAGCTGATCGCGCAGTTGGCGAATCCGTTTGATTGCTTTTACCTGATCCTTTTCCAGCAATTGCTCGGTAAGTTCCGCAAACATCTCAAGGTTGCGCGCAAAGATGCTCTGCATTTCGTCCAGGGCACTCTTGACCCACAAGTGATCGTAGATCAGCCACATCATCATCAAGCCAAGCAGAACTCCAAAGACACGGTCGCGGGCAATGGAAAGCGAAGTCTGGATAGTGAACTCCTGCACGTTGATCAAAAAAAAAGCCAGGGCCAGCTGCACGCCGAGATACGAAATCCTTGGAGAAGCGGTCGCAATCCAGGACGACAATGCGGTCACAAACATGAACAAGAGAGTGAAGCCGGTAATCGAGTCGAGGTATGGCAGCACAAAAATCTGCGCTCCAAATCCAAAAATGACGCCGCCGATGATAGCCCCTCCGAGGCGGAGCAGTTGCTTTTGCCGCGATGAGCCAATGGTGGAAAGGGCGGTGATGATACAGGTGGCCATGCAAGTACTAAGCCCCGGCCAGTCAATCGCGGTGTAGACAATGTAACTGGCGAAAGAGGCGAGGGTACCGCGCAAAGCAAACTGCACGTGAGCCGGATTTGAGAAAGCATCACTGGCGAAGAAGCGTGGCGCCTGCTCTTCATCCAAAGGCGCTCGAACGAATTCTCCCAACTTGGTAGAGCCCGAAAATGCCTCGGGAATCAGCGAAACGACTGTTTCCATCGCCGACAAAAATGGCAGCTTTGTCGGATCCTGATCCGCGGGACGTTGGATCGTTCGTGGCAGCCGCCGCAGCACCAGATCCTTGCCCAGCATTTCCACCTCATCCGCGAGATGCTGCAGGCGGCCCTTATCGGCCGGATCAACCTGCACCGCGGGTTGACCTGCCTTTTTAGCGCGCTCGATGAGAGCGAGATGGAAATTGGCGGCAACATCTACCAATTGACCCACCATTGCCACAACCGCCCCCATCTGACCCTTGAAGTGCAAGCTAAATTGAGAACGAAGGATCAACCTTCGAAGGCGCGAGGTGGAAACGCTGGTATAGAGCGTGAGTTTTTTCTGCGACACAGTGTCGAGGGGCTGGCCTGCGGCGGCAGAACGCAGGACATTCTCCACCGTCTGCAGGCGGTCATCGATTCCCTCGGTGAGGTCGGTCGTGGGATGAACTCGGCGGAAAACATACTCAACCACGACCGTCACCACCACACCCAGAGCGACCACACCGGCCAGCCATAGGGTGCCCTCGACCCGGTCGTTTACGTTGAGAGTGCTTCGATCCCAGAGCGGGATAGCGCCGGCAACGGTGAAGCCAAAGGCCACCGCAGTTCCGTAATCGTTAATGATGCCGATCAGGAAAAAGGACACGAAAAGGCTGACACCAATCCCCAGAAAGTGCGTCAGCGGATCGTCCACAAACATGGCGGCGCCAAGCAACGTGTAGGCGGTGGCCGTCAGAAAAGCCGCAATGGTCCGCAAACCGGCAACGAAAGTGGCCGTGGGATTCTCGCGGCTTAGGAATAGGGTAAAAATAACCCCCAGAAAGCCGTTGGGGATCTGGAACGTCATGACCAGTATCATCACCAACGTCGCGGCGATCGTGATGCGAGCTACGACCCAAGCCCTCCCCGGATATGGCGTCATTTCGGTCTTGAGAAAATTCCAAAGAAATTCTCCGGCCTCATCAATGGCGCTGGGCTTAGAGATGGCCGGCAACGCTTTACCCTGGGCCGCCATAGTTAGTTCCATCCACGGATCACGACCACCGCAGACTCGCTCAGACGGAAGGGCTCCGTCTCTGGCGCATTGATGCGAACGCGCACCGGGAAGCGGGTCGCCAGGTGCACCCAGTTCAGGGAGCGTTGCACATCCGGCAAGCCAGAGCTTGTAAACGAACCCACCAGAGTCGTGTCCGGCGTTACGCCGAAGCCAACGCTGTCGACGATGCCTTCATATCTCACCGTGGGCCGCGAGAGAACGTAAACATAAGCCTTCATCCCGGGCAGGATACGGTGCAATTGCGTTTCGCGGAAGTTCGCGACTGCCCACCAGGTGCGGACATCGATCAGGGTAAAAACCTGCTGGCCGGTATGGGCATAGGCGCCACGAGAGATAGTCATGTTGGTCACGCGTGCATCAAAGGGCGCATACACACTGCAGTTGTTCAGGTTGTACTCCGCGGTGCGAATGGCCGAGGCTCTTCCCTCACGCTGGGCGGTGAGGGGATCAAGCGTAAGCACGCTGTGTTGCGATTGGTTGAGTTGTGAGTGACTTTGCTCCCTGGCGGCCTTAGTCTGCTCTAACTGGGCCTGCGCGGATACCACCTGCGCCTGAGCCAAAAGCAGTTGCGAGCGGAGCTGCTGTACTGTCTGTTGTCGTGCCGTGACCGCGGTTCTGATCTGGTCCACCTGATCTACGGTGACAAATTGCTTGGCCAGCAACGGCTCAATACGATGAAAGTTATTGGTCTGATAGAGCAGTTCGGCATTAGCGCTGTCGAGCGCAGCCTGCACAGAAGCAACGTTTGCCTTGGCTTCGCCGACCGCGGCTACCGCACGATCGACGTTGGCGCTCGCGCTGTCAGTATTGGCCATGGCGGCGCCGACGGCACTTACCTGGGAGGCAATCGTCCTGCGCTGGTCGACAATCTGACCCTCCAGCGTGTTCAGGTCGGACTTTGCTTTTTCGAGCGTGTATTCGTAGGGCCGCGGATCGATTTGAAATAGCAGGTCCCCCTGTTTGCGGTATTGATTGTCCTGGACCGCGAGCTGGAGGATAGGGCCGTCTACCTGTGGAGCGATGCCGATGAAGTTGGCAAATACCTCCGCATCATCCGTGCGTGGGTACTCGTTGGTGCGGCCGATCACCAAAGCCCCCGTGATCACGGCAGCGGCGACAATACAAATGCTGACAATCCTGCCGAGACGCCGGCGCTGCGGATTTGTGTCGTTGTCGGGCATCGCCTCTCCTTCCGGACTAACTGAAGAACACAAGCCAAAGGGTGAATGTAAAAAAAGCAGTCAAGCAGGGATAGACCAGGATGAGCGGCGCCAACAGCTCATTTTCAAGATTGACGCGCACGAAAAACAAGCGAACGGCAACAGCGAGCAGGATGCCGATAACGCCGCAGACGATCCATGCGGGAAAATACGATCCCAGAATATTGAACGAAGGAGCGCGGGAACATCCGGCGACCAGCAGCGCACCGGCGAAGGACAATCCGGTCACGGTAGCCCGGAGCAACCCTCGGCCTAGCGGCGAGCGCAGGATTCTTGTCTGCTTTTCTATCAGTTTTGCGGGCATAGGTTCACGGGCCTTTCGCATGGAGCAGGTCTCCGGTCTGGAAGGCTAATGCGGCCACCCCAGTCAGCAGTTGGGTCCGGGCGCTGACATCGGCGGTGCGCGCTGCCGCCAGGGCGCGTTGTGCCGAGACTACATCGATCTGGCTGCGCACGCCGTAGTTGTAGGACTGCAAGGCCGCGTTGTAGGAAGAAGAAGCCGCCTCGAGCAAAGCGGCTGCCGCTTTTTGTTGACGGAGCGCGGTGCGCGCGGTGGAGTAGGCGGCCCACACTTCGTTTTCCACCTGGTCGCGTATTGCGTCGACTTCGGCGGCTGCCTGTTTTTGATCGGCCTTCGCTTTCGCCACTCGACTCTCGCGTGCAAATCCGTCAAACAGGGTCCAGCTCAGGCTCAATCTCGCGTTCCAGAATTCCTGATTGGCGGAATAGACACCGGGAAACCCAGGCTGTTCGGAGAAGTTCTTGGCCAGACCTGCTGCCCCACTCAGACTCAAGGTGGGCAGGTACGCCGTCTTGGCTTCTTTCACTTCTGCGTGGGCGGCACGCAGCTCCGCGACGCGCTGCATAAGATCAGGCCGCTGGGCAAGTGCCTTGTCAATCGAGGTCTCCACCGTGTCGGCCAGATTCTCGGGAATGGTCAACGATTGAATGCTTTCCACCTGCAACGGGTTGACTGGCGAAACGCCAAGAGCCGTAGCGAGATCACCGTGAGCGATCTCGGATGCCCCGATGGCTGCCTGTAGATCATAGTCCGCTTGTGCTTCCGCACTGCGGGCCTCAAGTACGTCGGGCAGCGTCGCGAGTCCCAGCTCGAGCCGTGATTCGGCATCCTGTTGCACCGTCTGCGCATTCTTGAGGTTGGCTTCCGCCACGTCCTCCTGCCCTTTGGTGTTGAGGACGCGATAGTAGGCAGCCATTACCTGGAAGATGACCTTGCGGTGGGTATCGTTGAAGAGGAAGTTCGCGGCCAGCAGGTTGTTTCGGCTGATAGCAATCTCCTGCACTCGCCTGCCAAAGTCGAAGACGGTGTAGTCCACCTCGAGCGCGGGAGAAAAGGTCTGAACGGTCTGGCGGTAATAGTTGGGTGCGAAGAAGAGGTTATCGCGCACGCTCTGCGCAACCGCCACTGCGGCCAAAGTTGGATAGAGAGTCGCCTTACTGATCCCGAGGTCGGCGGCGCGTGCCTTGGCGTTTTCCCATGCCACGCGGGTGTCGGGGTTGTTTTGTTCGGCCAGGTTGACTAGTTCCGCCAGAGTATAAGTCTTGTTTGGATCGGGAGCCAAGACTGGGGTGGGACGTGGCGGAGCTGTTACCGGCTTTCCTTGCCAGGGCTGGCTGGGAGAGGCCGGCGCTCTTTGGGCGCTCGAAACCGCTCCCGCAAGCAACAGGGCGAACATGATGACCGAGTTGACGGCAAGTCGCTTCATTCCCCAACGCGTTGAAACTCAAAAGTCGACTTCCTATAGATGTATACCTGAGTCGATGGTCGTGCACATCAATAAGGAAATTCAGCCCGAGCAACGGATGATAGCATTCCGATTTCAGCGAGGTGAAGAATGAAGGATATGGGCTTTCGATCAGGCCGGCTGGAGAGGCAGACGGGCGGAGTTTTTGTCCGCCCGTCCCTCGTCAGGGGCTAGAGGAAGCGACTACCGATAGGCATTCGCGATATTTACTTCCAGGTTGAGAGGAGTAGCAATGGGTTGATTGCTCACCATGCCAGGCGTGAAGCGATACTGACTCACGGCAGCAAGGACGCTAGCGTCCACTCCCGGTGAAGCCGACCTGACGATCTTCAGATCTTGGGGTTTACCATTCTTGTCGACCACCATGCCCACAACGACAGAGCAGTTGTTGCTGAACAGGCGAGCAGTGCTGGTCGAATCTGCGACCACATCGACGGTATAAACCAGCTTTGGAGTGATGACCCCAGTGGAAATGCGCTTGACTTGCGGCGCAGGCCCGTTACTCGCGACCTGGGTTTGTGCAGGCGTGTTTGCCTGAGCGTGAAGCATAAAAGAGGACAGAGAGAGGATGGCCACTATTACTTTACGCATATAAATAGATCTCCAAGTTAGAGGTGCCCGTCACCAATCTATCGCCGCCATTACACGACTGTCAAGATGTTTTTTAAAGACATTGAATTCATTAGTGATTATTCACACTTGTTTACTACGAAGTGACGCTCTCTCTGAAAAATGTGTTTATTCGCTTTGAAGCTGACGGAGCCGCGAACGACCGCCCCGGAATACGGAACAGACGCGGTGACGATTTCTATTTGGAAGGCGGAGTGCTTTGAGGGAATGACCTGGCCAGGTAGCCGCTGATCTGGTCGAACTCTTCGTCAGTGGCAACAGCTCCGCGTGCGGACATATTTTGCACCAGGCTATTCCATTCCTGCGCACTC
>CAZSUK010000029.1:0-11259 GCA_964609355.1 uncultured Acidobacteriaceae bacterium | reverse complement strand
GCCATCACCACCAGCATGGTAAAGAGCGTGGGACTGAAGGCCCCCACGGTGTAAGCGATGTTGAGCACAATCAACTCGACCAGTCCGCGGGTATTCAGCAGGGCTCCCAGGGCAAGCGCATCTCGCCACGATTGGCCGGTCCAGCGGGCGGCGAGCGCGGCGCCGCCCATCTTGCCGAACACCGCCGCCAGCAGGACAACTGCCGCCCAAAGCCACATGGCCGTATCGTTCAGCAGATCCAACCGCGTACGCATGCCGGTCAGAGCAAAAAATAGCGGCAACAACAGCACAGAAATCAGCATGTCGAGCCGCTCCCGCAGGGCTAGCTGCCAGTGTGGGACCCGGGGAAAGCAGACGCCGGCAAGAAAGGCCCCAAACAGTGGGTGGACCCCGATTTTATCCGTGGCCGCCGCCGAAAGGAGTGCACCCGCCACGACCACACCCAACAACTCCAGGGTCAGTTCCGGCTTTGCACGCCTCCGCACCAGGAACGCCGCGAAAGGGCGAATGACCCCCAACATGAGGAAAAGGTAGACGACCAGGCCGCTAAGGCGAAACACCAGAGAGGAAGGCGCGTCCTCACCGCCGATGAGCGCCAGGGCAAAGGCCAACAGGCTCCAGGCCACCACGTCATCCACTGCCGCACACAGAATCGCCGTTGTCCCCAGAGCGGTTCCCTGAAGGTTGCGCTCTTCGAGGATGCGCGCCAAAACCGGGAAAGCCGTAATACTCATCGCTATGCCGAGGAACAGCACAAACGGAATACTGCCGGTACCGTGGGGTGCAAAGCGGATGCGCAGAGAGTGCGCCAGCACCGCCCCCATGGCGAACGGCAATAGGATGCTCATCCCGCTGGCTATGAGCGCCGTCATACGCTGGCGATAAAGCTGCTCATAATCCAGCTCCATTCCTATCAGGAACAGGAACAAAACCAGCCCGACGGTGGAAAGTGTTTCAAACGGACCAAAAGAACTGACAGGAAAAAGATGGGCGGAAAGGTGTGGCGCCAGGCGCCCGAACACCGACGGCCCTATGAGGATTCCGCCGATAATCTCACCGATCACACGTGCCTGGCCGACTTTAAGAGCCAGCCAACCGCAGGTCACGGTGATCAACAGGATGATCGCCATCTGGGTAAGTAGCAGGGTCATGGATCTTCAGTCTATCGCTCTTGCGCCCCTGGCGGTTTGCTCCGCGGATGAGCTGAAGGTAAATTACTCTTTTATGAGCACTTATACGGGCGAGCGGATCGCGCCGTGGGTCCGCCGTTGATCGCCCATAGGTTTAGCATCTCGCCACTGCGGCTATTACCATTCCTTCTCGTACTGGTCGTCTCCCCGGCAAACGGAGCCACGAGAGCTGACATACTGCGCGGCGCCTACGGGCCCTATCGCGCTAACAATGATCTGCTCTTCTATCACCTCGATGTCCGTGTCGACCCTGACAAAAAACATCTTCAAGGCAAAAACACTATTCGCTTCAGAATGCTGGAGGATGGCAACCGCATCCAGCTCGATCTTCATCCCGCTTTGCAAACCGACAAAATACTTTTCAACGGGCATAGGCTCCGCTACCGGCGCGATGGAGGCGCAGTCTTCGTCGACTTCCCACAGACCTTGAAAGCAGGCACTGAGTACTCCGTCGACTTCTACTACTCGGGTCATCCGGTCGAAACGGGTCGATTTGGCGCCATCACTTTCCGCAAAGATTCTGCCGGCCATCCCTGGATCAACACCGCATGCGAGGAGACGGGCGCCAGCGTCTGGTGGCCGAACAAGGATCAGTGGCGGGATGAAGTGGAGAACATGCAGATCAGCGTATCCATCCCCAACGGGCTGGTCGACGTTTCGAACGGAAAGTTCATGGGCACAACCGACCTGGGCGACGGCTACACCCGCTGGGATTGGATGGTGCACTACCCTATTAACAACTACGACGTCTCCATGAATATCGGGAACTATGTGCACTTCTCCGACGGCCCGGGAGTCGACTTTTACGTCTTACCCGCAGACAGGCAGAAGGCGGAAGGTCAATTTACTCAGGCCAGGCAAATGCTCCAGATCTTCGGCCATTACTTCGGCGATTATCCTTTCCCGCAAGACGGCTACAAGCTGATCGAAGTTCCCTACTCCGGGATGGAGCATCAGACCGCGGTCACTTATGGCAACCATTTCACCAATGGCTACCTGGGCCGCGACTGGACCAACACCGGCATTAGCATGCGCTTTGATTTCATCATCATCCACGAGAGCGCGCATGAATGGTTCGGCAACAGCATCACGGCCGCTGACCGGTCAGATATGTGGATCCACGAAGGTTGGGCCACCTATCTCGAAAGCTTGTATGTCGAATCGCGCTGGGGACGAGCCGATGCGTTGAAGTACCTCAATGGATTGAAGCCCAAGGTGAGAAATCTGCAGCCGATTATTTCCCAGCGTGGCGTGAACAGCACCCCTCCCGAAGACCAGTACTTCAAGGGCGCGCTGTTTCTCAATACCTTGCGCAGCGTGGTTGACGACGACCCACGCTGGTGGGCGCTGTTGCATGACTTCTATCAGCACTTCAAATATCAGAACATCATGACGGAAGACGTGGTCCAGTATTTCGACCAACAGACGCAGATGAATTTGACACCGATCTTCGATCAGTACTTGCGCCACGCCGCGATTCCGGTTCTGGAGTTGCAGTGGAGCCCGGGAAGCATTCGTTACCGCTGGCAAGCGGATGATCTTGCGTTCGCCATGCCGGTGCTTGCAGGGGGAAAGAAAATCCATCCCACCACCGTTTGGCAGACCATGCCAACATCCCTGCCAAAAGATCAGTTCGAAGTCGCTACGGACCTTTACTACATCAAGGTAGTATGGATGCCGTGACGATTGAACTCTCCCCTATTGCCGCTCGCGTGCTTGGGTCGTTGGTAGAAAAAGAAATTACCACCCCCGAGTACTATCCTCTCTCGATGAACGCGCTGGTCAACGCCTGCAACCAGAAGAATAACCGCGAGCCGGTGACCAACCTCGACGAGGACGAGGTCCGGCAAGCACTGCACAGACTGGAAGACGACGGGCTGGCCGGGGCCGCTCGCGGCACCGAAAGCCGTGTGGCCAAGTATGAGCACCACATGCAGGAAGTGTTCAACTTCACCCGTGGAGAAATAGCGGTGATGTGCGTTCTGTTGCTGCGCGGGCCGCAAACTCCGGGCGAGTTACGGGGAAGGACGGAACGCATGCACCGCTTCGAGGAACTCAGCGACGTGCAATCGACGCTGCAACGGCTGATGCAGCGCGATCCGCCGCTGGTCACGGTGCTGCCCCGCCAGCCCGGCACCAAGGAAGCCCGCTACGCCCATCTTTTGTCGGGCGAGGTGACAGAAGCAGCGCCGACCGTAGTGGAAACACGCTCAAACCCCCTCGAAGCAGAAGTCGCAGCCTTGCGCCAGGAAGTAGCGGAGCTGCGAGCCCAGGTGGAGAAGGTCCTGCGGTTAGTGGAGTAAGACTCCGGTCGTTGCCCAGCCACGAACCAGGGTGCCCCACATCTCGCTCGTTTTTCGCGAGATGTGGGATTCCACTCCTCTCACCCCGAGACTCCTCACAGTCAATAAACAGTTTAGGGTCGACATTCGTCACTCCCACATCTCGCGAAAAACGAGCGAGATGTGGGGCACCCGGGTTCGTGGCTTGGCAAAAGTCTTTGGCCGACTCAGCGGTGACTCAAGCGCAAACTCTGCCAGCTGGCATCCGTAGTCCAGCCGCCATCCACCACCAGTGCATGTCCATTCACAAATCCGCTCTGCGCGGGATCGGCTAAAAACAGAATCGCCCTGGCAATATCATCCGGTGAAGCAAACCGGCCCATCGGGTTCACGCTTACAATATCTTCATCCGTGTAACTGCCGCTGGCTTGATCAGCCACATCCATTTCCGTCTTGACCCACCCTGGGCAAACCGCATTGCACCGCACTCCGCGTCCTCCCCACTCCGCCGCCAAGGTGCGCGTAAGCCCAATCAGCCCGTGCTTCGATGCATTGTAGGCGGCACGATCGGCGATGCCCGCAAGCCCGGCAATCGATGCGACGTTCACAATGCTCCCCGACCGCTGCTCCAGCATCATCTTCCCAAAAGCGCGAGCCAGTAAGAACGGAGCGACCAGGTTGACCTCCAGCACCCGGCGGAAGGTTTGCGCCTCAATCATCTCCGCGCGGGCAATTGAGCTGATGCCGGCATTGTTGACAAGCACGTCGACATGGTTCCATCGTTTGCGTATCGCTTCCGCCGCAGCCTCCACCACAGCTTCGTCGGAGAGGTCGCCGCCAAAATCCAACGCCTCACATCCCGGCAGACTTTTGAGGGTCGCTGCACATGGTTGCAGATCCAAAAGCGCAAGCGAGTAGCCGGCTGCAGCGAATACCTCCGCGGTACGACGGCCGATGCCCTGCGCGGCTCCTGTAATGACGGCTAGTTTCATTCTTGGACACTCCAATCGGGTTCCAGGTTACCGGAGACTGTTATCATAGGGATAACGTCTCCTCGAGAGCCACACGCCTCATTTCCTCTACGCAATTCAGCGTACCGGCAACGTTCGAATGACGGAAGAGGTCCCACCCATGGTGGCAAACGGATTACCCTTCAAAGAAACAGCCAAGATCCGCAAGATAGCCTTTGTGGGGGACCACCTTCCGCGCAAGTGCGGGATCGCCACCTTCACCACCGATCTGCTGGCAGCGGTACAAAACGCGTATCCGGAAAGCCAGTGTCTCTGCGTCTCGGTCAACGACATAGAGAGCGGATACAACTATCCGGAAGTCGTGCGCTTCGAGATCGAAGAACAGGATCTGCCCTCTTACCTGCGCGCTGCGGATTTCCTCAACATCAGCGATGTGGATGTGGTTTGCCTGCAGCATGAGTTCGGCATATTCGGCGGCCCGGTCGGCGGTCACATCCTGGCCATGCTGCGGGAATTGAAAATGCCCGTAGTCACCACCTTGCATACCATCCTGCGCGAACCCAAGCCGGAACAGCGGCGGGTAATGGAAGAACTAATCGCCCTCTCTACCCGGTTGGTGGTTATGGCCGATCGCGGACGACAGATGCTGCATGATATCTACCAGGCTCCGATGAACAAGATCGATCTGATCCCGCATGGTATTCCCGATGTGGGATTCGTAGATCCGACTTACTTCAAAGATCAATTCCAGGTGGAAGGTCGCACCGTTCTGCTCACCTTCGGCTTGCTCTCGCCCAATAAGGGCATCGAGTACGTGCTCAACGCTCTCCCTGCAGTTCTGGCGGAGTTTCCCGATGTGGTGTACATCGTGCTCGGGGCCACCCACCCTAATGAACTCCGCAGGCATGGAGAAGCCTATCGCCTTAGCCTGGAGATTCTGGCCACTAAGAACAAGCTGGGGAAGCACGTTATTTTCTGTAACCAGTTCGTGAGCCCGGAAAACCTGAAGGACTTCATGGGCGCCGCGGATCTTTACATCACCCCTTACCTAAACCCGGCGCAGATCACTTCGGGCACGCTCTCGTTTGCGTTCGGCTCAGGCAAAGCAGTGGTCTCGACACCGTATTGGCACGCAGCGGATCTGCTGGCGGAAGGTCGCGGCGCGCTGGCGCCCTTCGCCGATTCATCGGCGATGGCCGAGCAGATTCTGGGCTTGCTGCGCGACGACACACGGCGCAATGCCATGCGCACCAATGCTTACCGGCTAGGACGGGAGATGATCTGGTCGAATGTAGCCCAGCTCTATATGCACAGCTTCGAGCTGGCTCGCCTCGAAGGTGCTCCTTCATCGCGAAAGTCTCTGGCCATCAAGACCCTCGACCAGAAGCATCGAGAACTGCCGGAGCTAAAGCTGACGCACCTGTCCCGCATGACGGACTCCACCGGCGTCTTCCAGCATGCGATCTTCAGCGTGCCCAATTTCAGCGAGGGCTACTGCACTGACGATAATGCCCGCGCCTTTATTCTCGCAGTGCTGATGGCGGAACTTGCCGACGATGCGGAAGTGGAGAGGAACCTGGCCACCACCAGCGCCGCCTTCCTGCATTATGCCTTCGATCCAGCCAGCGGACGATTTCACAACCACATGAGTTTCACCCGCCGCTGGCTGGACGAACAAGGATCGGAAGACAGCCAGGGCCGCGCACTTTGGGCGCTGGGCGTGGGAGTCGGCCGATCGCAGCTGAGCAACTTTCAAATGATGTCGGGCCAGCTTTTCGCGCGGGCGCTCCCCGTGCTGACCGAGTTCAGCTCGCCGCGAGCGTGGGCCTTTGGACTACTGGGCATTCACGAGTACCTGCGCCGGCTGGGCGGCGACAGCCAGGTGAACCTGGTGCGTGAGACATTGACGGCGAAATTGATGGAGCTTTACGACCGGCATGCCCATGCCGACTGGCACTGGTTTGAGGAAGAGCTCTCGTATGACAACGCAAGACTGTCGCACGCGTTGATTGTGAGCGGCCGAGCCACAGGGCAGGAAGCGGTGTTGACGCGCGGCCTCGAAACCCTTCGCTGGCTCATCGAGCAGCAAACCACTACCCAGGGCTATCTGCGGCCGATCGGCAGCAACGGCTTCTATCATCGCGGCGGCGCACGGGCCAATTTCGACCAGCAGCCGATCGAGGCCCAGGCAACCGTCGCCGCTTGTCTCGAAGCCCATCGGGCCACCGGGGATCTGCGCTGGTACGAACAGGCCGAACACGCCTTTGACTGGTTCATTGGGGGCAACGATCTTGGCCTCGAGCTCTACGTCCCAGAGACCGGAGGCTGCCGCGATGGATTGCATGTCGACCGGGTGAATGGGAACCAGGGAGCGGAGTCTACGCTGGCCTTTCTGCTTTCGCTGGTTGAGATGCGTCAGGCGCAGAACATGCTGACCAGCTTCCGGCAGCCAATCACTACCGCGGATTACCCTTCATTGCCTATTTCGATACGTTAATGGGATCCTGACCCGGGTGTGTACCGGAACAGCACGCTTGCGCGCCTCTTCTATTGAGAGGCAGCGAATACAGCCCAAACACCACGTAGCCTGTGATCCACTAAGAGCAGCTACACCACGAGAAATGGGACCCCGATGGGCAATGGGACTGCACTGGCAATTCCTCTAAAGCGTTCAAAAACTGTTCTGAGACCAGATCCGTCACGCGTTCTACTGCGCCGATTTGACCCCGGCAATGCGCAACGCATGCGGGGGATCATTGACAGAGTCATGGCCATTCCGGATCCAACGGTTGGCCTGCTGCTGGAACAGGTTACGGCAGACTTTTCTCAGCGCCACCTTTATTTGTGGCTGCGATTTCTGAATCGCTTCGAACAGCTACGGGAACTCATGCCGGCAAACGCAGTCATCTCCGAGCAGCGGCGGCTCCTCATCGGCTCCTACTTTTTGTCGGAATACTCGCTCGAATCGGCGGCCCTGTTCAGCCCATCGATGGTCGAGCACCCTGACCAGACCGGGGTGCCGGCGGGCGCTGTGCGTTTCATCATCAGCTTGCGCGCTACCGGCGAGGGTCACATCTCTTCGATCACCTTTCGCTGCGGAATCATCCATCGCGATCTTCGAATTGAGGTGGATCCGGCCGGCAATTTACTTACTGAGCCGCGGCAGATCGCCAACCCCATTTATGAAGGACCCCTGTTCCAGCGAAAGCTCTGGGAACTCGGACTGGAAAGTGGGTTTGCCGGCCGGGTTCTGGAAAGGCTGGGGAGTTCGTTTACCCAGGCGGCCTTGCGGGACGCCCTCGCCGCCGAACTCGAAAACTCCGATCAATCCCACGGAGAAGCGGGAGACGATCAGATCCTGGCACGAAGCATCTGGATGCTCGCACGCTCCAACTACGAAGTCCAGTTTGAGCCGGAGCAAGACCTTTCTGAGCGGATCATCTTCCCTTCCACTCCCTCGCAACGGAATGGCATTGAGGACGCCCGCTTTGTACGCTTCCAACGGGACAATGGCGAGCACATTTACTTTGCGACCTTTACTGCCTACGATGGCAGGGTCATCGTACCGGAACTGCTTGAGACTTCCGACTTTCTTCGCTTCCGGTTCATTTCTCTGAACGGCTCGCAGGCGGAGAACAAGGGTATGGCGCTGTTTCCGCGGAAGGTGAATGGGGCGTACGCAATGATCTCGCGCCAGGACAACCAGAACATCTTCCTCATGCGTTCCGACAACGTTCACTTCTGGAATGAACGCCAGCTGCTGCTCAAGCCGGAGTTTCCCTGGGAGCTGGTACAGATCGGCAACTGCGGATCGCCGATTGAGACCAAGGACGGTTGGCTGGTGTTGAGCCATGGAGTAGGGCCGATGCGCCAGTACTGCATTGGAGCCTTCCTGCTCGACCTGGAGGAGCCTTCGAAAGTCCTCGGCCGGTTGCGCGAACCTATCATGACGCCGGAGCCGAGCGAGCGCGAAGGCTATGTGCCCAATGTGGTTTATTCCTGCGGCGCCATGTTGCACCAGGGCCAGCTGATCATTCCTTACGGGCTCGCCGATCTAGCCACCGGCTTTGCCACCGTTGCTCTGGACGATGTGTTGGCGGCCATGGCCTAGTAAGGACCGCTATTGAACAAAAGAGTCGCTATCTTGTCACCCGTTGCCTGGCGAACGCCGCCGCGCCAATACGGCGCCTGGGAAACAGTGGCCGGCAACATAGCCGAAGGCCTGGTTGACCTGGGCTGGGATGTGACTCTCTTCGCCACCGCCGATTCCCTCACCCGCGCCCATCTCCATGCAGTCGTCGCCCGTGGCTATGAAGAGGATCGGTCGATCGATCCCAAAGTAGCCGAATACCTGCATATCTCCGAGGTCTTTGAGCACGCCCAGCGGTTCGACCTCATTCATAGCCACTATGACTTCATGGCCCTGGCGTATACCCGGCTGGTAGAGACGCCGGTTTTGACCACGGTCCACGGCTTCTCCTCCCCCCGCATCATGCCCGTCTACGACAAGTACCGCGACGGATATTTCGTTTCCATCAGCGATTCCGACCGTGCTCCGGACCTCAATTACCTGGCAACGGTCTACAACGGAATCGACCTCGCACTCTACCCGCTACGCAAAACGGCGGGAGAGGACCTCATCTTTATCGGCCGCATTCATCCAGACAAGGGCGTGCATCTGGCAATCGAAACCGCCCGGCAAAGTGGACGGCGGCTCCTCATCGCCGGCATCGTGCAGGACGCACCTTACTTTCAGGATAAGATTCAGCCGCACCTAAACGACCAAATCCGCTACCTGGGCCCGGTGGGCGTGGAGGAGAAGAATGCCCTGTTTGCCAAGGCTTTCGCGCTGCTTCACCTGAATACCATCCCGGAACGGTTTGGGCTGGTGCTGGCCGAGGCCAACGCGGCGGGGGTTCCGGTGATTGCGATGGATCTTGGTTCCTGCCGCGAGGTGATCGAGCACCGCGTAACGGGATTTCTGGTGAATGACGTTGCCGGAGCCGTGAAGGCGCTCGAAGCAGTGCCTACCCTTGAGGACATTGCATGCAGAAGACGAGTCGAGGAGCGATTCTCGATCGCAACTATGGTGGAAGCGTATGCGCGTGTCTACGCGACCATTTTCGAGCTGGAACGAGCAAAGCGCTGATAAATCAACCATTTGGTTGAGGACACTAGTAACCGCAAATGTCACTATCGCCAGGGTACTGTTGCGTCTTTTTTCTTGCGATGGACAGGGTAATATGGCTGGCGGAGAAGATATGGCCGTAAGCGCACCCATAAGCGAAAGCGTGCTCAGCGAGCAGGCGCACGGCCGTACGTTGATGCTCTTCGACGGCTTGTGCGGCCTATGCAACCGCGCAGTGCAAGGGGTGGTTCGGCGGGATCATGCCGATCGCTTCCGCTTCGTACCCCAGCAATCTCCTTTGGCAGCGGTCATTTTGAGCCGGCATGGCATCGACCACGAGACAATGCTCAAGAACAACAGCGTCTACCTGGTGCTCGATTTCGGCTCGGATAAAGAGAGACTGTTGGCGAAATCTGATGTAACAGTGAATTTGCTATTGTGCGTGGGCGGCCGCTTACGCGTTCTCGGATATTTGCTGCGGGCAACGCCACCCTTTCTCCGTAACGCGGCCTATGGACTCTTCGCCCGCAACCGCTACTGGCTCACCGGCCGGTATGATGTTTGCCCACTGCCGACAGACGTGGAACGCTCGAAGTTTCTCGGCTGAGCGCCGGGGCGAAGGTTTCGTGTAGCCTGTTTTCGTGAGCAAAGAAGAAGCCCCAGAGGTGCTCTCCATCGACGGGCGCGAAGTCCGCGTAACACACCCCAGCAAGCTCTACTTTTCCCGGCAGGCCAAGCTGTCGAAACTCGACCTTGTCCGTTATTACCAGTCCGTCGCGCCGGGTGCTCTCCAGGGAATCCAGGATCGTCCCATCGTGCTCAAGCGCTTCGTGAATGGCGCCGAGGCCGAAGCGTTTTATCAAAAACGCGCTCCCACTGATCGTCCATCATGGTTGCGAACAATCACTCTTTCGTTTCCTTCCGGCCGAACGGCGGAAGAACTGGTGGTGGATGACGCTGCCGGGCTGGCATGGATCGTGAACCTGGGTTGTCTGGAGCTCCACCCGCATCCAGTACGCTCGGCGGATCTCGATCACCCGGACGAGTTGCGGGTCGATCTGGACCCAGGGCCGGGAGTGGTCTGGGCCGATGTGCGGCAAGTCGCCCTGGAGGTGAAGGCCCTGCTCGAAGAGCTTGGCCTGCGCGGTTGGCCAAAGACCAGCGGCTCACGCGGAATGCACGTGAATGTGCGTATCGAGCCGCGTTGGACCTTCAGTGAAGTACGCCGCGCGGCGCTGGCGTTTTCCCGCGCAGTCGAGCGCCGGGTGCCCACGTTGGCCAGCTCAAAATGGTGGAAAGAGGAGCGTCACGGGGTGTTCCTCGACTACAACCAGAACGCAAAAGATCGCACCACCTGCTCTGCCTATTCCGTGCGGCCCTTACCCGACGCTCGCGTATCCGCGCCTCTCCATTGGCATGAGGTACCTGACTCCGAGCCGGCGGACTTCACCGTCTTCACCATGCCATCGCGATTTGCGGAAATCGGCGATCCGCACGCGAGCATGAACACCGCGCCAGGTTCGCTTGAGGCATTGCTGGAACTGGCGGCCAACGACGAGGCCGCGGGACTGGGCGACGCACCCTGGCCGCCGCACTTTCGCAAGATGGAAGGCGAAGCACCGCGGGTAGCGCCATCGCGCGCCAAGTCGGCCGCCAAAAAAGCGCCGCGAACGAAAATGCCCCTGTTG
>CAZSUK010000028.1:0-10410 GCA_964609355.1 uncultured Acidobacteriaceae bacterium | reverse complement strand
GGCAAAAAGTAGAAGGTAACGCCGGGGAATTCGTCCGCAAGCCGTTGCCGCAGACTCGCGACGTAGTCGGCGGTCGCGTGGTGTTTTTCGCGCAACGACACCAGGATGTCGACGTCATTGGCGCCAAGAACACCTGACGTTGAGTGCATGGTATTCAAAGGGCTGTACGGCAAGCCGACATTATCCAGGATGTTGTCCATCTCCGCCGTTGGTATCTCTTGGCGAATGGAGTTCTCAACCAGATCCGAGAGGCGGGCAGTCTCCTCAATGCGCATTCCGGTCTTGGAGCGCATATGCAGAATGAACTGCCCGCTGTCTGATTGAGGGAAGAAATCCTGTCCCAGCCAGGGAACAATAAGAAACGTGCAGAGGCAAAGTACGAGAAATATCGGGATGAAACTTCTGCGATGTAGTACAACCTGTGTCAAGAGATCGCGATAGATGGCGCGCAGGCGCTCAAAGCGTCGCTCAAATGCTTTCTGAAAGCGCGAGAATACTTTGCGGGAATCTCCCTCATCCTCGTTGCGGTGGAGCAAGAACATCACCAACGTCGGCACCAGCGTTCTGGAAAGCAAATAGGACGCGAGCATGGCGAAAACGACCGCCTCTCCCAATGGAACGAATAGATAGCGGGCGACGCCGCCAAGAAAGAAGAGGGGCATGAACACGATGCAGATGCAAAGCGTCGAGACAAGAGCGGGAACGGCGATCTGCTGTGCGCCATCGAGAATCGCCTGCTTGATGTCGGTCTCGTGTCCCTCTTCGAGGATGCGGTTTATGTTTTCGATTTCGACCGTCGCGTCGTCGACCAGAATGCCGACTGCCAGCGCAAGGCCGCCTAAAGTCATGATGTTGATCGTCTCGTGCAGGAAGCTGAGTACGATAAGTGAGGTCAGGATTGAGAGAGGGATGGAGATGGCAATAATGATCGTGCTGCGCCAACTCCCGATGAACAGCAGGATCATGACGCCGGTTAAGCAACCGGCAATGATGGCTTCACGGACAACTCCGCTGATCGCGCCCCTGACAAACACCGACTGATCGGCAATGGGTGTGATTTTTAACTGCGGAGGCAAGGTTGATGCGGCGCGCGGCAATAAGCTCCTGATGCCGGAAACGACGTCCAGCGTGGACGCGTTGCCGGCCTTGAGGATGCTCATCAGGACACCTCGATTCCCATCCTGGCGCACTACGTTCGTCTGTACCGCGAAGCCATCGCTTACGGTAGCCACCTCTCGTAAGTAGATGGTCGTGTTACCCACCTGTTTGATTGGGACATCGTTTAGCTCTGCGACCGTGCGTGGGTAAACATTCATGCGCACGTCCAGTTCGCTTTCGGCTACTTTGGCTGTGCCCGATGGAAGGATTAGATTTTGGGCATTCACCGCATTGAGCACATCCGATGGCGAGACACCCTTTGCCTGCATCAGGTTCTGATTCATATTGATCATGACCTGGCGCTGCTTTCCTCCATAGGGAAGGGGAATCACGACGCCAGGAACGCTGATCAATTGCGTGCGCAGAAAGTTCAGGGCGAGGTCGTTCAGCTGTTGCTCGGACATCCCCTCTCCGGAAAGGCCCAACTGCAGAATCGGTACGCTGGAGGCACTGAAGTTAATGATCTCTGGAGGCTGAATGCCCGTCGGCAGAAAGCGCTGAACAAAACCACCCGCGGCAACGACCTGGGCGTTTGCGGTGTCCAGGCTGGCGCCGGGCTGCAGAAAGATTTTGACGATTGCTTCGCCGTTGTAGCTGGTTGACTCGATGTGCTGGATATTGTCAACAAGCGTTGTCAGCACCTTTTCGTAAGGAGTGGTCAACCGTGTCTCGACGTCTTCAGCGTTTAGTCCGGTGTACGTCCATGCGACTGCGATCACAGGGATGTTGATGTTGGGAAAAATGTCGGTTGGAGTGCTTAGGATGACTACCGGACCCACGATCAAGATGAGTAGCGCCAGAACGATGAATGTATGGGGCCTGTTGAGGGCGAGGCGAACAATCCACATAAATTGGTCACATCGAGGCTGCGCCGTGCAGGTGAACGGCAATCAACCATCGCATCTTTCCAAATCGGCGGTCATCCATTCATGCGCGGGCATGTTGGATATTAGCTATTGGATCCGCTCTTGTGTATTGCGACTCACGATTGTTATGAATACTGTATATGCGTGAGGAGCATATAATTTCTGCTATACCGGCCAAGCGTCCCAAGGGTGGATGGCAAAAGATTGCGATCGATGCATACGGTTTAATATCAATATATCTGGAGAGATAAAAGATAAATGAATTTCTACGATCTCGAAGCGCTCGTCGGCGTGATCGATTACGGCTCGGTCATAGGAGCTGCTGCCAGCCTGCACGTGACGCAATCGGCAATTACCAGGCGGCTGCGCAGCCTGGAGGATGCACTGGGTGTTCCTCTCCTCGACCACAAGACGCGACCTTTGCAGCCGACGCGAGCTGGACTCGAGACCTACACCTTTGCCAAGCAGGTCTTGAATTCGGTTAGCGACTTGAAGGCTGCTGTGGTCGATGACGGAGAGCCTTCCGGTAACTTCCGGCTCGGAGTCGCCCGCAGCCTGGGCGGAGCTGTCCTCACGGAATCGATTTGTTGCCTGCGCGCGGAATATCCTAAGCTGAGCATTCAGGCCTTTTCGAGATGGTCGGCTCTCCTGATTGAACAATTGATGAGCCGAACGCTGGATGCAGCAGCCTTGATGCTGCCGCGCAGCGAAACTCCACCGGAGGCGCTCCTCGCGGACTATCTTGGCTCAGAATCCTTTGCTGTGGTCGCCGCAAAAACCACACCATTCCCGCCTGGTCCAACACTGCAAGAGCTCTCATCGCATGGATGGATCCTGCATCCGAATGGGTGTGGAACTCGTCGATCGATAGAGTCTGCATTAGCAGCACAGCGGCTCCCGTTCAAGGTTGCGGTTGAGGTCGAAGGACATGAACTGCAATTGTCGCTGGTGTCGCAGGGGGTAGGCTTGGCTCTGGTCATGCCCCAGGTTTTGCGTGGGTCCGAGTTCCGAAAAGATCTGAAAATAGTAAGGGTCGCCGACTTCCTGTCCGAGCAAGGAGTCTGGATCGTACACCCTTCTCATATCGGACGCCTGGCTCCGGTCGTTCGAACGTTGCGTGGCGCGGTCAAACGGAGCCTCCATCTGAAATCAATTCAGCCAGAATAGCCTGGTTCGGTGGCCGATCCGGGTGCGAGCACGAAGGATCTGTCTCAGGAACGGGAGCAGTCAAATAATCGGGGCAGTCCTGGATTTTTGTAAAGTTTGATAAAATTCGATCCTTTTTGACCTTTTGGGTGCATTGGCAATGCGTGCGTTTCCTTTAGAGTCTCAGGCGCCAGTAGAGGGGGTCTTTTCTATAGAGGAAGGGACCCGGTTGTCTGGAGCAGAAGCGGACACGGGGGCATGAGGCGCCGACGGGGTCGTTTCCGCGGGGCTAAAGGAGCGGGCGAGGATGAACTCGCTGGAGTCAACGTCAGGGCCGGGGTACGCAGGCGCGTCCGCCGCCTCGCCGGGCGGGAGATCGGGAACGCCAGGCCCATCTTCGTATCGGACAGGGTTGGGGCCGGGCTGGAGGCCGGTAGTTTTCCCGTGCTGCTCGCGAAGCCAGGCGGGGGTATCGATTTGCGGAACGGCGGATTTGTTCTGGGCGGAGCCAGTGCGGCGGTCGTTGGTTCCAGAGGGGATCAGGCCTTCGATGGCGACGATCATGGAGAGGGCCTTGATCTGGGCGGAAGCGCTGTTTCGAGTCATTTCGGGGTCCAGGTTGGCGATTTCCCAGAGCCTGGCCAGGACTTGCTCGCGGCCCTGGTTCAGCCGGCGCAGTCCCTCGGTCTCTTGCTGCACGAGCTGTTCATGCACGCCGGCCCGATGCTCGAGCATATAGGTGCGGACACGGGGTTTGGCTTTGGTGTAGGCGGCGGTGTCGGGGTTAAGACCGACGGCTTCGGCGGCACGGCGGTCGGTCATGGTTCCAGAGAGAACCAGGTGGGCAAAGGCTACTTCCTGATCGGTGATGGGGTCGCTGACTTGATTTTTGGGCATAAGTGGCTCCGTTTGTTGGAAGTTGTGAAGGTGCG
This sequence comes from uncultured Acidobacteriaceae bacterium, assembly GCA_964609355.1. GTDB lineage: Bacteria > Acidobacteriota > Terriglobia > Terriglobales > Acidobacteriaceae > PALSA-350. The sequence continues at coordinate 6,308 of CAZSUK010000028.1, read as the reverse complement.
AGAGACGGCAGATGGAACTTCGCGGGCGGTTGCGGATGTAGGGAGCAGTTGGGGCGGCGGTTCGGGCTCCGGCTCAGGCGGGTTGTCGAGTAGTTCGCCTCTTCGACGCTTTAACTCCGCGAAGTCAGAATACGGTTCGCGAATTATGCCCACGTTCAGATTTCCTATCATGCTTGAAAATTAGTACGGCTTTCACTTGTGTTCAAGGGGGGACTAGATGTTCCCTCCAACTAAGTTGGTTGAACTCTAAAGTTTCTGCCGGTGTTACGGCAAGGATGTTTCAAGTGCTGTTGCTGTGTAATGGTCAGCGTGATGGTGACCTTGAAGGGGTTATGAATATGTTTTACCCACGCATTGCTTTGAGCAATGCGTGGATCATGAGTTTTGGGAATACGCCAGACCCACCCGCGCCCTCCTGCTACGTTCAGAGATAGAGCTTTGCAGGCGGTTCACCGGAAAGGCGACGCCACCTGTCCGAGATGCCGGTTTTACGGCCAAGTGAAGGCAGACTCATTAGTAAACACTGGCGGATGCTTATCGCTCCTAATCCGGCCAACTCCCGAGGTGAGGCGCGACACGGCGGCCGCCGAGCCGGGCGGCGCCGCGGCTGCTACTTTTTCGGGAACGTGTATTCGCCGGACGGATTTCGCCTTTTAAGAGCCTTCACCTGCCCGTTCTCCGTGACGAACTCATACGCAGTATCCGCGAACTGGGGGGTCCGGAATGTCAGAGCCTTTACCGGGCGCAACGGGATCGCTGGCTGGTCGGGCCAAACCAGCGACAGTTGGCCGCCTGGGACTAGAGTGACCTGAATCTTCCCGCCGCCGGGCGTTTCGTATTCGCCGGCGAGTTGAGACATCAACTTAGGGTCGATAGTATCAGGCCTGCGGACGAATACGGCTTCTGCCTGATCCAGGGAAATCACGGCTTGAGCAATATCACCCTGCGGATTCGTGCGGAAGTTCACCGACCACTTGCCATACAGTTCGTCATCGGGCGTGTCGAAACGGTCATAGTGGAAGCGCGTCATGGGGAATTGCATCTTATGAAAGTTGAACTGAAGCTGGTTGTCTTTCAGTCCGACGGTCATCACGCCATAAGCGGGGTTTTCGTAAGCCCCGGCGTAGTCCTGGAGCGCGTGTGACGGCTCAGTATTTGGAACCCGCCCTTCGTTGGCTTTCGCCCGCGCTTCGGTCCCCGCCTTTTTGTTCTTCAGCCGGATCTCGAACAGGCGTTCACTCCACGGAGTCTGTTCCATGCCCAGCAATCGTTCGTAAACGTTATAGCTGACGATGTCGTAAAGCTGCCGGCTATGGCTCCCAATTTCAAAAACAATGACGCCGATGTGGTTCTGCGGCATGAACGAAATCTGCGAGAAGAAGCCACCTATAGCACCGCCGTGATAGGTAATAAGGTGCCCCCGGTAGGACGCGATGTCCCGCCCCATGCCGTAGGCCGGATCGAGGATCTCAAACCAACCCCGGCTTTCGTTGGCGGTCTCGGGATCGCCGATGGCCGGCTGCAGAGTGGCCTTCAACACTTCCGCCGGAAGCACCTGCTTGCCGTTGTATTTCCCGTCATTCATCAGCGCGATCAACCAATGAGACATATCTTCAATGTTGGAAACGATGGCTCCGCAAGGGGCGACGCCCGACTGTTCCTCGTAGTACGGAATCCTGTAAAGCTCAAAGGAATCACGCCTCTCGGCAAACCCGACGCCGAATTCCGGGCGCTTCAGCATGTCTGCAATGGTGTAACTGGTGGAGTACATCTGGAGCGGATCTAAGATTCTCTGCCTGACGAACTCCTCCCATGTTTTTCCGGACTGCAGTTCAATCAGATACCCGGCCGCGGCGTACATAAGGTTGTTGTACAGGTGCGGATCTATTGCTTTTCGCATGTCACGTGCGTGTTCCAGTCCACGAACGCACCGTGGGGGTTATCGCGCCATGCCCAGACATGCAGTTCAAACAAGCCCGGCAAGCCGTAGCGGTTCGGCGTGCCTATGTATTGCAGCAACTGACCATCAAGTACGGGGGGAGCCTGCTGGTGCGCCGTCAGCCAGTTTTCGGCGAGAGCGATGTACTCCACCCCGACCAGCTTCATGGCGTTGCCCACCGGCTCGTAGATCAGCGCTTGCGGCTCGTTGGCGTTGAGCTCCCCACCGCTCACTAGGGCGCCATTGATATAGTGCACGCCCATAGCGCCCATATCCGGCCCGGTAACGCAGCCATAGGCTGGAGCGTAACCGGCTGCCGTAGCCGCGTTCACGTCACTAAATCGCTCTGTTGCTTGGCGAACGATCTGCACCAAATTGGCCGGGGCAGCTTGTGCGAGCAGCGGCCCAGCCGCGGCAAGAGTGCTCAGCAGTCCCAAACGCAGGATGCACATGGTTGAGGTGTAAACGCGAGTCCTTATTCCAGTCTTCATAGCTTTGTCCTCTCGGTTTTGCTTTGTGATTGGGCGCAGGCAAGTTCGGTGCATCCGTCACAGTGCGCAATGTAAGCCCGGCATGGTTGCCCATCAATGCTTGCCGTCTCCATTCCTCCCCAAAGTTTTCTCCATTCGTAGGTTGTTGTTTTGGAGAGACTTCCGCGCCGGTAAAGAAAGATCTCCAGAACTCACAATTGTGATAGGCTGTGGACAATTTAGGTGTCTGTATGTCCTCCTCGGCTCCTCCAGCCGCGCGTGTTCTGCGATTCGACACCTATGAACTTGATCTGCTTGCAGGCGAATTGCGAAAGCGCGGGATAAAGCTTCGCCTGCAAGGCCAGCCTCTCCAGGTGCTCGCGATACTCGTTCAATCCGCCGGCAATCTTGTAACTCGAGAGGAACTTCGCAGCCAACTCTGGCAGGTGGATACCTTTGTCGATTTCGACCACAGCCTTCACAATGCCGTCGCACGCATTCGTGAAGCTTTGGGCGATTCGACCCAGACCCCGAAATACATCGAGACGCTGCCGCGCCGGGGATATCGATTTATCGCGCAGGTCGAAGAAGTTCAGCCGCCACCGATCAAGGTGGATACCAGAAGGGTCGATGCAGGCACCCAGGCGACGGCAGGGGTCCCCCCGGCGATACCGATCCCCTCGAAAACCAGGTGGCGCATTAGCCTGATCGCTGCCCTATGCGCTTGTTGCCTGGCCGCAATTGCCGGCTGGATGGCATGGCAGCACCGCCGCGCCGGAAGCGTGGTGGCGGCTCCCCGCTCCATTGCCGTCTTGCCGCTTCAGAATCTCTCCGGCGACCCCTCACAAGAATTCTTTGCCGACGCGATGACCGATGAGTTGATCACGGAAGTATCGCGGATCCAGGCGTTAAGAGTGATTTCCCACACATCGGTAATGGAATACAAGGGCACCCGGAAACACCTGCCGCAAATAGCGCGTGAGCTAAAGGTGGATGACATCGTGGAAGGCTCGATCGTCCGTGAGGGCGGCGAGGTCCGCGTGACGGTGCAATTGCTGGACGCTCCGAATGACCGGCATCTGTGGAGCGAAGATTACCAACGCCCATTAGGCAGCATCCTCCGTCTGCAGAGGGAAATCGCGCAGTCGATCGCGCAACAGGTTCGCATCAAGCTCACGTCCCAGCAGGTGGCCCGGCTCGGCTCGGCGCCCGCTGTAAACCCGCAGGCTTATGACGACTACCTGAGGGGACACTATTATCTGATGACGCTTTTTTCAATGCGTCAACCCCTTGATACCGCAAAGCAGTACTTCGAAGAATCGATTCGAAAAGATCCCGGTTTTGCGCCGGCCTACGCTGGACTGGCGAATACGTACCTGCAAATGGCTTCGTTCAGGAGCTTGTCGCCACAGGACGGCTATAGCTTGGGGATGCAAGCGGCACGAAAAGCTTTGGGCCTGGATAACGCCAACGCGGAAGCCCACACAACGCTTGGGATGCTGAAATGGCAGTATGAGAGAGATTGGCCAGGCGCCGCACGGGAGTTCGAGTACACAAACGCGATTGCCCCTAGTTACGATTGCGCCCACGCGTACCACGCACGTTATCTTGCCTGGACTAACCGGCGCGACGAGGCGGTGGCTGAGATCACGCGCGCCCGCGAACTGAATCCTAGCGATAGTTTCGCTAACACGGAATCATCTGTATATTTTCTGCTCGGAGATTATCCGAACTTGATTGAAGCGAGCCGAAAAGGAGTGCTCTCGGATCCTAATGACTGGATCGAACGCCATTTTCTCGGGGTTGGCTACGAGGGGTCCGGGAGACTGGATGCAGCAATTCCCGAATACCAGAAAGCGGTCGCGATGTCGGGTGGTGATCAGGACCCCAGTGCTTCCCTGGCGCACGCCTATGCGATGACTGGACGAAGACCTGAAGCGGAGAAGATCCTTCTTGATCTAGAGCGCAAATCTCGCACTGGGTATGTTTCTCCATACCTGCTCGCAAGTATCAATGCTGGATTAGGCGAGAAGAACACCGCAATCGAGCTATTAGAAAAAGCCTACCGTGAAAGAGACATGGGCATCATGTGGTTTGTGAAAACTGACCCCCGAATCGACAATCTGCGGTCCGATCCCCGCTTTCAGGCATTGCTCGAGCGGTTCGACTTTCCTCGCTGAGGCCCGACAGGTCGAGCTCGCACCCGAGCCGCATAGACGAGATCCTTACCGCGGTAGACGCCCACTACCGGCGAATCAATGTCCATGTTGCATGGGGCCTACGCAGACCGCGCAGAGGCCTATTTCGAGCGCAAGAACTACTCCAGTGCGATTCCAGATTACGATCACGCCATCGCGCTTAGTCCCAAGGACGCAGCCCTCTGGAATGACCGTGCCATGGCGAAGGAAGAGACACGCGACAAATCAGGTGCGGTAAGATTACACGCAGTCGATAGCCCTGAAGAAGGACACCGGAGACTTCCTCCCTTTAGCGGACTCCCTAGACCATAGAGCCAATCTCTACATCAAACGGGACGATTACGACCATGCGCTCGCCGATTGCAGCATCGATAATACTGCCCGTAACTCCAAACAGAAACAACGCCACGAGCTGTTAAAACGGCCATTTATGCTATACGCATGGATATCAATCTCAATTTTCAGCTTCCGACGGGACAGGGGTAATACCGGGGCACGATACATATTTTCCGGTTGGAGGGCTGTGAAAATCGGCCACGGACCAAGCCGAAAAGTTGGATGCGCCAAGAGCCAAGAGCAGACGGGGGAGACGGGAGGTTATAACGAAAGTGAAAGATCCAGGACGGCCAGAAACGGAACGTTTTCCAGTGTTCGTAGCTGCGGGTATGCGGTGAGGTCCCTCAATTCGGCGTTTGGCCATTTTGTCCGAAAGCTGGTTACTCGGACAAGTGCCTGATGGAGTGATGGAAATTGCTTCAATAAGAAATAGATGACAGACAGCGGGCTCATCGCGGCTAATCTTCAAGTAGGTAATCGTCCCGTCTGCCACTGGATTCGGAAATGGTTTAAGGAGAAAGGCCATGTCTGAGTCAAAAACCGCTTCTTGGGAGAGCCGAACTGCTGCCGATGGTCTTGTTGACTGCGCTGAGGATTGTGAAGCTCTTTGGGACAATGCCACAAGCTTGAGGACATCATTGACGCCTTGCGATATGGACGAGAAATTTCGCACCGTCATCTGTATCGCGGACGACTGGCGGTAGAGATTAGGGAAAAGATCAATGTCAAAACCTGAAACCACGAACCCTCAACTTCCAGAGCAGATGCAAGACTGCACGATACTCTTCAAAGAATGCGAAAAGGGGCACGGTAGACTGACCCGGTAAGAACTGGCTCGATGACGGGTGTTTGCAGTGCAAGGTAGAACATTTACGGCTTGCGAACGAAGGGCCGGCTGCAATCGCTCAGGTGGCAATCTCTCAATGGAGCAGGGTATGACGAAACCTCAAACCGCGTGCACCTGGAAAGAAACCGACGATGGCGAGATGTGAGAGACCTCATGCGGCAACGCCTTGAACGTAGAAGTCGGTACGCCGCGTGAGAACGGCATGATGTTCTGCTGCTACTGCGGCAAGCACCTAGATCAGCGCCGATACATACCGATGATGGACGAAGAAGAACCGGAGGCCATGAATGTCGGTTAGACCTCAAACCGCGATTGCAAGTCTGTCCTAAGCTTCGGGATGCGTGTAAGGCGCTCGATATTCCTGGCTCAACAGTGCGTTTGCCTCGGAATCTCCGACCACGAGCTGCTTCTCTGGATCCCACGCCAGGCTTCGGCCCAGCTTCATCGAGTTGTTCGCCAAAATGCACGACGCGGTTGAAATGTAGCCCTGCTCGATGTCGGAGACCGGATGGCTACGC
>CAZSUK010000027.1:0-11807 GCA_964609355.1 uncultured Acidobacteriaceae bacterium | reverse complement strand
TGAAGCCTCTCGATCCTGTGGTTCTGTCCGGCGTCGTTGCGACGCTGCTGGCGGTTGCGGTTCTGGCCTGTCTGGCTCCCGCCTGGCGTGCTTCCCGGTTGGATCCAATGAAAGCACTCCGAACCGAGTAGAACAGGGTATGGGCGGATTGAGGCGTAATCGCCAACGCACTCACTGGCCACAACACTTGAGCCACATGGCCGAAGAGTCGGCCTCCCGGACGAGTAGCCTTTGGCTCAAATGCTGCCAAGCGTGGATGTAGGGTCGGTCGGCCGCTGCACACATGCCAATGCTGATAGATTCGCGCCCTACGTGCTCGGGATGTCCCCGATGTGGCTCCGCCTCGATGGCCGACCAGAAACGTCAGCTAAGTGCCAGGGGGCGGGGTGGAGGTCGTGGACGCCGATAGCAACCCGGAAGATCCTGTGCCTACATGGACCTGCATCTTTACATCTTTCGTGGGAGGGGGACAGGTCCCACGATCGGGTTGAATGATGCAGAGAGGGCCCGCCCATGAGGAAACTAATCGGTGCTTATCTGCTCGGCGCTATTTGGACCGTCGGTGCGCTGGGTAACGCCTGCGCCCAATCCCTGGAAGCTAGGCAGTTGATGGCAGCGACCAACGCGGACCGCGCTCAACAGGGCCTTGGCCCGCTCAAGTGGGATCCAGCTCTGGCGCGAGCGGCGCAAAAACACGCTGAGCTTATGGTGGGGCAGCACGCGCTGTCACACCAGTATGGCGGAGAAGCGGATCTGGATACGCGCGTGGCCCAGGAGGGTGCACATTTTCACGTGGTCGCCGAAAATCTGGCGGCTGCACAAACTCCCGCGGCGCTGGAGGCGGAGTGGATGCACTCGCCGGGGCACCGCGCAAACATTCTCGATCCGCGGCTGAACGAGATAGGTGTGGGGATGGTGCGCCAGGGAGGATATTTGTGGGCGGTGGAGGATTTCTCCGCCGCCGTCGCCGTCCTGGGGTCCTCGCAGATTGAACTTACCATCGGCCAGTTGCTGAACCAGCGCGGCATCGGGCCGGCGGGCGACGTGGCTGCAGCCCGGGAGACATGCGCAATGGACCATGGTGCTGCGGGAGGCCTGCGGCCGAAATTCATTATGCGCTGGGAAGCCTCCAGTTTAAACAGGCTGCCCGATGTGCTGGAGCAGAAGATCAGCACAGGGCGCTACCGCACCGCGGCAGTAGGCTCATGCAATATCGGTAACGAGGGGCCAGGATTTACGAGCTACCACCTTGCAGTACTGCTCTTCTAGGCAAGCAAGAGAAACCGCCACATCGGTAGGAACAGAGAAGCTTTTGCTTCATGCACACTGCAGCGCTTCGCAGAAGCCATCCGCAGACATTTGGCGTTTCTGTTTTTGGAGCGGGGAGCGGAGATCATTCCGAATGAAGGAACCCCTTTCCCCCTGGCTTCCCAGGCATGACTGTCGTAGCGGCAGGCCGCGAAATGGCTCGGTAGGGAGCGCTCTCCATCTTTGGGTGGAGGCGCACGGCTCGTAACCCGCGTAGGATGGACGCGTTCCGCCTGTGGGCGGGGCTGTATTCCTTTCGAACGGAGCTTCATCGATGGCTTATATACAACTTCCAATTGCTGAGGAACTCGGCAGAGAGTTTCCGGGCATCCTCGGGCCCATGACGTTTCGTCCTGAGACTGCAGCGCCTCTCAACGAGTTGGTAAATGTGCTCTTGCGCGGAGAAAGCACGCTATCGCGTGGTGAACGCGAGATGATCGCTACGCATGTCTCGTGGCGCAACGACTGCTTCTTCTGCCAAACCATTCATGGCGCAGTGGCCGCGGCGCAGCTGGGGCACGATGAAGCGCTGGTCCAGAAAGTAAAGACAGACTGGGAGGACGCGAAAATCTCACCCAAGCTGAAGGCGCTGCTGAACATTGCCGGAAAGGTGCAGCTTGGCGGCAAGTATGTGACCTCAGAGGATATCGCCGCGGCGCGTGATCTGGGCGCGACGGATTTGGAAATTCACGACACAGTCCTGATTGCTGCGGTCTTTTGCATGTGCAATCGCTATGTCGATGGTCTGGGTACCTGGGCTCCTCAGGACCCCGGTATCTATCGCGAAAGAGCGGCCCGCATCGTTGAACACGGCTACACGGGAGTGACCCAGGCCGCGATTGCCACGTTGCATCGTTGAGTTCTCCATTGCCGGCCAGCGTCAAGCCGGTCATTCACGCTAGGAAGTCGCCACCCGAGGCTCGAGTCCGCTGATGCAAGAGGCAATCCTTCAGACCGTCGAAACACAGTTGGAAGAGTCCCGGATCGCCTACCCCGGGTGGAAGATCGTTCTCGCCGGGTTCTTCGGCCTCATGGTCAGCTTTGCGGCCATTGTGCCTTACACCTTCGGTCTCTTCCTGAAGCCGCTCGCGCAGAGTTTCGGCTGGCATCGCGAAGCCACCTCTGTAGGGTTCAGTATTGCCGCGCTGACCCTGGCCGCTGCGTCGCCCGGCCTCGGCTTCCTGCTGGATCGCTATAAGCCTCGTCGGATTATTCTGCCGTGCATTGTCGTTTTTTCGGCTGCCTATGCTTCGCTCGCATTGCTCACGCCGCGTCTGCTGCACTTCTATCTCACGTTCTTTCTCATTGGGCTGGTCGGCAACGGGACTGCTTACATCGGCTACTCCCGCGCGATCTCGACATGGTTCAACCGGCGGCGCGGTTTCGCGCTTTCCATCATGCTCGCCGGCAGCGCGGTGGGAGCCATGCTGCTTCCGGTTCTCGCCCAGGCTGTCATCACTCACCTCGGGTGGCGTACCGCCTACCTGGTCCTCGGCTTGCTCGCCGTGGCGGTAGGCTTTCCCCTTACCGCGGCATTCGTCCGCGAACGCCCTGTTGCTCAACAGAATCAGGACGTCTCCACAGAACTGGGCGAACCCGTTGGTAGGGCCCTCAAGACCCCAGCGTTCTGGATCATTGCGGCAACGGTCTGCCTCTATGCCATCAGCGTTAATGGAGCCATCGCGCATCTCTCCGCCCTGCTCACTGACCGCGGGGTTTCCGCTGCCGGCGCGGCCTACTCTGTTGCAGTCATCGGAGCCACAAGCTTAATCGGACGCCTTCTCACTGGGATCTTTTTGGACCGCTTCTTTGGTCCCCGCGTTTCGCAGATTATGCTCCTCATGACTGTGCTGGGCATTGTGCTGCTGTCGGTGGCCAATAGCCTGACCGCGGGCCTTGTTGCTGCGGGCTTCATCGGATTCAGCATGGGCAGTGAGGGCGACATCACACCCTACCTGCTTGGCCGCTACTTCGGCCTCAAGCGCTTCTCCACCCTCTACGCACTTACCTGGACTACCTACGCCATCGGGGGGGCCGCCGGCCCTGTCCTCGTTGGCCGTGTGTTCGATACGCTGGGCTCTTATCGACCCATCACGATCCAGCTACTAGCGCTTCCGGCGCTGATCCCTTGCCTGCTCATGTTCGCGCTTCCTCGTTACAAGATTCAAAGCGGCACGGGCCAAACCATCGCCATCGTCATCGTCCCGGAACCGAAACCAGTTGAGATTGCTTAATAACAAAGGAGAATCCAATGCCCCACATCACGCTTCCAGACGGACTTCCAGGAATTACCGGACCATTAGCTTTCCGCCCGGAAACAGCCAAGCCCATGCGCGCCCTGGCCGAATTCCTTTTACGCGGACCCAACACGCTCTCCAGCGCGGACCGGGAAATCATTGCCACCTACACTTCCAGCCAGAATGATTGTCATTTCTGTCAGACAAGTCATGCGGCCGCGGCCGCTCACCACTTAGGCGGCACGTCGGAACTCGCGAGCAATTTCGCGCTGATCTCTGAAATCAAACGGGACTTTGAAACCGCTCCTATTTCGGCGAAGCTCAAAGCGCTCCTGAACATTGCCGGACATGTGCAGCAAGGCGGCAAACGCGTTACCACGGAAGACATCGCGCGTGCTCGCGAGGAAGGCGCAACGGACACCGAGATTCATGACACTGTCCTGATCGCCGCGGCCTTCTGCATGTACAACCGCTACGTGGACGGTCTTGCCACCTGGGCTCCGCAGGAGCAGGAAGCTTATATTCCCATGGGCGCGCACATGGCGCACGAAGGCTATATCAATGCTCCTGCGCAGAAGCCGGCGCCGCATCCGGAAACGGTTACCGCCTAGCCTTAAACCATCAGATCAGGAGAATCTTCCATGCCACACATACCACTTCCCGAAGGAGTACCAGGCCCACGAGGCCCGATGCTCTTTCGCCCCGAAGTCGCACCGCCCATGAGTGAACTAGCCGAGATTCTGATGCGCGGCCCCAGCACCCTTACGCTCGCCGAGCGGGAACTCATCGGCACTTACGTCTCTGCTCAAAACGACTGCCGTTATTGCCAAACCATCCATGGCGCCGTGGCTGCCCATTATCTGGGCGCTACAGAAGTGCAGGAGAAGTTGGTCCTGCAGATAAAGAGCGATCCTTCCACTGCGCCGATCTCTGCCAAACTCAAAGCGCTCCTCAACATCGCCGGTCATGTGCAACAGGGCGGGAAGCAGGTTACCGCCGAAGACATTGCCGAGGCCCGAAGGCAGGGCGCAACTGACCTTGAAATCCACGACACTGTTCTGATTGCGGCGAATTTCTGCATGATGAATCGATATGTCGACGGTCTCCCCACCTGGACTCCCGACGATCCGGACTTCTACCGTCAACGTGCGGCGGCCCTGGCCCGGCACGGATACACCGGTTCAGCTTCCCGAAGTTGACAATCCCATCATCCTCTGGATGAATGGGTAGTCTGTTTTGCTGGGTGCACACCGGAAGGATCCTGTTTCTCACGGAAGCGGCGGTAACGGTCAAGCAGGGAAGCTGGTCCTCGGGCTCGTAGAAAGACGAGATTTCCTTCAAAGCGTTTTTCATCGACGATCGCTCCGCCCTCGAGTGAGGCGAGGATGGAGCCTTCGGACTGCGGGAGCCGAAATCTGGCTTCGACCAGCGGGTCGACTACCAGCGCGGTATCGATGGCAATCATGAGTTGCTCAAGCCCAGTGTGCTGAAGCGCAGAGACCGGAATTGCTTCGCGATCGCTGGAGAGGTGGGCGAGTTCCTCCGGCGGTACGAGATCGACCTTGTTCAAGACCTGGATGACAGGCTTGTTCGAGACTCCAAGTTCGCTCAGCACTTTTTCAACCTGCGCTTTCTGCTCTTCGCGGATGGGGCTGGCCACGTCCTGGACGTGGAGAAGAATTTCAGCTCGCTCGACCTCTTCAAGCGTGGCGCGGAAGCTCGTAACCAGTGTGGGGGGAAGGTTGCGGATAAAGCCCACGGTATCGGAAAGCAGGATCTTGCGGCGGGAAGGGAGCTGCAGCTGGCGGAGCTTAGGGTCGAGAGTCGCAAACATCCGGGCCGATTCGAGCACGCCGGCCTCGGTGAGAGCGTTGAAGAGAGTGCTCTTGCCGGCGTTGGTGTAGCCGACGAGCGCGACTACGGGGACCGGAACTGCCTCGCGTCGCTGCCGCTGCTCATGGCGGATGCGTCGGACGGAGTCAAGCTGAGTCTTGATGTGGTCGATGCGCAGCTTGATTTTGCGGCGATCGGTCTCGAGTTGAGTTTCACCCGGGCCCCGGGTTCCGATGCCGCCGCCCAACTGCGACATAGCGCGGCCGCGGCCGGCGAGGCGGGGTAGCTGGTACTCGAGCTGTGCCAGTTCTACCTGGAGCTGCCCTTCGCGGGTCCTGGCATGGCGGGCGAAGATGTCGAGAATGAGCTGTGAACGGTCGATCACGTGGCAGGGTAACCGAGATTCAATGTTACGTAGCTGCGACGGGGTGAGATCGTGGTCGAAGACCACCAGCGAGGCGTTGGTGGAGGCTACGGCCCCAACTATTTCTTCGAGTTTGCCCTGGCCGACGAGGCTCGATGGATCGGGCCTCTGGCGGCGCTGGACGAGGGTGGCGGCAATGGTCGCACCGGCTGATCGGGCGAGTTCCTCGAACTCTGCGCGGCCGGCATCGAAGTCGAGGTTGGGAGCTGCCGGCAACGGAACCTCTTCTCCTTCAGCCCCGTCTTCTGCCCCGGCTTCTCCAGCTACGACAGCAGCCGCGCTGCGGGCAAGTCGTGCGGCCTGGCTAAGCTGCTTGCGCTTGCGGAGTTCTCCAGTGAACTCGACCACGACTAGAACGGCAAGTTCCTGCTGAGTTTGCGAGGTGCGGAGTTCGCGAGCGAGGAGTGCCGCATCCTGGGCCTCACTCGCTTCGACGAGACTCCGGCGGACTGTCTTTGCGCGATTCCGGCGTGATTGCGATTGATCTGGCGTGGTATCAAGCGAAGACTTTTTCTTGGTCAAGGTTGTCTCAATTCAGGTCCGGGTCCCCGACCGGCTCTCTACTTTGTTCGCGCATCATCCCTATCATTTCGGCATGGGAATCGACACAGCCTTGCCGGCGCCGCGTTCGGCGATCCAGATCGTGTCGCCCGCGGGCTCGACTGCAGTTGGTGTCTTGAGTCCTTCTTTGATGACGGTGACGCTGGCCTTATCGCCATTGACAGTAATCACGGAAATCTTCCCACTGCCATTCTCAGCAACCAGTAGCTTGCCATTGACTGCGCGCATGCCATCCGGCCCTTTTATGGGCTGATCCATCCAGATATCGATAGGTTTGCCGGCCTTGCCGGAAGCGTCCACCGGGACACGGTAGAGATTGTTCGAGAACACGTTGTTGACGTACAGCGTGCCGTCCAAAAAGGTGATCCCGTCAATGCCATAGAGGGCGTGATCTTCGAGGAAGAGCTCGGCATTCTTTGCACCGGCCGGCAGTTTGTAGATTTTGCTGTTAATGGTGTCGCTGATGTACAGCGCCTTGTCCGGTCCAATCGAGAAATCGTTGCAGACGCTGTTGTCCCCAGGCAGGTTCCAACGAAGCTTTTCGGCGCCAGTGGAGAGATCAAAGCCCCTCAGGGCGGTATGACGATTTGCCGGCGTTGTGTTGGGCACAGGGGTTAGTTGACACGCCCACAACGTGTTGGTGGCGGCATCGGCAAGCATACCGAAGAAAAAAGTTCCGGCACCCTCAGCGCTGGCATCCACGAACCTCTCAACAGTGGTAGAGCCCGGGCGCACCTTGTAGATGAATGGGGTGCTCGCGCTACCGACGATCAGTGTCCCACCTGGTGCGACCGTCAAACTCTCTGGCTGGGACTTGTCGTCAACGATAAGAATTTCAGCGGCAGACGCAGCTTGTGCCAGGCCTGTCAATAATGCGACGCAGGCGGCGAGCCGTAGTGCGCTCAACTTGGGCATAGTTCAATCTCCTCACGTTCGGCCTTCCATGCCGAACCGATCACGAATCGATTCATTCTTGCACAACAAGTTGTCTTGAAGACATGTATCGGGCCTGAGTCTCGGAAAACCTTCGGATCAGATTAGCAGCCTTTATTACGGTTTCGTTACACTGACCCAGATGCCGGGATTAAGCCTCAGCCCCTCCATGACCGCTCTTCTCTCGGAGATCCGCCGCGCGGCTTCGAGCGCTTCTACTCTCGAATCCCTTGAACAGACTGTGGTCGAGGTTCTTTCTCGGGATATTGCCCAATACAGTTGGACAGGGTTCTACATGCTGGATCCAGAGGATGCCGGCACTCTGCTACTCGGGCCGTTCGTCGGAGATCCGACCCCGCACGTCCGCATCCCGGTGACTCAGGGCATCTGCGGGGCTGCTGTCGCTTCCGGTGAGACGGTGATTGTCGATGATGTCAGCTCCGATCCGCGATATCTCTCGTGCTCGATCAAGACAAAATCGGAGATTGTCGTCCCGATTTACGCCCATGGAAAGGTCATCGGCGAGATCGACATCGACAGCCACGATCCCGCGGCCTTTAGGGAGCAGGATAAAAGCCTGCTTGAAGAGGTTGCCCAGATCATCGGGAAGTACGTCGAGCAGCACGATGAGCTCTGACACCTGTGGATTGATTCGGATGGACCTCTGCGGCCATAATGATCCATGGCGACGTCCAGATCCTTTGTTCCGGCCTCTGATCTTCAGGCTGCCGGCCTGACGAGAGCCCTGCCTCGGGACTGCAGCTTCACCGAGACCGACTGGCGAGCGCTCGCTCCCTTCTGGTATCCAGTAGCCCACTCGCATGAAGTGACGGACAAGCCTCTTGCCACGCGGCTGCTGGACGAACGTGTCGTTGTCTACCGGGTCGCCAACGGCTCTGTGTCGGCCGCTCGCGATATCTGCTATCACCGCGGAGCTCCGCTGAGTCTTGGTCGCGTCGAGGGCGACGAGATCATCTGTAAGTATCACGGACTGCGCTACGACCGTGAGGGTCGCTGCACCTGCATCCCTGCCCATCCTGGGGGAGCCATCTCACCTCGGCTGCGGCTCGATATGTATCAGGCTCAGGAGCGTTATGGCCTGGTGTGGGTTCGCCTGGTCGATGATGGTCCGCGAACTCTTCCGGAGATGAACGAGTGGTACGACGCGGACTACCTGCAGGTCGGTCTCGACAGTGTAGACATTAGTGCCGCGGCAGGTCGCCAGGTCGAGGGATTTCTTGACGTCAGCCACTTCGCCTTCGTTCACAAAGAGAGCTTCGGCGAGCCAGGCAATCCGGTTGTGCCGGACTACAAGGTGACGATGACGAAGCAGGGATTTGTGGCCGACTACATCAGCACCGTCAGCAACTACGCGCACAAATATAAGCATCTGGCCCCCTTGGACTTTCAAATGGCACAGACGGTTCGAGACCTTCCTGCCGTTTACCGCGAAACTCACGGTTACTTTTCCGGGCGGCGGCCAGCTTCACATCTTGAATACAGCGTCTCCGATTTCTGCTCGCAAGACGCGTCTCTTCGTGCCACTCTGCCGCAACTTCGACAAGGACTCACCCATTGAACAAACCCTCGATTTCAACTACCAGGTCTTTGCGGAAGATATCGAGATCGTCGAGCAGCAGTGGCCGGAAGATTTGCCCCTGAAACTGCATGACGAGGCGCATTTCCCAGCCGATCGCAGCTCCATAACCTATCGCAAAGGTCTATCTGCTCTGGGATTGGGTAGGAGCTATACCGCGTAGGAGGGGACCATGATTACCGCTCGAAATAGAAATGGTAGTGGCTTCGGCATCCCGGATTGAACATCGCGCTACAGCCGGGGCACTGGTTGGAACACTCCAGGTATTCCCCCGTGGTCAGCTGTAGTCCGCATATCCCACACAGGACTGCGAGCTGATCCCATTCAACCTTTGGCCACACTTCGATCGCATGGCCGGCTAAAGCGTCATGGCAGTCCTTGCACGCATAGTAGTCGCCACAGCACTTCATCTTGATCGCGATGACATCCACTGGCTTGTTGTAATGAGTGCAGCGAGTCTGAGCGTCAAGACCAATTCCGTTCACCTGGGGCCGAGGACCTCGCATATCTTTTAGAGTAGTACCTGGACCGGGTTTCCATATGTAAAGGCCGGAAAATCTTTCACGGAGTTGAGGATGGCAGCAACGGAAGAGCAGCGCATCTCGGAGCTTCTCGAAGCTCAGACCCGAGCGGCAGCGCTATTTCATGAAGTGGAAACTCGCGGGTTGATTCGCCCAGGCATCACCGAGAAGGGCCTCAACGCCGAAATCTACGCTCTTGCTCAAGAGCTATATGGGATCACGACCTACTGGCACAAGCGAATCGTTCGCGCCGGCAAGAATACGCTCCTTCCCTACGCCGAGAATCCGCCTGACCTAACCATCGGTGAAGACGACATCCTATTTCTCGACCTCGGCCCCGTCTTCGAGCAGTGGGAAGCGGATTTTGGCCGGACGTTCGTTCTCGGCTCCGATCCACTGAAGCTCAAAATGCGTCAGGACATCGAGTCTGCATTTGAGGACGGTAAGCAATATTTCAAAGACCATCCCGGCATTAGCAGCCGCGAATTCTTCCACTACGTCGAATCGCTCGCTGCGAAATACAACTGGGAGTTTGGGGGCCCCATCGCTGGACATCTCATCGGGCAATTTCCTCACGAAAGAATCGCTGACGATAAGGTGACGCTTTACGTTCATCCCAAGAGCGACTTGCCAATGCGCTCGCTTGATGAAGAGGGCCGGCGACGCCATTGGATTCTGGAGATACATTTTGTCGATAGAGAGCAGGAAATCGGAGGATTTTACGAAGAGTTGCTGACGGTCTAATGAAGGAGACGATTCGTTTTTTTAGCCCGACGAGCTTTGCTCCAGCCCTCGGCCTGATGGCACGTCAGGCGTTCTCCGAGGCGTTCGCGTATTTGTATGATCCGGTTCCGTTCAAGCAATTCCTGGACGAAGCCTATGGGCCGGCGGGTAAGATGGAGCGCGATTTCACCAATCCTGCCATTCGCTGGCGCGTTGCTGCGATTGAGGACCAGCCAATCGGCTATGCAAAACTCTCTCCGTTGGCGGCTCCGGCCCCGGCGCCGCAACCGGGGTCGATGGAGCTGCAGCAGATCTACGTCCTTCGCTCGTGGCACGGAAGAGGGGTAGCAGAAGAACTCATGAAGTGGGCAATCGACACATCATGTGCTGAGCAGGCGCCGGAAATCTATCTGACTGTTTTCGATCACAATATACGCGCAAAGCGTTTTTATACCCGCCATGGTTTCTCCGAAGTGGGACGTTGCACCTTCAGGCTGGGAGACCGCGTCGACGACGACCGCGTGTGGCGAAAGACTTTGTTTGCGTCTCCAAAGCAGAACGCAATTTGCTGATGAAGCGGCTCGAACGTCTCGCCCTGCAGCTTGGCTGGGCCAACCCACTCGTACAGACCCCGCTTCGTCAGAAAGATCGATAGAAGTGAGTGCCTCGCCGGGTCCTTGCGTGTTGATGGGTCGTATAACATGAAGCGGGACCGCATTAGCGACAACTCAAGGAACAGAAAGATTCTGATGGAAGGTAACGCCAGTTGCGGGGTGGTCTTCCTGCTGGGGATTGCTCTGATTGGTTGCCGGCAGTCTCCCCGAGAGGCGGTGGCATTGCAATATGCCTATTCCTGGAACGAAGACCGACCGCAGGAGCGGGCTCTGTTGCAGCGGTTCACGCAGGAAACAGGCGTTCGCGTCACGAACATTCCGATTCCGGAGGCCAGCCGCGAGTATGTTGACCTCGCACGCAAACTCCTGAAGGACGGCTCTGGCCCCGACCTTCTGAACGTCGATTTGATCTGGACCCCGATTCTCGAACCCGATTTGATCGATCTGCAGCCGTACCTTGCCTCCGAAATCGCGCAGCTGGACCCGCAGTTGCTGCGCAATTATTCCGTGAACGGAAAGCTGGTGGCAGTTCCTTTCAACGTTCCGCTTGGAGGCCTGGAGTATCGAACGGATCTCCTGCGCGAATACGGCTATGCTCATCCTCCCAGGACGTGGGACGAACTCGAGAGCATGGCCGAGCGCATCCAGAAGGGTGAGCGCGCCAAAGGCAAAAAGGACTTCTGGGGTTACGTTTGGCAGGGAAATGCGGCTGAATCGTTGACCTGCAACGCTTTGGAGTGGCAAGAAGCTGCGGGCGGAGGGCGGATCATCGAACAGGATCGAACCATCAGTGTGAATAACCCGGCAGCGATTGGGGCATGGCAACGGGCCAGGCATTGGATTGGCTGGATATCGCCGCCCGGTGTGGTGGCGTACCGGGAGACCGATACCGGGCTCATCTTTGACGCTGGCAGGGCGGCCTTCAGCCGCCTCTGGATCCTGACCCCGATGAGCAGGAAGGGGGAAGCTCGGCAAGTCGGGTGGCGAAGCGCACTTCCGGTTTTGAAGACCGGTCTTGAGAGAATGCCTGGTGGGGCCGAAGGTTCGGCTGGGACA
>CAZSUK010000026.1:0-4499 GCA_964609355.1 uncultured Acidobacteriaceae bacterium | reverse complement strand
CTGCCCGCACCTGGACAAGGTTCTTGGTCTCAGTGAGTCGATTTCTCGACGCGACTTTCTGGAGGGGGCATTGCTTGCCTCAACCGGGCTGTTAACGACATCTTCTCCCCTCCAACTTCTTGCTCAGGGAAATGGGACCGGTGCGGCCGCCTGGAGTGGATACACCGGCGAGGGTGACTACAAAACCTCCGCCGGCAACAGTGAGCCGGTGGTTCAGAATGCTCATGCAGTTCGTGATGGCGCCTATGACAAAATCTCTTCGCAAGTCACTGACACCGGCGAGATCTACGATTGTGCCATCGTCGGAGGGGGCTTTTCCGGCTTATCTGCGGCCTTATTTTTCCAACAACGAACACGGGCCAATCGCAACTGTATCGTCCTCGACAACGCGAGCATTTTCGGTGGTGTGGCAAAACGCAACGAGTTTCTGGTCGATGGGCATCGTCTCTATGCCCCTCAGGCATCTGTGCACTTCCAGCCCCCTTATCCTGACAGCTTCTTAAGCGGGGTCTACCAATCCATGGGCCTGGATTGGGGCGCGTTCAAGTCGTACCAGGAGTGGCAGGGACCTTCGCCGGAGATCTCCTTATCAAGGAGCGCATACGGCGAAGGCACTATCAACGGCAAACCTGCGTATGGCTTTTTCTTCGGCGCAAAGTTCGGCCATCAGCCAGGCATTTGGGTTAAGGATCCTTGGGGAAAGAATCTGGAGGGGACCCCGTTCTCAGAAACCACCCGCCAGGAGATGCTGGCGTTGCAACATGACCGGCATGTTGCGCCTCCATTGGTCTACGACTATCCGGGTGACGCGGTTTCGCGGCAGTTGGACAGCATGACCATCGAAGATTACCAGGTGCGCACTTTCGGCGTGAGCCGAGAGACCATACGCTTGCTGACCACGAGCCATACCTCAGGAGGATTCGGTCTCGGCCCCGACGTGCTGTCGGCTTTTCTCATCTACGAATGGAATAAAACAATTCCGACGGTCGATAACAGTATGGCGACGGGCATACAGATGTTTCCCGGTGGAAACTCTGGCATGACGCGGCTACTGGTCAAAACGCTGATTCCGGCAGCCATCGATGGCCCACGGACCATGGAGGCGGTTTGGAAGAACCCGGTCAACTTCGGCGCCTTGGATCAGCCGGGGCAGCGCGTCCGCTTGCGACTGAACTCGACGGTAGTCCGGGTTGAGCACATAGGAGAGCCAAACAAGTCGGAGTTTGTTTCGCTGATTTATGTAAAGGATGGACGCCTCCAACGGATCAAGGCCAGGACGGTAGTGATGGCTGGAGGGGGATGGATGACGAAGCACGTGGTGCGGGACCTGGACGAATCGCGGCGAAATGCGTACGCCGAGTTCCACTATTCGCCCTACCTGGTCGCGAACGTTGCAGTTCGCAACTGGCGCTTTCTCTATGATCTGGGGATCTCTGGCGGCGGCTGGTTCGAGGGGTTTGGCCGCTATGTAAATGTACGTAAGGATGCGAACTTCGGTGTGGATACTCCCCTGGTTGGCCCTGATCTTCCCACGGTGCTCACCTTCTTTGTGGACTTTGCCAAGCCGGGACTTCCGGTGGCCGAGCAGGGTATGCGCGGCCGCGCGGAGCTACTGTCGACCCCTTTCACGGAATACGAACGGCAGATACGTGAGCAGATGACGGACATGTTCGCTGCTTCGGGTTTCGACGCGAAGCGGGACATCGCAGGCATCGTTCTCAACCGATGGGGCCACCCGTTTATTAATCCGCAACCGGGCTTTTTCTTCGGGCTAAACGGCAATCCTGCTCCGCGTCAGGCGCTCCGCGCCGGCACCTTTGGAAGAATTGCGTTCTCGCACTCAGATCTCGCCGGTGCGATGGATCATCGTAACGCATTCATGGAAAGCAACCGGGCGGTGAACCAACTGTTAGACCGAGTGCTGGTTTAATGTTCTGAAACGCGAAGGGTAGTTTTTGCCGTTCTGGCTGCGGCATGGGATATTCTCAAATCTCACGCCGCTCGGGCTTACGATCCCGACGGCAAATGCCTCTATGAAAAATTTGGACATCTCAGTCGCGGGTGAAATTAATCTTGACCTCATCATGTATGGGTTGCCCGAGGTCATGCCGATGGAAAGGGAGCTCCTCGGCACGGATTTCCAGCTCACTTTGGGCAGCTCATCGGCTATTCTTGCGCACAATATTGCCGTATTGGGTCTTCACACTGGATTCATTTGTCTAGTGGGGCGGGATGCGTTGGGCAAGGTTGCCCTGGAACGGCTGGGGGCGAGCGGCGTCGATCTAAGCCGGGTCCGGGTGAGCGAAGATAGCACCGCCACCGGCGTCACTCTGATCCTTCCTCATGGCAGGGAGCGCCATATTCTCACCTATCCGGGAACGATGGCGAACCTGCGCCTTCGCGATCTGGACCTTGACTATCTGAAGTCGGCGAAACATTTTCACCTCTCGTCGCTTTTCCTTCAGCATTCTCTCGAGCCCGAAGTGCCGGCATTGTTTAAAGAACTGAAGGGTGCAGGCCTGACGATCTCGCTCGACACCAACGATGATCCCAGCGGGGAGTGGGGGGGCGTGTTCGACGAGTTGCTCTCCTACATCGACATCCTGTTGCCCAATGAGATGGAAGCCTGCCGCATGACCAGGAAGGCGACCGTGGACGAGGCGATTGAGGAACTTGGGCGGCGGGTGCCTTGCGTGGCTATCAAACGCGGATCGCGAGGCTCCATCGTTCGGGTTGACGGAAAGACGTTTTCCGCTCCCGCCGTTTCTGTAACTCCAGTGGATACGATTGGGGCGGGCGATAGCTTCAATGCCGGATTTCTGTTCGGCTGGCTCAAAGGCTGGCCTCCACATCAATGTGCTTATGCGGGCAATATTACCGGCGCGCTTTCAACGCAAGGAGTTGGGGGGACGGAGGCGTTCCGAGATCCCGGCCTGGTACAACGCTTCCTTGCACAGCATTCTTTTCCCGGGTAAGAATGAATGCGCCGGCGAGAATGCCGGGGTTTCGCATCGAATCGATTGAGACAAGGGAGTATGCAGTGAGTGAGCCCGGCAAGAGCATCAATGACAATTTTATGGCCATGGTTACGGCCAAAGCCGACGTAACCCTGCCTTTGAGCGAATTTCAGCCGCAGTCGACACTCGTGCACGAGGAACATCATGTGGAGCGCGCGCGGTTCCCGGCAATCGACTACCACAACCACCTGGATGCTCTGGACCCGGTTGATGTGCTGCGCGTCATGGATGCCTGCGGTATCGAACGCATGGTGAACATCACTATGAAGACAGGCGACGATGCCATTCGAATGATTCACAAGTGGGGTTCGGTCGATGCGGGCCGGTTCGCTACCATCGGCTGGATGGACTGGTCTGATGTGGCAGCGGATAACTTTGTTGCCGTCACCTTAGACAGGCTGGAGAGGCTGGTGGAGCATGGAGCCCGGGGGATCAAGTTTTGGAAGGACCTGGGACTGACTGTGCGCGACGGAAAGGGGGAGCTGCTGCGCGTGGACGACGAGCGCCTGGCGCCCATCTTTGACAAGGCAGCGGAGTTGGGTATTCCGGTCATGTTTCACATTGCGGATCCCGACGCATTCTTCTTGCCGATTGACGCGCGCAACGAGCGCTTTGAGGAACTGGCAGCGCACCCTGACTGGGGCTTTCACGGCTCTCAATTCTCCAAGACAGAATTGCTTGATCAGCGTGACCGAGTCATTGCGCGTCATCCAAAAACAACCTTTGTTGCAGCGCACGTAGCCGAGTGCGGAGAAAACCTGGGTCGCGCTACCAGGCTGTTGGAGAACCATCCCAACGTGTTGCTGGACATCAGTGCACGTGTTTCGGAACTCGGACGGCAGCCTTATTCCTCGCGCGCTCTATTCCTCCGTTTTCCCGATCGCATTCTCTTCGGCGCCGACCTGGTTCCCGAAGAATCCATGTATCGACTCTACTTCCGGTTTTTGGAAACGGCGGACGAGTACTTTGACTATCCATCGCATGCATCGCGTCAAGGCCGCTGGCAAATCCATGGAATCTACCTGCCGGAAGATATCTTACGCAAGGTATACCGGGACAACGCGCTGCGCCTGTGGAATTAGGTGGTGAAGAACGGCCGCTGTTCAGCAACTTTTCTCTCTGGAAGTAACCGCCCTCCCCTTTGTCATCTCGACCGAAGCGAAGCGCAGTGGAGAGATCTCTGTGTGGATGCTCTTACTTGGAAATGTTTGTCTTGCAGAGGTAGCGTAGTGGAGCAACTTTTCTCTCTGGAAGTAACCGCCCTCCCCTTTGTCATCTCGACCGAAGCGTACCCGGATTTCCTACTTCGCGGCAGACGCCAGGACCACGAGTGCGGTTTTCCGTAAAGAAAACCGCATGAAGTTAATCAACGCCACAACTCTCAACAGGAAATCCGGGGGAGCGCAGTGGAGAGATCTCTGTGTGGATGCTCTTACTTGGAAATGTTTGTCTTGCAGAGGTAGCGTAGTGGAGGGATCTGCG
>CAZSUK010000025.1:0-3619 GCA_964609355.1 uncultured Acidobacteriaceae bacterium | reverse complement strand
GCATCACCCCTGCGTAGTTCAGACTCTACCTTCCTGCGAAGCGCGATCTCGGTCTGCCAAACCTCCTAACTCTTCTGGAGCCCCGCCGTGCTCGCCAAGTTCTGATAAGCCACACCCGCCTGGGCGGCGACGGCAGTCGCGATGAGTGCATCCTCTTCATCAAAATCTGCGACTCCAATCTTTGTTCCCAGAACTAGCGCTCCTACCATGCCGTCGATAGGGTTGAGCATGGCCGCGCCGAGGTATGGCTTAGTACATCGCGGAAGAGCGGCTTGAAAAGCGCGGGCCATCACCTCGTGATCTGCTTGCAGTCGGGCTGTTTGTTTTGTTGCGGTCAGGTTCTTCTGCCAGAGAAGGCAAACCTTCTCAAAGGCCTCGCGGTCTACGGGTGAAGAAGTACCGGCCAAATGTGTGAAATTCGCCTGGTTGGAATGGGAGTCGACGGTGAGGGCGAATGCAACTCTTGCCCCAAGCAAGTACCGTGCTCCTTCGCAGACTTCTTTGAGCAATGATGGCACATTGTTTTGGTTGGCTATGGCGCGTCCCAGCTCACTCAGCGCTGATAGACGACGGTTACAAGTTTGTAAATGGACTGTCCTCTGCGTAACTGTAGCTTGGGCGATCTTTAGATCTTCTAGAATGATTGTTTTGTCCGGTGCCAGTGCCTCAGGTATGGCATCCTGGCCCAGACATTGGTCAACAATCCAGGAAATTTCCTCGGGCAGTGCTGACTTGTCTGCAATGTGAAGCACACCACATTCCTGGGCAAGACCCAAAGCCTCACGCTTGAGGTAAGCAGCGGTCCAAAAGACGATGGGCACTGCAGAGCGCCCTGGTTGGCCGCGCAGCGCGGTGACAAACTCATAGCCATCCATCGTAGGCATTAAGATGTCGATGAACACGATTGCCGGGGGGGTTAGGCGAGCAACCTCCAGCCCTTCCGCATCGTCTCGAGCCTCTGTGACCCGATGGCCGAGGCGTTCGAGTACGGATCGCAGGTATTCTCTGCTGGAAGCGTGGCTTTCAACGATCAGAATCTCAACCATTAGGGGTCACTCTTTTCACTTCGCACCTTCATGTGGCGTGCCTCCTTGCTTAAGCTGTAGTCTGGTCGCTCCAGTCTCGGTTAGTGTTCCCTCCGCAGCTCGTACCAGGCTGAGCAATTAACCTGCCGAATGCTAGAGGGGCTTGTCTCTGGCTGGCTCTCGTAACTGGAGGGACAAGAATGCATTGCCTTCCCAAATGCATTGCCTTCCCAATCCCGCGCGGACTTTCTTTGCCCGTTACGAAAACAGGACTACGTGCCGAGATGTCGGCACGTGCCCAAGTTTCGGCACTTCCAATAATCTTAAGTTATTGAAACAGTTTAGGCTGTTCTTTCGGGGATCCATCGCTGGCCCGCGACCTCGGGTACGCCAACTGGTGCCTTTTTTCGAGAAATGTAACGTCCGGATGCAAGAAAAGCCAAGGGGGTGGCTTCTCGGACGGAGAGCGGGCTGCCCGCGCGGAATTGGGGCTAGGGGCACAATGCCGCATTTCCACCCGGCTTGGTTCCAACACCAGTTCCTCCTTCACAGCTCTTCCATCAAGAATCCTCCTCTCGCTCTCGTGGCGATTCCCAAAGAGCGCAAGCCGTACTCAAAGGCGACGCTCGGGGAGGGCCGGGGAGGGCTGTCGCCAATCTGCGAACTGAGATCCTCTTGCTTCTGCCGTGTGTCGCGAGTGCGGGCGCAAAGCTCGGCAATCATTGGCAGCAACTGCCGGCTGGCTTCAAGCTTGGGTACAAAAGCGTCGGCCAAAGCTAACGCCTGCGTGGGCACTTCGCTACCGGACACCATGATGAGTATCAGGTCCGGGAGTACACGTTTTATTTCGCAAGCAACTTCGTATCCGTCTATTACGGGCAGGTTGTAATCGAGGAGTACGGCATCGCACTTGCACATTGTCACAAGCCGGAGTCCCTGTTGCGCCGACGCTGCCGTGAGAACTGCGTATCCAGACCTCTCCAGAAGCGCCTTTTCGTAACGCAGAACGGCCTCGTCATTATCGATGCACAGAATGATTCGTTTCGAGGTGGGATGAGTCGAGATCACATTGGTCCTCCTACTTACTTCAGGCCCAACTTACGAGTCCACTATCTAACTAGTAAGTCCGATGCGACGCACTTACAACTGAAGCGCGACGCCGACAAATATTAGATTCTCCACGTAGAGTGCTTGAGTGCATGCACTGTTGTCTGTGCAAAAGTGACCACTCTTATTAATTAGCTCTCAGGCATGCTTATCCGAGAACAGCGCAGTGACGCGATTTTGCGGACGCGAATGGAATTGCTTCGCTATGAAGGGTGGTGCGGTATGGCTCAGGCCAAGACGAGTGTTTCGCATAGAGTTCTGCTTGTGGATGACGACGAGGGTGTTCGCAACATGATGAGTACGTCGGTTGAGGGCAAGGGATTTGACGTGATCCCGGTCGCCGGCGTAACCCCAGCCCTAAAACTTATCGCTACAGAAAGCTTCGATGTGCTTATCACCGACCTGCACATGCCGAACCCCAGCGATGGTTTTGCGCTGGTAACCGCGATGCGCCACTCCCAGCCGGATGCGCTTACGCTGCTGGTCAGCAGCTATCCCGACGTCAAGCGCGCTATGGAAGGAATTTGTCTGGAAGCGGACGAAATCCTGGTGAAACCATTCAAGGTCGGGAAACTTGCAGAGCTCGTCCGGGAAAAGATGGTTGCTCGTAAACCTCGTACCCGGACGCGAAAGGAAAGAGTCGCCGCGATATTGCTCCGGTGTATCAGGGGCATTGTCGCGGACTGGTTAGCGAGGGCAAGAAAGAATGGTGAACTCAGCCGAGTTGCGCTTACCGACCAGGAGCGGACAGGATATCTTCCTAAGCTGATTGAAGAGCTGATCGCACGCCTGGGAAAGTCCACCATCCCGGGGCAAGAGAGCGATTCCATCTGTTCGACCGCCGCGGTAGCCCATCGCAAGATGCGACAACTGCAAGGCTACACGCCTGGGATGCTGGTGCACGACTCCCGGATATCGCAGGTCACCCTCTTCGGGACGTTCCAGGGCAACCTGAGCGCTCTGGATTTCAGCTTGCTGCTACCCGATGTCATGACGATCGCAGATGAGGTGGATTTACAAGATGCAGGCGATGGATAGCTTCATGAGTGTAGTGCGGGAGCCAGCGCCGGCTGCAGCGTAGTTGCTCTTCTGCCATGAAGCGAGGCAAAGACTTAATGAAGACGAAGACTTGGAAGGTTATGACCACCACGGGCAAACAAGCGGACCTGGAGTCTGGCCTTGAGAAAAAGGAAATTCAAAAGCCGGCGCACATCAGCGCCAGAGACTTTGTCCATTGGCTGGCGGCTGAAAGCCACATTGACGACAATTCTATTGCGTTCGCTATTCAAGCTGTAAGAACTCCTGCCAGGGAGCGAGTTCCACCTTCAGCCACTCGTAAATTCCCATTGCCCGATAGTTTTGCGGCCGGTGATCACCCGCTGGAGCAGGCCCATTGTTCCTCGTTCTTCGCAGGAACCTCGTCAGCAAGGTTGACACTCCTCCATACGATCGGCAATCCAGGACTGCAATTGTTCGACCGTGACCGT
>CAZSUK010000024.1:0-6046 GCA_964609355.1 uncultured Acidobacteriaceae bacterium | reverse complement strand
AACCAGTTAGGGACTGGCGAGCTATTCGGAAGCAGGATCGTTCGCAGCGACTTCCGTTTTGGTCCAGGACTCTCGGCCTGGACGTTGGGTGTTTTCGGGTTGGCCACGGGGCATCACCGGCCGGCGTCCACAGACTTTTTGCGATTCTCAAAATCGGCGATGGCGCGCGAAGTTGCTGCGGCGACTACGGTTCTTCGTTCGACGATCCGATCAATCGCCAACATCATCCGGCGGAGCATTGCTTCATCTGCGATCATTTGTCCACGTTCCACCAGGCTTACGTAAAACTGAGACTTGCCGATCTCGAGCCCGACTTCGCCTTGGGATGCGCGCATCGCCCTACGGTGTTTTGTCACTTCAGCCAGCAGACTCATTGACAGGCTCCCTCGATAAATCGCGTAATATCTGAATCAAGTCCGGATCGAAGTCGGCTTTCCCGGCGCACGCGCTGCACGGCGAACAGCTTCCATCCTTGTCGCAGTTCAATGGTTCGTTGCACATCTCGCAGCGTGGACCGTCGTAATGGCGGTTCTGCTTCCCCCGGGTCACGCGCGCTTGTGGATTTTCCTCCTGCCTTGCTTCTTCCGACCGGCCGGCGTCTGTTTTTTTGAGAATCTCAAAAAAACAGACAATCGTTCGGCCGCTTCAAGCTTCGCTTTGGCGATAGCTTTCTTGCGTGCGATGATTCGGTCCACCTCGAGAAGTGCGCGCTCGATTGTAGATGCGTCCGCAGTGATCGCGCCGCGCTCAACCATTCCGACCCACGTCTGGCTGCGACCGAGCGCCTTGGCGAGTTCGGTCTTGTTGACATATGCTCCCGGCGTCGCGTAGCGCCGCTTACGAATTTCAGACGCGACGAAGTTGTTGTGGGGAAGTCCCTTCCAAATCGTGAGCGTTTCGGGATTGCCGCCGGCATCAAGCAAATCGTGGTACGCCCCACGCCGGAAATCGCCTCCCGATTGCGGATGCTGCGGAGACATTCTCGATGAAAGGCTGCGTGCGCTAGTAAGCCTGATTCGTCGAATCGCCCTCAGGACAAATACACCTCTGTTCGAGCGTATTTCTCGCGTCCCGTCAGATATCGCGCATGGATTGCCCGGAATCGTCAGAAGATTGGCTTCATCTCTGCCAATGATGTGTGCGCGATTTGCTTCAAAAAAAAGTATGATCAGTTTTTCCAGGCCGCGGACATCTTTCTTCGGCTTGCCATCTGCGTCCTTGACGACCTCGCCACGCTTATCGAGGAGAGTGGGAATCAGATATTCAGGGATCTTAAAATAGCCGCTCATCGGGTTTGGGCGCACTCCGGCGCAGCAAGACAATGCGCGGCAAAAATTCGCGCAAGTCACGGGCTGAAGCGGCATTGGTTCGGACCTGCCGGCTTATGCCCGTATAGCTGGTGGTTTCCCGTATCTAGGGTTGGAGTTACCCGGAGGAGCAAATCCCGACTTTCACGACTCGCGTCGCGACTACACCGGTTCGGCACCGGCACAATTACATCTACATCGTTCGATTTACTATTACCGATAAAAGTTGCCCAGCGCAAGAGAGATTTTCAATTATTTTTGAATCGCAATTCTGCGCTCGGCGATTTGCGGTTCGCAAACTCAGTCCGAATTTGCGAATCTCAAAATCACGCTACGCTTCGGGTAATCGCCGGCGCCATTTCCACCGTCAAACTCTCTTGCCGCACTGCGACTCCCAGGGGATCTCTCGTCCTACACTTTGCGATTCCCAAAATCCTGAGGGATCTCAGAAATCCGGTAACGCGACCTATCAGGATGTAACCAATCGCCAAACGGCGATTCAGTAATTTGCGTTGATTATCAATCGCAGAGCAATGCTACAATCCACCCAACAGACCTGCTAAAAACGGCCACTGGACCCCGCATCCGAGACAATTATCGTCGAGGAGATTTTATGCACACTTGCAAAGTCACCATCGGCTCCGTGTTTGGCTTTGCCTTGCTCGTGCTCACGTCCAGCTGCGGCGGCAGTGGCAACATGGGCGGCGGCGGTGCGAGTTCGACCTTCGTTCCCGGCAAATGGAGTTTTGGGCTCTTCTCGAGCAGCTCGAATCTGCTCGGTCCCACCGCGGAGCTGGACATGAATCTCAACCAATCCGGAGACACGATTTCCTCCGATAACCTTGGATCGGTCGATAGCGTAAGCTGTGCCGGCATGCATCTGGATTCGAGTACCGGCACCGTCTCCGGCGATAAGATCAATCTGGTTTTCAGCATCGACTCTGAAAAAATCACGCTCGATGCCACGCTGGCCCCCGGTGGAACAGCCGTAGGTGAAACGAACCTCGGAAGCTGGTCGGCGAGCGACGGGCCATGCCTGGGCGGGCAACATGGCATCTTTAACGCGAGCCTGATTCCCAGCCTCACCGGAACTTCGACTGGCATGTTGAGCCTGGCCAACATTAACTCCGTACCTTCGGTGACCGCCATGCTCGCCGAGGATTCAAATTTTAATATTTCGGGGTCGATGGCGGTTACAGACGACCCTTGCTTCTCGTCGCTGGCGATTTCGCCCACCAATCTCGGCATGTCGGTCGGCAGTCTTTCGTCCTTCGAGATGACCGATGGGACCAACCTTGCCGATGTGACCGGTCAGATGTTTATAGAGTCTCCGCCCCCTTCCTTATTCAACGCGCAGTTTAATGTGATCAGCGGCTGTACCGAGGAATTTGGCGGACTGACACTCAATGTAAATGGCGATGACGCACCTGCCACGACACAGGCTCGAACCCCAAGCACTGGCAATGTCTCCGCACCCAAGATCAATCCGCTGCTAGTCGAACGTATGAAATCCTTGCTGGCCGCGAGGCGTCGAAATGAGCAGTGAAGTTAACGCAGGCTGCCCTGAAACGGCAATTCGACGGACTGATCCGGCGGGCTCCCGGCGATCCGTGGTGCCCTCTACTTACGCCAAATCGGGGACTGAGCGATTCCTTTTGTTTTAAATCTGCTCACGAGTGCGGACGTGCGAACTCGGGGAAGAGCAGTATTGATCCTAAGAAACATAAACTCAAACGCATCACGCAAGGCCCTCGTAGGATCGCCTACCACAAGAATCCGACGCGGATATCAAGAATTTGAGCGAGAACAGTTTGCATTCCTAGCCACGCTGATGAGCTAAGTCCTGGTAAACGCGCAAACCGCACAAGTGATTTTGCGCGATTCGAGCAGTGGGTTCTTTGGGTGGTGTTCATCCATCGTGGCAATTCCGCACCATCCGCTGCTTGTCATTTTGCGATTCTCAAAATGGGTTCGACTACAGAGCGTCACTTCCCCGATGCCATCGACCGGATTCGATCCCTTCTGGAAGCGGGGCGGGAACTTCTCATAGAAACGGAACACATCTGGCGACAGTTCCTCCGGTGGGACGGCGTTTGCAAGGTCGTGCATCGCCCGCGAACAATTCTCCACGGAATTGAGCCGCGGCCCGACGCACTGCGTTACGCAGTCAGAGCTGCCATGTTCACGTCTTCCACTCGACGCGGTCTCTACCTGAAATAAGAAATTGTCCATTCAGGTAACAAGTGGATGCACAGTGTGCCGTTTTGAACAGGTTTCCGTGGCCTGTTCCCATATGGTTGTCATCGGTCGCTTTTGAGCCAGACCGGGGTGGTTCGCGACAGAAGCTGCCCCTGTTGATCCGATGGACTTTCAATGCCTTCAGCTTCACGAGATCGTATCAAGCAAGCCGCCCTGCCAGTGGTTCTGAACGAACCGGCGAGCAGAAGGGCTTCTTTGCGGGTTCTATTCGTTCATAGGGACGCCGGCAACATAGAGTGCTGCCTTCAGGAGCTTAGGCGCGCGCATTTCAAGGTCAGCGCAGACGTCATTCTTACTCCGCAACAGTTTGCTGGTCGCCTGAAGTCAAAATACTACGACATCGTGCTCGTTGAGTACCCATCGCCGAACTGGCGAGGCCCCGAAGCGCTGGAAATCCTAAATCTGAGGGACCGGCGAATTCCCTGCATTTACCTCACCGACACCGCGCAGCTGGAAACCGTGGCGGAACTTATTGCGGAGGGGGCTGCCGATTGCGTTGGAATGGATCATGTGGGGCATCTTCCTGTATCCGTTCGACGAGCCCTCAGCGAGAACAATCTGCGCGAAGAACGCGATCAAACAGAAAAAAAGCTGCGTCATTCAGAGGCGCGCTATCGAGCGCTGGTAGGAAACCTTGCGTATGGAATGTGCCGCTGCAACGACAAGGGCAAGTTTCTAGATGTGAATCAAGCGTTGGTGACCATGTTGGGTTATGCAACCCGCGAGGAGCTCCTGGCAGCAAATCACGCAGCTGACATGTTATGTGACGCCTCCAAAAAGGCGCAACTACTGGGCGATTCCGCGGAGCAGAATGGCGCCGGCCCCTTGGAAATCGAATGGAAGCGAAAGAATGGCTCGAGGCTCAAAGTCCGGCTCAGCGGGCGCGAGGTCACCAACGAGGGCGAGGCGGGTAGCTACGAAATTATCGTCGAGGACATCACCCAGCAACGCAGGCTCGAGGATCATTTGCGCCAACAAGCGGCCAAGGATGCCCTGACGGGCCTAGCCAACTACCGCCATCTGGTGGAAACCGTGGACAGCGAAATCATGCGCTCCGAACGCACCACCCGTGAGTTCGCTCTGCTGTTCCTCGATTTGGACGGGTTGAAACAGATCAACGACCGCTTCGGCCACCTGGTTGGCAGTCAAGCGCTTTGCCGCCTGGCCGATGTCTTGTGCATCTGCAGCAGGAAGGTGGACACTGCGGCCCGTTTCGGCGGGGATGAATTCGCGCTAGTGCTGCCCGAAACAGCGCTAGGGCCGGCCAAGCTTGTGGCCCAGCGCATTTGCGAGAGTCTTGCGAACGACGGCCGGGAGCCAAAGCTATCTGTCAGCATCGGCGTTGCGATCTATCCCAAGGACGGCGAAAATATTGATTCTCTTCTCGTCGCGGCAGACGCCGCGTTGTACGAGGTGAAAAACAGAACGCGCGGCGCGGATGCGAACACGCAAATGAAGTCCGCCGGACTTCGCCACAAAGCGGCGGCGGCCTGCAAGATAAACTAAGTGACCCCATGAAACACGAATCCAAAGTAATTAGCATCCAGCGCGCTTACTCTTTCTAGCTGGACCCGACTTTGACCGGCGAAGAAGCGGTGGTGCTGCGAGCTCTTGCCGGTGGACGCAGCGACCGGCAAGTATGCAACCAGTTGGGCATGCATCCTGATAACTTCCTTCACCTGATGCGCGACGTCCGCGAAAAAATCGGCAAGCCGGAGTCGGTTTGCTGCGTGCGGTGTCGATGCTTTCAGTGCTCTGATTCAGAGTCCAGCTCCGCGCGTCGTCACTTGAGCTACAGGCGCGGTTGGTTTCGGGTCTCTCCGGCGCCATTCTGCGCGGCAGCCTAACTTTAGGGTTTCGCTCTTTTCTGAGCGTCGCAACTGAAGATCGCCTCGACAGTCGTCAGTATCGCGAGTGTGCAAAATGGAACTGTTTCAAAATGAACGCCCGTATAGCCTCATTGGCGACTTCTCGTTGGTGGAGGTTTCGGTGCGCGACATCAAGTTTGTATTTTGGCAGGAAATGTTCCTGAAAACTTTCGCCGAATCAGACCCTGAGAAGTTGGCCCGGCTCGTGCCGCGAGTTGAGCTAGCCATGTTTAGGCGGGAACTAGAACTGTACGATTGTTCTCCGCCTCGCGAAGAACTGATCACGATGTGTGTAGCATACGAAGCCTTGCGAGCACTTAAACGCAGAATCACGAGACGGCGAGTTCTTGAACCGTCAAAAGGGAATCCCGCGCGATTTGCGAACTTTGTTCGGCGCTCGGGGGCTGCGTAGAGCGGAGGTAAATTAAAATGCTTACGCCTAACAAGAAAGCCTGTCCCCACTGTAGGAGTTTGGAGACGTCTCGTTCGCACAGGCACGGGAGTGTTGAACGATACCTCTTGAGAGCTATTGGCGTGCTGCCTTACCGTTGCTTGGACTGCGATGCCCGCTTTTATGTCTTCTCTCGGTTCGGCGCTGACACCTCGGTCACA
>CAZSUK010000023.1:0-4653 GCA_964609355.1 uncultured Acidobacteriaceae bacterium | reverse complement strand
ACTGGCTTGCACCGACGGGCGCAGCACCCACTGTCCCCACCGAGCGCGTGGGCGTACGGCAGCGGCGGTAAAAACCAGCGCCACCAGGAAGTTGGTCAGGATGGTGAAGAAGCTGAAGTAGGTGATGACCGCACCCAGCATGGCGGCAGGGGCCTGCACCAGCATCAGGTAAAGCTGCAGGGTCAGGGCAAACCAGCCAAGGAAGGCCCCCAACGCTGCATACACGCGCATGATTTCGATTGTAACCAGTGACCGGGGCCGGTTCGATCAATCTAAGATTGATTCATGATTCTTGAAAGTTTTCCTGTCGGTCCGCTGCGCTGTATTTGCACGATCCTCGGGGACGAGGTCACACGTGAAGCCATCGTCGTCGATCCCGGCGACAACCTGGCAGAAATTCTCTCCAGGTTGCAAAAGCACGGCCTCACTCTGCGCCAGATCGTAGTGACTCACGCCCACATCGACCACGTTGGCGGATCGGCTTTGTTAAAAAGAGCGACCGGAGCGCCGGTACTGCTCAATCAGCGAGATCTGGGATTGCTGGGCGCGATGGAGATGCAGGCCGGTTGGCTTGGCATCCCCACGCCAGAAGTCGAACCGCCCGACGCAAGTGCCGAAGACGGTTTGACAGTCGGGCTGGAAACTCTGCCGGCTGAAGTGATACACACCCCGGGCCATACGCCGGGTAGCATTTGCCTGCTTTTTCCCGCCCAGCATCTGCTGATTGCGGGAGATACGCTGTTTGCCGGGTCGATCGGAAGAACCGATCTCCCCGGGGGCGATGGGCGGCAAATCCTGCGCTCCCTGCGCGATCGCCTCTTGGTATTACCCGATACGATCAGGGTACTGCCGGGGCACGGTGCAGAAACGACCATTGGGCAGGAAAGACAATCAAATCCATTTCTTCAACCGGAATTCCGAATGTGACACATTAAGCAATGTCGCTAGTGGGATCACATGTGATTCCAAACAGGGCAATCCAGAGGAAAAACTCTAAAACATTATCCCTATAAGTATCTTGTTTTCTGCTCGTTAATCGTACTTGGTAAAGTATCAATTGAATGACACGAAAGTATTAGTAGCAAACTTGAGTCCTCCTTTGCACAAGACAAATTCATGTTTGGCCCTCGAAATGCTTGCAAATGGCTTGAATGCCTGCGGCGAACTCTTCCGGGGGCGCCAGCAGAGTCACCACCAACCATCCTTGCCCGGAAAAACCAAAGAAACTCCCTGGGTGGACCACTACAGCTCGTTGCAATAAGAGATCGAGCGCCATTTGTTCTTCCAGCTGCACCCCGGGAACCCGAAGCACTGCATACCAACCCGCCTCCACCTGGAGCCGTGTCACCAGTGTCTGGCGTGAAAGGAGTTGGTCGAGCCGTTCCAGGTTCCCTGCCAGGCGATGCTTGATTTGGTCCTGGATTACCGCGCGCTCACTGAGCCAGGTGGGGAGTGCATGCTGAATGGGAGCGCTCATGGAAAGGAAGGTGTCCGAGATGACCTCCAGGCGCTCCGTGGCCGCAGCGAAGGAAAAACAGGCAATCCAGGCTGCCTTCATCTGCGGCAAGGCGGCCACTTTGCTCAAGCCGCTGAGCACGAAGGTAGGCACGGGGTGGGGTCCGATGGCGAAGCTCTGAGGACCGCGGCCAAACTGGTAGTCAAGAAATACCTCGTCCACGATCAAAGCCAAGCCATGCTCGCGGCAGAGTTCTTCGATAGCCGCCCTTTCCGAGGGGCGGGTGAAGTGTCCGGTCGGATTGTTGGGGTGGACTACGGCGATGGCTCGCGTGCGCGGGGTGACACGGCGGCGGAGTGCCTCTAGATCGAGGTGCCAGCCGTGATCGTAGAAGAGCGGATAGGCGACGAGGCGCACGTCATCCAGTTGGGCCAGAAAATCGAGCAATGGATAGCCGGGCTGCCCGATCAGCACCTCGTCACCCGGATCGCAGAGCAGCCGGAAGAGGAAACTGTAGGCTTCGCTGGTGCTGGTGGTGAGAAGGATCTGATCAGGATCGACGGCAGCTGTGTGGTCACGGTAATAGAGGCTGACGGCCTCGCGCGCGCTGCGCAGACCCCTGGGATCCGGCTCGTACTCGAGCGCGGCCGGGTTGTTGAGAGGTGCCAGAATCGACTCAGCGTCGTAGGCAAAGCCGCAGCGGGTCGGGTTGGAGGCAGTCAGATCCAATAGCTGGGCACCGTTGGACCGCAACCGGGCGAGCTGCTCCGCCCAGGGCGTCTGAGCCAGATCCCATCGTGTTCGCGCCGACCACATCACCCGTTGCCTCCCCTGCTGCATGGTGTAATAGCAGTGGCATCATCTCATTTTTGCTATCAGGAGCCCGCAGCACATGGATCTGCAAGCCGTGATCTTCGACTATGGGGAAGTACTGAGCGGGCCGCCCGACCCCGAAGCGCATCGCGAGCTACTGGCTCTCGCCGGAGTCCCCGAGGAGCCCTTCGAAAAGGCCTACTGGGCTCACAGGCTCGATTACGACGCCGATATTTTGAATGGCCAGACTTACTGGCAGACGGTCGCGCGTGATACCGGGGCCAATTTTTCAGCCCAGCAGATCGCTCAATTGCTGGCAGTGGACGCCCGAATGTGGATGAATCTCAACCCAGCAATGATTGCCTGGATTCCCAGGATCAAGGCTGCAGGTTTTCGGCTCGGGATTCTGTCAAATATGGGCCTTGGGGTGCTGGAGTATCTGCGGCCGCGTTTTTCATGGCTAGAGCAGTTCGACCAGCTCACCTGGTCGTGTGACCTGGGAGTGGTTAAGCCCGATCCGGCTATCTACCTGCACACCATCAAAAAATTGAACGTAAAACCTGAACAAGCCCTGTTTATCGACAACTTACAAAAGAACATCATCGGAGCGGAAGCGGTAGGGCTGAAGGCGGCTCTTTTCGAGACTGTAGAACAGTTGCAGAGCGATTTGGCTCGACGAGGGTTTCCCTTGCCTGCTCTCGAGCCTCAGGTCGGTTGAAAGCCAGGGAGGGTCGTTCAGCGGCTAAAGCGGTACTGATGCTAGATCGTGCCGTAACTTTCGAAATAGGTGCAGGAGCTGCAGGTGCCAAAGAGTCCGCGTGAGAAGACTCTTTGGCACCGCCGTTAACCTCGATTAAATGAGCGGCTTTTACGGGCTGGGGAAAGGCTCTGTTTTGTATCAGGGCACGACTTGAGTCGGGCCGTAAACGATTTCCACTACGCCGGGCTTTAGCCCCTGCGGTACCCGCCCAGTCCCGAATTTTTCGGCAGAAACTTGGACTTAGCGGGTGCCAGGTTTCGCCAGGGCCAGACCTACCTGGTCAACGATTTCGAGGTTGAAACCTTGTAGAGCAGGTACGTGCGTCGGAGTATTGGAGAGCAGGCGAATCTTGCGAATATTCAGGTCGGAAAGGATCTGACCGCCAAGCCCTACCTGGCGCAGAATTCGCTGGTGCTCACCGCCCCGTTCTTCGCGGTGCAGGCAGAGCCGGTGCGGCACTGCGCTGCGGTCAATCTCGAAACCCCTGCTGGTGTTGTGCAGATAGACCAGGGCGCCTCTGCCCGCTTCCGCGATCATCTCGAGCGATCGCTGC
The DNA here is from genome assembly GCA_964609355.1 of uncultured Acidobacteriaceae bacterium. GTDB lineage: Bacteria > Acidobacteriota > Terriglobia > Terriglobales > Acidobacteriaceae > PALSA-350. The sequence goes on along the minus strand of CAZSUK010000023.1, from coordinate 1,071 downwards.
ACCACGTGGTGGCAATCGCAGAGCGTGGTGCCGAATACATCTCCCGCCAGGCAGTGAGAGTGGACCCGCACCAGAACTGGTTCCTGGTTGAGCTCTGAGCTCACATCGCCACGCACCAGCGCCAGGTGGCTCTCTCCCCCATTGACTTCGCTTTCGTAGGCGATCATACGGAATTCGCCGAAACGAGTGGGCATGATCGATTCCGCCACGCGGAAGATGTAGCGCTCGTTCTGGAGACGAAAACGGATCAACTCCGCCACCGTCAGCATTTTCAGCCCATGCTGATCGCAAAACTCCACCAGGTTGGGGACCCGGGCCATGGTGCCATCGTCGTTCATGATCTCGCAGATCACTCCGGCAGGGATCAGCCCCGCCATACGCGCCAGATCAACCGAAGCTTCGGTTTGGCCGGCGCGCACTAACACCCCGCCGCGACGGGCGCGAAGCGGAAAGACGTGTCCCGGCCGCGCCAGATCCGCTGCGGTCATCGAGGGATCGATGGCCACCCGGATGGTGTGCGATCGATCGTAAGCCGAGATGCCGGTGGTGACACCCTCGCAGGCTTCGATGGTTTCTGTGAAAGCCGTGCCGAAGCGCGAAGAATTCTGTTGGCTCATCGGTCCCAGTCGAAGGTAGTCTGCCCGTTCCTCAGTCAAACTCAGGCAGATGAGCCCGCGCCCGTATTTGGCCATGAAATTAATCGCTTCCGGAGTCACGAACTCCGCCGCCAGCGTGAGGTCTCCCTCATTTTCGCGGTCCTCATCGTCGACCACGACGATCATGCGCCCGGCCTTGAACTCGGCAAGGGCTCCCGGGACATCGGTAAACGGCGGCTTTGATTGCATGATTGATATTCTCCGCTAGATTAGACGCCAGAGGCAAAAAACGTCGCCCCAAGGGGCGACGTTTTTCAATTCACAACTGGCTTCATTTACAGGGTGGATTCGATCTCAAAACCCCAAGCCTCAAGAAGCGCTTCCGGGATATACTTCGAATTCTTGTTCCGCCGGGCCCACTCGCGCAACCGCGTAGAACGCACATACTGATCGGGAGTTAGTTTGAACTCTTTGA
>CAZSUK010000022.1:0-2796 GCA_964609355.1 uncultured Acidobacteriaceae bacterium | reverse complement strand
AATCCGGTCAAAGGTTGGTGCTGGGGCGGTTGGTAACTGGGAATACCGCTGCGGTTGGCCCACAGCACCATCAGCATCACCAGGAATGGAACCCAATTCAGAATCTTGGCGACCTGGGCGACATAGTTGATGCCCTTGATCGCCACCCATCCCAGGCCATAAAGCCAAACCAGCGCGATCAAGCCGTAAAGCGTCCTCGATGTCATTCCAAGGCCCTTCATGATGAAGCCGGCGGCGAGGGCGCCGTCCACCGCCACCCAGCCGACCTGTAACAGCCCCATCAGAATTCCAGGGATAAGAAATCCGCCCGTAGTTCCGAACGTCGAGGTGCCCACCACGTAGAGATTGCGTCCGGTCTGCATGCCAAGCATTGCCGGCACGTAGTAATAAAGCCCGAAGCAAAGCAGCCCGGCGACCACCAGCCCCCACAGGACGACGGTTGGGCTGGCGTAGCCAATTGTCGGCCCGGCCAGTTTGAGGTAATAACCAACAAACAGGAAAATGCCGAAATAGCTGGGGAAGGTGCTTTTGTACCAGGGAACCCTAGCGGACTGGGGTACGGGAACTGAGCGCTTAACGTATTCCGGAACGTTCTGTTCCATAGAACTCCTTGAAGTGAGGTGCAGTCCTTAACAGCATAGTCCGCACAACTCCTATTTGAGGTGGAGGCAAAAGCATATCGCTACAATGCATCCATGGGGAAGCACATGACTTTTTTCGTACGGACGCTTACACGCCAGTGGGTTGTTGTTTTGCTAGTTCTGTTCGCCGGCCTGTCGGCCCAGGCCGCCACACGCGATCTTCAGGTGTACTTCATCGATGTTGAGGGCGGTCAATCCACGCTATTTGTAACCCCTAACGGCGAATCTCTGCTCATTGATACCGGATGGCCGGGAAATGACGGCCGGGACGCGAGCCGTATCTTGGCTGCCGCCAAAAGTGCGGGCATAAGCAAGATCGACTACCTATTGTTGACCCACTATCACACTGACCATGCGGGGGGCGTGCCCCAATTGGCCGGCCGGATTCCCATTGGAACGTTCATCGATCACGGCCCCAGTATCGAAACCAGCGGAGCTACCGCGAAGATCTATGCGGACTACCAGCAGGTGCTGGCTGGCGGAAAATCCAAACACATGGTCGCGCATCCCGGCGAGGTGCTGCCCATTACCGGCATGAAAGTTACGGTCATAAGCAGCGACGGCAACGCGATCGATCATTCCTTACCGGGAGGCGGGGAGACCAATCAGTACTGCAACACGCCGGAAACCAAGCCCCACGACGCCACCGAAAATTCGCATTCGCTGGGCGTACTGATCAACTTCGGCAAACTTAAAATCCTCGACCTGGGCGACCTCACCTGGGATAAAGAGTTGGCCTTTATGTGCCCAGTGAACCGGTTGGGGCACGTCGACATTCTGGTGGTCTCCCATCACGGGCTCAACGCCAGCTCGAGCCATGCCCTGGTCGATGGAGTTCATCCCCGGGTGGCCATCATGAATAACGGAGCGAAGAAGGGCGGGTCGCCTGAGGTCATCGATGAGGTGCTCAAGTCCCCGGGTTTGGAGACGCTTTGGCAGCTTCATTACTCCGAGCAGGGCGCGGCGGAGCACAACACGGCCACAGAATATATAGCCAATCCTCAGGGTACCGAGCAAGGGAACTATTTCATGTTGACTGCCAGCCCTAACGGTAGCTTCACCATTTACAACTCCGGCAGCAAGCAGACCAAGGACTATGCGGCCAGGTGATTGCAGTCGATTGGGGTACCAGTAATTTCCGCGCGTTTCGCATCAACGCAGAGGGAGCCGTGGTGGCGAGATGCTCCTCGCCGCAGGGCATTCTGCGTGTCGGCGAGGGAAATTTTGAAGCAGCCCTGCGCGCCGAGGTAGGCGCCTGGTTACAAGAGGGTGAGAACCATATCCTGTTGTGCGGCATGATCGGTAGCAGGCAGGGCTGGGTGGAAGCGGAGTACCTTCGTTGTCCTGTCGGGATCGGGGAGCTTGCCGCCTCCGTCGTGCATGTGCCATTCTTCGGGGCCGAGGTCTTGTTGGTTCCGGGGGTCATGGGACCAGCTGCCGCCAATGTGCCTGAGGTGATGCGAGGAGAGGAGACCGCGGCCATGGGCATACTGGACGCTTGCGCCGGGGCCGGCTTGGTTTGCTTTCCTGGAACACATTCCAAATGGATTCATCTGAGCGATCGTAGGATCGTGAGTTTCACCACCAGCATGACCGGCGACGTCTACAGCGCGCTATGCAAGTGCACCATCCTGGAGCGCACCATCCTCAAGCAAACGACGACCGGCGGCGCGGTCATAGAGGACGCGGCGTTTCGCGATGGGGTGAGTCGATCGGCTGATTCTGGCGGTCTGTTGCATCATCTGTTTGGCGTGCGCACTCGGGTCTTGATGGGGCAGATCCGTGAGGAGGCGTCCGCCTCATATCTGTCAGGTCTGTTGATCGGGCACGAGGTTCGTGCGACCATGCCTGCCGGAGTTCGTGTGGTGCTGGCCGGCGCGGCGCAGCTTTGTGGCCTTTATGCGCAAGCAATAGAGGCCTGCGATGGCAGGGCAACGCTGGCAGAGGAAGATGCGGCGGCATTCGGACTGGCTGCCATTGGCAGGAGGTTGCATTGGACGTAAGAGCCTGGCTTGCACGCAGTCCTTTGGTTGCAATCTTACGCGGCGTTCAGCCGGCCGAGGTGGAATCGATCTGCTCCGCCCTGGAGCGGGCCGGTATCAGCATCGTTGAGGTGCCTCTCAATTCGCCGCGACCGCTGGAAAGCATTTCCATC
>CAZSUK010000021.1:0-2631 GCA_964609355.1 uncultured Acidobacteriaceae bacterium | reverse complement strand
CCCATGGGTTCACGATGACAATCATGTCGGCGCAGGCCGTGGCGCACGGGATGCACAGGAAGGATAGCCCCCAGGACATTGTGATCTTTGGCGTGATTGGAGTCACGCTGCTTGCACTCCTCCCGGCAAAACAACCATCGCCGGCCGGCGCGCCGTGATAGCGACATATAACATCACTATTGGTGGCGTTTCAGCCTCGCATTTTAGTAAATGTGTTCAGATCAAGCCCCAGCGAAGGTATAGTCATGACACGCGTTGCAAAGCGGCTTACCGCGATGATTGCTCTGGTCTCAATGTTGGGTCTCGGATTGCTCCCTTGGAGTAAACGAATCCTAGCTGCGTTTGGGATAGATACTCATCGGATTAATGTTGTGGGTAGCGCAGAGTGATGTAGTTGCATATAACGCCATATTTATGGGATGTAGTTCCCGAGTCAGGCAGACAACTAGCAAATCGATATTCGGTGCAGATGTACACTCTCATATCATGAGCCGTTCGAAGCGACTCCTCGCGCTCGCCTTCCTTGCAATCCTCTCCCTAAGTTCGGCACATCCACAATCGCCAGCGACAGTACCTGAAAGCCCTTCTGCACCCGCTGGCTCCGTCACGGGGTTCGTCTACGACGGCGAAACTCGGTTGCCCGTCCGCTTTGCAGAGATAAATATCGTCCCGATTCCATCGAAAGCAGATGTGGCATCGGCCAAGAACCAGTCAATCCCGCCTGGCGTGCCACAGCAGCGGGATCGGCACGTCCAGCGCGTCTACGGAATTTCCGGCATGGACGGCCGCTTCCGCCTGGACGTTCCGGAAGGGAACTACCTAGTAGCAGCGGTTAAGCCTGGATACATCACCCCTGGCGCAGCAGCAGCCATGGACTTCTCTCTCTCCGAAGATCAGCTTGAGAGCCTCATCGCCTCGCTGCCGCAGGTGCATGTGGGTGCCGGACAGGCCGCAGGCGTGAGCCTGACCCTGCATCGTGGAGCTGTAATCGCCGGTCGGATGCAGTTCGCGGACGGCAGTCCAGTAATTGGTGCAATGGTTGGGTGTGACTCTATGGATAGCGTCCTGCGTCTCGAACGCACCCTGCGTCCGGAGAACCGAGGTAAGATCGTCTCGCCGCGTCAAGAGGCCCTGCAATCGTTATCCTCTTCGCAACAGGTCACTCAAAGGGCGCTAACAACAGACGCTGAGGGCCGGTACCGCATTTTCGGGCTGCCACCCGGCACATACATCGTGAGCACAATGATAGCCATGGACCATGGCTCGGAGCGCGTCGTCATGAGCGATGGAAGCAACGCTCAAACCGTCGGCCGGGAACATATGTATCCCGAGATGATCCCGGTGTACGCACCGGCGACCTTTCGCCGTAAGAACGCGAAGGTCTTCGAAATTCGTGGAGACGAGCGGATCGTGGACGCCGATCTAACCATCGATCCGAACGGCCTGCATACCCTCAGGGGCAGGGTACTCGCCGCAGACGATCACCATGCGCCGCCGACGATGATTCGATTGAAAGAAGAGGGGGCGAAGGATGTTCCCCGATTCGTCGAGACTGAAGACGACGGCTCCTTCCAGGTCAACTACCTGCCGTCCGGCCGCTACAGCCTTCAGATCACTTCCAACGACATTACAGATGCAGCCAACTCCACCATGCGACCGACGGAATACAAGATGGTCGAGTTGACCGCCGTGATCGCCGATCAGGACGTCCTGCTGGCGAACGTGCTATTGGTGCGATTGAAGCCCGGCGAGAACAACCGCTTTGATCTCCTCTTCTAATCCTGGACTGCTGTACTGTCTGAAACCAACGTTTCGAAGAGATGCGGAAGAGATGCGGGACATCCATGATAGGTAACCGTCAAGGGAAAACGGAGATTTCCTTTGACTAGATTATCCGTCTGACGCACAGATTCTAGAACTCGAAAAGCAATCATCAGGGCGGAGAAATTCGGGAGCGGGCAAGAGAGGCAGGGGCTAGACAGGCTGCGGAAAAGTCGTTGTTGCGAAAATGTCAGGGGCGAAGAGCCATGGTATCCCACATCTCGCGAAAAACGAGCGAGATGTGGGGCACCCGGGGTCCTGCTTGGGGCAATGTAAAAAGCCCAGGGGCTAAAGCCCAACATATTTTCAATCGGGTTACGGCCCGACTAAAGTCGTGCCCTGATACAAAACAGGATGACAAAACCCGGTGACAGACGGAACGTAACCGTTATAGTTCGGCACCAGGTTATTGCTCCTTCGGGCGCGCAAACGCTCCGTCTGGTCCCCGAGTTCCTGTCGAAGGTTCATCAGCGAAATTCATTCATGACCGCCGAGGGACGGAATGTTACCGTTGCTTTACTAACCTATCGGATGAGTAAACCGTCCCGTCCTGTCCCACGCACCCTACGCTTCCGTACAAAACCTGCAAGACCACCTCTGCCCCTGCGGTTGACAATGTAGCCACAAGGGGCTACATTCATCGTATGAAGACTGTCGGGGTTCGGGAGCTGAAGAATCGGTTGAGCGAATACCTCCGCGAAGTACGTCGAGGCGAACATCTGCTCGTGACCGATCGCGGGGAGGTCATTGGCGAGCTGTCGCCTCCTGGACAAGGTACCGCCGATGCTTCCGTTCCTGTAGGTATTCTCG
>CAZSUK010000020.1:0-6569 GCA_964609355.1 uncultured Acidobacteriaceae bacterium | reverse complement strand
TATCGTGATCGCCTTCACACTGGGCGCGGCCAACCAGCCGCTGCTCATGGGCATTGAAATCCGCAACAGCGCAAGCGGTAGTTGCAGCGTCGTTCCCTCAGCCCCCACCGGGCTGACGGCCACGGCTTCCTCTTCCAGCGTCATCGGCCTGAGTTGGTCCGCAGTCACCGCTCCCGCAAACTGCACCCTCAGCTCTTACAAGGTCTACGGCAGCACCGCCAGCGGCTTCACTCCTTCATTGAGCAACCTGCTAGGCTCTCCCACCGGCACGACCTTCTCCAGTACGGGTCTGGCAGCTTCGACCACCTACTACTATGTGGTGGAAGCTGCGGATGCGGACGGCAATTCGGCAGCCTCCTCGCAGGCCAGCGCGAAGACGGCGGCCGCATCCTGCTCCGCGGTGCCCTCGGCACCGACAGGGCTGACGGCAACCGCTTCTTCCTCGAGCGTGATCGGTCTCAGTTGGACAGCAGTCACTCCACCGACTAACTGCACCATCAGTACCTATAACCTCTACGGAAGTACGGCCAGCGGGTTCACTCCGTCGGCGAGCAATCTAATCACCAGCACTACCGGGACCAGCTACTCCAATACTGGTCTTACGGCTTCCACAACTTACTACTACGTGGTCGAGGCAGTAGACGCGGATGGCACCTCCACGGCCTCGACGCAGCAGTCAGCGACTACGCAGGCGGCCTCTGGCGCAGAGATTGTGGCCATCGCGGCCGGCGGCCCGGCTGAGAGCAACGCAACCGGCGGCGACTACTCTTTTGTTGCCGACGAAGGCTACAGCGGTGGTGGCGATAATGCGGTCACCAGCGCCACCATTAACCTCACGCAACCAGGCGCGAATGCGGCGCCGATGGCGGTCTATCAGCACGGGCGCGCAGGGGTCTTCACCTACACCATTCCGAGCCTCACGGCCGGCACACAGTACACCGTGCTGCTGCATTTCGCCGAGACCTATTTCACGGCCGCGGGTGACCGCGAGTTCAACGTAGCCATTAACGGCACGTCTGTGCTCTCTAACCTGGATATCTTCGCCACCGTCGGCGCCAACGCAGCGCTGGTGAAGACGTTCACCGCCACCGCCAACAGCAGCGGCGATATCGTGATCGCCTTCACCGACGGCGCGGCCAATCAGCCACTCGTCATGGGTATTGAAGTGCGCTAGTAGACACCTGCTGGCGAGGAGAAACCCAGGTCTCAAAATCGAGACCTGGGCCACCCACTTATTGGCGGCAACCACCGGCGCGAGGGGAAAGACATGAATCCTGCATACATCCGCAATGAGGGAACCTTGAGTTTATCGAGTGTAAAACCTTCGCGTCCAAACCGGCTTCTGCGCGGCGGCTTGTATGGAGTGCGCAATCCGTGGCTAGTGGCAATGCTGATCCTGCCTCTGTTCGCGGCAATATATTCGAGCAGAGCGAACGCACAACCGGAGCCACCGGCATCTGATCGGATCACGGTCAATCTGTCGCAAGGAGTTCCCAATTTCGTTGGCAATGCATCTTTGACGGATCCGACTGCCGCTTTGCCACAGAGCAATTGGTGGTACGAGAACAATCAGGATTCCAACCCCACTTCGTCGTCTTTCGCAGCACCGAGCTATGTCGAGACTGCTACCCCGGTCGCCGATTCGGGACCCGCGTGTGGCAGCACCCTTTCCGCACCCAACTGGACCCAGGTGGGCATTCCGACTGACGCGAATATATGGCGCACGTTTATCAATCAGGCATCGGGCGGCGGCCAAGGGTCTTTATGTGGACAAAACAACTGGTATCGTCTGCACTTCAAGGTCGACCCGGCGTACGCGAACAGCAAGATCATGGTCGAGTTTGAAGGCGCGCACACGGGCGCTCAGGTTTACATCAATGGCACGCTTCTGCAGGGCATCAGCACCATCGCAGCAGATACGCAAGCGTCGCATGTCGTCGGCTTCATTCCCTTCATCGTTGACCTTACGCCCTACATAACCGCCGACGGCGCCACAGAGAATGTGCTCGCGGTCGGCGTTTCCAGGGACAATACGTGGTTTGAAGATCCTCAATTCTCCGAGGTCTTCCGCTTCGGTCAGGCCATGGCCGGATTGTTTCGTCCGGTAAAGATGTTCATAACAAACAAGGTGCATATCCCAGTCAACGTGTACTCCAATCAGGCAACCTGGGGCACCTACGTGGCAACCGTATCCGAGGTTCCCTCTTCAAGCAGTACGGCGCAAGCGACCTCGGCTGTTATTCAGGTTGAGACGAACGTTCTCAACGAGACTACGGCTTCCCAGGCAGTAACGCTGACGACGCAGATTGTGGATGCGAACGGAAACGTAGTAGCTACCGGGGCGCCCCTCACTCAGACAGTTGCTCCCATGACCCCGGGCAATTTTCCCTCTTCGCCGACACCCATGTTCTCGCAACAGATCACGGTCAATAATCCGACACTATGGTATCCGAACGCGTCCGTATACGGTACGCCGTATATGTACACAGTCAATCACATTGTCAGCGTGAATGGCGTAGTGGTTGATGCCGCGCAAAGCCCGCTCGGTATCCGCACGATCACCTGGAATGCCAATTACCCGATCTTCAACGGCCATGCGATGAATTTATGGGGAGGCTCCGGGCGCTACGATTATCCAGGGTTAGGATCCTCCGTTCCGGAAGAACAGCAGTGGCGCGACCTCTCGCTCCTGGCCGCGGAGGGCGGAAATATTTACCGTCCCGGCCACTCAACCTCCAGCGAAGAATTCGTAAACGCGGCAGATGCATACGGCATCATGATCGACCAGCCGAGCGGAGATAACGAAGAAGCCTTCGCTGCCCCAACTGCCGATATGGTGACGCTGAAGGAAGAACTGCATCGCGACATGATCATTCGCGATCGCAGCCATCCGTCGATTCTCGATTGGGAATCGAATAACGGCACCATGGAAGAGTCCGTTGGCACGGCCCTCCTGGCCATCAATTCAACGTGGGATCCAATCAATACCCGCATTGCGGCCGACCGTACGCCCGACCCTGTGAACGGCTATCTGCTTGGCTGCACCCTGGAAGGCTGCGAGGTTGGTATCAAGAACGAATACCCGAATGACCCAGCCTGGGGCGCGGAGTATTGGGGCACCGGCACGGCGCGCGGCCTGGCGTGGAATTACGAACTTGCCTTTGTTGCGCCTTTTCTCGACAACTGGCGCCTGGGCAAGGCAGATAACACAATGGGCATGGCGCAGTGGTACCTTGCGGATACTCCTGGCGAGACAGGCGAATTTGTGGAAGCGGGCGGTAGCACCACTGCTCCTGGAAACTCGAATGATGTTCGTTCGCTGGGCGCTTCCTCGATGGACCAGAACCGCTTCCCAAAGTTGTTGTATTACGTCTACGAGGCCGCCTGGACACCTTTTGCGGTCGCGCCGGTCGTTCACTTATCGGGACACTGGAACCTTTCCGCTGGAAATGTCCAGGTGAACGCCTTCAGTAACTGCCCGTCAGTCAAATTGCTGGTCAACGGCGTACAACAGGGTGCGAGTGAGACGCCAAACCCATGGGACTCGAACGACGAAGCGAATCAGACGCAGTCGGCTACCCTGATACCCTTCCAGACGTCCTGGGTAGTGCCATGGGTATCCGGCACGGTGACGGCGCAATGCCTGAACGAGTCCGGAACCGTAGTAGCGACGGACAGCAGGACAACCGCCGGGCCTGAAAGCAAGATCGTGCTCACTCAAGTTCCTGAGCTGACCCAGCCGAATGGCACGACCTTCCAGGTCACGGCAAATGGTTCAGATGCGGCCTTTGTTACGGCCACGATCGAAGACGCGAATGGGAATTGGGAACCCCTTGCCTCGGACCTTGTTACGTTTTCGGTGACCGGCCCGGCCACCTACCAGGGCGGGACCCAGCAATATGTGTCCACGAATACAAACGCATATTCCAACGCCAACTCTACCTACATAAATGGGGTGGCTGACGCTTTCTATCACTCGCCAGGTGACCCCGAGTTGCAAGTTGAGGGCGGCATGACCAGAATCGCCCTTCGCAGCCAGTTCACTCCTGGCACCGTGACGGTGACTGCTACGGCGCCCGGGCTGACGAGCGGTTCCGTTTCGTTTCCCATTGTTGCAGTGCCGGATCCTCGTACAACAACGAGCAACTGCACCGAGGTTACCGCAGCACCGACTGGGCTAACGGCAACGGCCACTTCGTCGAGCGTCATCACTTTGGGTTGGACGGCGGTCACTCCTCCCGCCAACTGCAGCGTCAGTCTCTACAACATCTATAGAAGCACCACCAGCGGATTCACTCCGTCCCCAAGTAACCTGACAGCGAGCGGGATTACCAGCGCCAGCTACGCTGACACCGGCCTGCCTGATCTGACGACTTACTATTTCAAAGTGGAAGCCGTTGACGCGGACGGTACATCGGCGGCCTCGTCGCAGGCAACTGCCAGCACGCCGGTTACCCCGCCCTGCAGCACGGCTCCCCAGGCGCCAAGCGGGCTGACGGCTACGGCGACTTCGCCCAGCGTGATCGGTCTCACCTGGACACCGGTAACCCCTCCGGCTAACTGCACCCTCAGCTCCTACAACGTGTACCGCAGCACCACCAGCGGGTTTACGCCGGGCTCAGGCAACCTGGTCGCGAGCGGCGTGACCACGGCGAGTTACTCCAACACCGGCCTCACATCGTATACGACATACTACTTCGTCGTCGAAGCTCTTGACGCGGATGGCGCCTCGGCCGCCTCGGCGCAGGCAACTGCTACGACGCCGCCAGCAGATGTCGTGTCTATCAACGCCGGCGGTCCAGCGGAAAGCAACTCGAGTGGCGGCGACAATGGGTTTGTTGCGGACGAAGACTACGGCACCGCCGGAACCACCTACGCGGTCACTAACACAATCACGATCCCCGCCAATCTTGTTCCCATTGCTGCTCCCGCCGCGGTGTATCAGTCGGCGCGGCAAGGAGCCGTGACATATACCATTCCCGGCCTGACCGCGGGAACCAATTACACCGTACGTCTGCACTTCGCGGAGCTGTATTTCCCGGCCGCCGGCGATCGTGAATTCGATGTGGCCATCAACGGCACATCGGTGCTGACAAACTTCGACATCTACGCAACCGCCGGTGCGCAATACACAGCTGTGATTAAGCAGTACGTCGCAACCGCAAATAGCAGCGGCTATATTGTGATCACCTTCACCAATGGCGCCCTCGACCAACCCATGATCAATGGCATCGAGGTACTCGGCGATTCCTCCGTTTGCTCTGCCGTTCCCCCCGCGCCCACCGGGTTGGCGGGAACGGCATCTTCCTCCAGCATCATCGGCCTGACATGGAACGCGGTGACCCCTCCGGCCAACTGCACCATCAACTCCTACAATGTCTACAGCAGCACCACCAGCGGGTTCACTCCCTCATCGAGCAATTTGGTTGCCAGCGGAATTCCGAGCCCCAGCTACTCCAGCACCGGCCTCGCGGCTTCGACAACTTACTATTACGTCGTCGAAGCAGTTGACTTATACGGCACATCGGCTGCTTCGCAGCAAACCAGCGCAGAGACTTTGGCCGCTGCGACATGCGACTCGGTTCCACCCACAGGGCCGACCAATCTGACGGCCACTGCATCCTCCGCGAGCGCCATCGCTTTGAGCTGGACAGCGGCTCCAGCGAACCCTCCCTGCACCATCAGTTCCTACAATGTCTACGCCAGTGCAACCAGCGGGTTTACTCCGTCGTCGAGCAATTTGGTTGCGAGCGGGGTCACGGGAACCGCTTACACCAACACCGGCCTCGCAGCATCGACAACTTACTATTACCTGGTTGAAGCACTCGACTCGTACGGCGCATCGGCGGCCTCGAACCAGGCCAGTGCGGAAACGCAAAACGGCGGCGGCGGCAGTTGCAGTGCTGTCCCCTCGGCACCGACGGGACTTACAGCGACGGCCGCTTCTTCCAGTACCATCAACCTGGGTTGGACAGCCGTCACGCCTCCAGCTAGTTGCTCCATTGCGTCGTACAGCATCTACGGCAGCACGACCAGCGGATTTACGCCAGGCTCCGGCAACCTGATTTCGGCTGTATCGTCAGGCACAACTTACTCCGACACAGGTCTCTCTGCGTCAACGACCTATTACTTTGTCGTCGAGGCAGTAGACGCGTTCGGCAACTCGGTGGCATCGTCACAGCAATCAGCCACTACGCAGGTAGCTGCCTCCGGCTCGGAGATAGTAGCCATTGCCGCAGGCGGCCCGGCAGAGAGCAACTCCGGCGGCGGCGATTACGGGTTTGTCGCCGACGAATACTTCAGCGGTGGTGGCGATAATGCATTCACCAGCGCCACCATCAATCTCACCCAACCAGGCGTCAATGCAGCCCCAATGGCGGTGTATCAGCACGGCCGGAGCGGTGCGTTCACTTACACCATTCCGGGCCTGACGGCCGGCGCACAGTACACCGTGCTGCTGCATTTCGCCGAAACCTATTTTACGGCGGCAGGTGACCGCGAGTTCAACGTAGCCATCAATGGCACCTCGGTGCTCACGAACCTGGATATCTACGCCACCGTCGGCGCCA
>CAZSUK010000019.1:0-13367 GCA_964609355.1 uncultured Acidobacteriaceae bacterium | reverse complement strand
TGTTGCATCACAGCGCACTCCCATCGGAACCGATCAGATATTGATAGATGGCATTGGCATCATCGTCAGCCGGTGCGACCGCCTCGATTTTGACCAGCCCCTCCGCTGCGATCGCGTTGAGCGCGGAGTAGAACTGGTCGATATCTCCGGTGCGAAGTAACAAGCCCCCTCCATCCGCATGCAGTCTGGCTTCGACGCAATGATTGATGGCAAACATCTTCGACGCCAGGACTTCCGGGTGGTCACAGCGGATGAAAACCTGCATCGGCTTTTCGCGCACCTCCTGCCTGACCTGATGGATATTCCCCTCAGCAATGAGGTATCCACCGGTGATCAGGACGACGCGGTCGGAGATACGGTCAACCTCATCAAGAATGTGGCTGGAGATCAATAGATGCATGCCCTGCCGGCCCAACTCTTCGAAGAGCGCGATCGATTCGGCGCGAGCCATGGGGTCCAATCCGTTCAGAGGTTCGTCCAGAACCAGAACCCTGGGATGATGGGCAATCGCCTGGGCGAGTCGAGTCTTCTGACGCATTCCTTTGCTGTAGCCTGCAATCCGCCGGTTCGCTGCATCGCCAAGTTGCACCCGTTCGAGAGACTCCCGAGTCAGCCTGGCGGCCTCGGCCTTACTCATCCCGTGGAGCATCAGGCTGTCGAAGATAAACTGCCATCCGGTGATTCCGCGGGGAAAGGAATCGAACTGCGTGCAGTAGCCGACGTTCGAAAAGAATTCAGTCGCGCTGCCCGGCGAAAGGCCCAAAACGGAGATGTGTCCGCTCGATGGCTGAACCAAACCTGTCATGAGGTTCAGCAGCGTTGTCTTGCCGGAACCATTTGGACCTACCAGGGCCGTGACTCCGGAGGGAATGGCCAGCGAGATTCGATTCACGCCGAGAACTTCGCCGTAAAACTTGGATACATTCTCGAAAATGATTTGATCCTTCATCCGCGGACCACCTCGCGAGCGCGGATGCGTGCGTATAGCATCGCCACGCACAGCAGGCAAGCCAGCATGAGCATCGCCGAGATCCCAGCAGTCGGCAGAGACGCCTCCGAGCTGGCGAAGCCCGGAACTCCCAGTAACCGCTGCCAGAGGACCGACATCATGAACGGGACGTTCAGCAGCAAGCCCCATTTTGTGCGTAACACTGCGCCCATAACGCCGCCCACACCCGCGGGCACCAGGATTGCTGCAAAGATGACTCCAGTAGCGACAACCCTCCACTTCACCCACGAAGATAAAGCCAGGCCAAGCAGGGAAAGGAATGCAATCCAGATCAATGCACCTGCTATAAGGCCGACGGCTATGGGGAGATTTGCTGCAGCCCAGGGTTGCGGCGAGGAATAGCCCTGATAAGCAAAGAGCACAAGAGCTGGAATCCAGGTCACCAGCGAGAGGGATGCGGACAGTGCAACCCATTTGCCAAAAACATAGCCGAAGCGGGAGATGGGGTGACTGAGCAGAATGGGCAGCGCGTCATCCGCAAGATCAAAGGTGATCAGCCGGGGCGCGAGCCAGGCTGCCAGGACCAGCGCGGGCCCGGCTTGGACCTGTAGAAGGTCGAGAAAGAATCCGGCATTGATCGCTAAAATGCGCGGGGCATGGTTACCGAGCAGCAGTCGCGCCATCGGGTTATTTGCAAGATAGATTGCAAATAGAAAGACGATGCAAGGCAAAAGGCCCAGGATGAAGATCCCAACCGTAATCTTTGATGACCAGGCTTCTGCGTAACCATAACGTGTGAGCACGAAGATGCGGGCCCATCCCGGGGTTAATTTGCCATCATAGCCACGGTAGTTGTGTTTATAGACTGACATGTGCCGGCCCCGCCCATTCCTGGTCCATGGCTCTTAGAAAGATGTCCTCAAGGGAGTCACGCCGTTGGTTCATACGGCGAATCTGCACTCCCTGTTCGGACGCGATGACATATAGATCTCGAGCTTCAACGTGGTCGGGAATCACCAGCTTGATGCGGCCGCCAGGGAAGCATGCGCATTCGCAGCCAAGGCCCCGGATACGCACGGAAAATTGCTCGGTGGCGCCCACCGTCTCCAGTTCCATAAAGCTGCGGTTCGAACGGCGTTCCTCTTCAATATTGCGGAGTGCGGCAATGCGCCCGTTCTTGAGAATGAGGACTTCATCGCAGGTCTCATCGATATCCGGCAGCAGATGGGAGGAGATGAGCAGCCGGACACTTCCTTCCTTCCGGATATCTTTGATCAGTTGAATCATGCGCTGCCGGGCGATGGGATCGAGGCCGTTCGTGGGCTCATCCAAAATGAGCAGCTTTGGACCGTGGGCAAGCGCCTGGGCAAGCTTGATCAGCTGCTTCATCCCCAGCGAGTACGTGCTCACCTGCCGGTAGCGCACTTCGCCCAGACCTACGAAGAAAAGTGCTTCATGGGCACGCTCGAGTGCTTTTCCAGCAGGTAGCCCTGCCAGCTCGGCCATGTAGCGGACAAATCGCACGCCGCTCATGTTGCCGATGAAGGAATCGTTTTCGGGCATGTACCCGATTCCTGCGCGTATCTGCGCCCGATCGCGGTGTGTATCCAGCCCAAAGACGTGGGCCGACCCGCGCGAGGGCCGATGAAACCCAAGCAGAGTGTTGATCAATGTTGATTTTCCAGCACCGTTGGGACCGAGCAGGCCGATGACGTGCCCCTGCAAAGCTCCCGTGAGTCCGTTCAACACGGTGCGATTCCCCAGCCGGACCTCTAATCCTTCGAGGTCAATTATTCCCATGTCACTCTTTTACGCTTAACGAAGGATGCTTGTTCCCGGAAGTTGTCAACGCCCCCAGGGTTAGAAAATCAAATCCGAAAAGATGGCTATTACTCGCTGCTTCGATATCGCTGTTTCTTCCCCAGGCACAGATCGCGGTGGGCCGGGCATCTGCCGCCAGCTGCCGGATTGCTTCCGCTGACTCTGCAGTCAATTGAGACAGCAGCGGCGTCAAAACCGGGCCCAGGTTCTGATAAGCAATGGCCGAGTAATTTTCATTCTCATCTTTCGGAAGCAACGCCTTGAACGACGTGGATCGGGCAAGGGAATCACCACTCGCATGGGTGCGCAATGCCTCCATAAGCAGAGCGCGATTGGGCGCCACGATCATGTAACCATCGGAGAAAATATACTGCGCGACGGTGGCGCCGGAGGTCAGATCCTGGACAGAATAGAAACGCTGAGCTCCAACCTGGCTCGATTGGATCGTAAGGGGATGCGATTGCGTTGGCATTTGGTTAGCCTGGGCCTGGTCGCGCAGGGATTGTGCCAATCGCTCCAGCGTATTCTCGAGCGCCTGAGGGTTGTGGACTTCAATCACCGCCTTCCACGAAGGCGTTGGCAGTACTGGCCCATCGAGCGACAAAAGAAAGTCACCACCAAGGTTCGCGGCCAGATCATCACGGAAACTTATCCCCAGCTTTGCCTCGGCCTCGGTCAATCTCGTATACTGCGCTCCCTGATCTTTCGCTGCCATGGCTATGAGGTCATCGGCAATCGTCGTCGGGTCTTTGGAAAGGAACGCCACGGCAATCGCCGCATTGGGGGTCACAAAGTCGAGCGAACCAATCGGGGCCGGGGCAGCGAGCCATGAGGCAGCACGTTGCCTGGTTCCGGAGAACTGTAGATCCAGGTGATTCTCAGGCAGTCCATTGGTTTCGCGGTGCTCTGCAATCAGATACCGCACGTCATCCATTCCGCTATTCTCGATCGCCTCCGTGCCCTTACCACGGGCGCGAAGCGAACTGAGTTTGCCGGCCACCATTTGATGAAGGTCCGCGGCCAGGATGACTCCGGCGCCGCGGCCATAGGCGGCTGCGATCTGTTGTCCGAACGCTCCGGTCGCGAAGCCACTGGCGCCTTTGTTCAATTGCGCGTTGATCTGCTGCAAGGTTGCGATGCTGTTGGAGAAGACAACCTCTCGCTGCCTGATGAGAGCGTACCCGCCGGACTTTGTTGCCGGTGAAGCGGGAGTATTTTGGAGCGACTTTTCGTCTAACAGAATCAGGCCAGTTGGAGATGCGAACTGCTTTCGGAGGAAATCGTCGAGGCCGCTTTGTTGAAGATCGGCAAGGATAGCGAAGCCGGGAGTGTTTGTCTGATTCGTTCCGACAATGACGACTTCGTCGCCCAGATACTGGCTAGCCTGGTGCAACTTTTCGATCAGTGAGTCCAGGTCCTCTGTGTTGCCACCGTGTCCCTGGTCCCACCACTGCTGAAGCGCCGGACTCTGCTTCAATTGATCCTGGAAGATCTGGTTCGCTTGGGTTAAGAAATCACCGAGGTTGGGGATGCTGATATACAACAAGGTGTCCGCGGGAACTCGCCCCAGCAAATCACTCGTATACCTGGGTTGGGGAAACGGAATCTGTTCCAGCCGGTGCTGGATCACGGTGAATTGCGCCAACAAGGGCAGGTACTTGTCGCGATCCTGGCTCCACGAGATCTGCTGTGCAACCGGTTCGGGGCTCAGGTTATCGGTGGTACTGAGTTGATCGCCGGCATGCACCAGCGTATCCATTCCCGCATGCATCACTTGAACGGCCCCTTGCAGGACTGCTACGCGAGAGCCCTTGATTCCAGAGTTGACGGAGAAAACCGTACCCGTGACCGCGACCCGGCAATCGGGAGTTTTCAGGTACAAATGGCCTTGGTCGCGCTTGGCGGCCTGCACGATGACTGCTCCATTGTCGAGCGAGATAGTCATGTTGTGCCCTCTCGCGCCGACTCCCAGGACACTTCTCTCATTGACCTCAACGGTGGATCCATCTGAGAGCCGAAGAACGGCATGCGCGCCGCCACTGGTCCGGAATTGTTCCCCGGCTTTTAGCTGGTCGCCGGCGGAGAGCTGGCGATTGCCTGCATCGGAAATGCCATACGCGGAGCCATCGATCGATTGCACTTCGGCTCGGACTCCCGGCGGGGTCTGCCAATAGGCCTTGTAGGCAAAGAACGAGAAGACCAGAAGTGCGAAACAGGCAGCTGTTGCCAAGCCGAACGCCTGCGAGGGCCAGACAAATGTACGTTTTGCTTCAGGGGAAGACCAGTCCAACACTGCTGTTCCAGATCCGCTCCGGAACCGGCGGAGGCAGGCGCCACACTCGCGCAGGTGATCCTCGATCAACAGTCGGCGTGCGCCGGAGAGAGTTCCTGCCCGATAGGAGGCGAGCAATCGCTGGACGTCGCCGCAGTTCTTGATGATATCGACCATCGGATCGTCCACCAGGTCTATACCAAGACGGCCGGCTACTCGCTTGGCGGAAGCGTCCAGTTGCGCCGCATCGGGTGCATCCCCTTGCAGCGCCTGGACGGCCGTTCTTAGCCGTATCTCATCCTGTGGTCTCATGGTCTCTCCTGTTCCATTTCCTTGAGTCGTTTCTTCAGCTTCGATCGTGCATGATGCAGCGTCACCGCGACGACAGCCTGTGAAGTGCCCATTAACGTTGCGATCTCGCGATTCCCCAGCTCTTCCACATATCGCAAGCTGAACATTTCAGCCGATCGAGGAGGCAATTCGCTGATTGCCAGTCTGAGCCAGCCGCCGAGCTCTCTGTTCGAGACCGCAGTCTCCGGCGAGCTTCCGGGCCCGGCAGCGGCTATCCCTTCCGCTTCTTGCAAGGGCTCTATGAGAGCAGTCTTCCGTCGCCGCAAAAGGTCGAGTGCTCCGTTGATGGCGGCGCGGTAAAGATAGCTGCCGGCGTTCGCAATTGGCAGGCCGCCGCCGCTTACCAGGCGCATGAAGACAGCCTGGGTAACATCCTCTGCATCGGCCATGCTCCCGGTAATGCGATAGGCCGCAGAGAGAATGCGCCGATGATGCTCGCAAAATAATTGCGACAGACTCTCACGGGTTGCTGTGTACGGCATCGTTGCATCGCCGACGGCCAAGGGCTCACCTTTTCGACTGTTCATAGAGATGACGCTGCGGCTGGATAATTATTAATCCAGCTGGAAGGAATTACGCAGAAACAGCATTCTATGTTCAGCGCGGCAGGGAAAAGAGAGGGCTATGGCTGGAGGAGAGGTCAACGGGAAGGGAAGCCGCTTAACTCTCCGCTCTATCGAAAAGAAGCTGCAGCCTTCAGACTCCGAGTGGGTCGCCTTCTCCTGAGCGACCCACTCGCAGTGGCCATCATGGATGAAAGCTGACGGAAAGAACATTACCGTCCGGATCCTTGAACCACGCCACCCGGTCTCCGGAGGGTGCGGTCCAGATCCCAAGCTCCTGGTCAGCCACGAAGGAGTACTTTTCGGTGGGAACTCCTCGATCTCTCAGCCAGGTCACAATGGCCTCAATATCGCCCACCTCCCAGCCCAGCACTGTCCCATGAAATGGCGTAAAGCCGGGTACTTTTGAGATCCTGATCTTGTGGTCGCCTGCGCGTACCACCAGCGCGAACTGATCCAGGCTTATAAATTCGAATCCGAGTTTGCCTTCGTAAAAGGCCCGAGCCTTCTCGTAGTCCGTCGTTGCAATGAACCCAACCATCTTTCCTGAAGTCAACATGGTTCCTCCCAGTCCACTCCACAAATAGCACTTGTTGCGAGTGCGTGCTTTCGCTATCGTGACAAATAATGTCGCAAACGCGCCATCTCTTCCTCTTTGACCAAAAGGGCCGCCCTCTGGCGGACGTTGCCGGTGGTTCGTGGGATTTCAGGCACGGGCACGTCCTCAAACGGCATTCGCATCCCGAGGACCAGCTTCTCTTTGCCGCAGAAGGCGTAATGGCCGTCGACACGGATCAGGGGATTTGGGTCGTTCCGCCGTTGCGCGCTGTTTGGATTCCAGCGGAAACCCTCCACGGAGTAACTATGTCGGGAAGGGTTTCGATGAGGACGCTTTATTTTCTGCCCAGACTGTGTAAATTCCTTCCCCGCAGATGTCTCGTGCTGAATATCTCCTCCTTGCTTAAGGAACTGATCGTTCACGCGAGTAGTTTCCCTAAACTACGAAGGAGCAGTTCTTCCCAGCGGCATATTATCGACGTAATTCTGGATCAATTGAAAGTAGTTGAGTCCATTCCGATTCAGTTGCCGCTTCCGCGTGATCCCCGGGCGCGAAAATTAGTCGACCAGTTATTTGCCAACCCCAGCGACCAGCGTCCTCTCGATGGTTTGTCAAGTCGATCCGGCGCCAGCAAGCGGACGATCCAGCGCCTGTTTGTTGAAGAGACCGGAATGTCGTTCAGTAAGTGGCGGCAGCGGTTGCGGCTTATCAGTGCCATGCAGAGGCTTGCGGCAGGAGAAGCGGTGACGACCGTAGCTCTGGAGACTGGCTACAACTCAGCCAGCGCATTTGTAGCAATGTTCCGCAAGCAAGTCGGCATGACACCGGGGCGTTACCTGTCTGCTGGAGAGGGTTGAATGCGAAGGCTCCTCTTGATGGCGCATACCTGTTGACATTCTGCCTATCAAGGCTCAGCATTGGGCAATGGGAGAACAAAAGTCCGATGTACTGCAGGGCACACTGGACCTGATGGTGCTGAAGACCCTTGAATCCATGGGCCCGCTGCACGGCTACGGAATCGCGCGCCGAATCGAACAAGTCAGCGGCAACTCCCTAAGCATGAACCAGGGCACAATTTATCCCGCACTCCTGCGCCTCGAGCAACGCGGCTGGATCAAGAGCGAGTGGGGCACTTCTGAGACCAACCGCCGCGCCAAGTTCTACTCGCTCAGCCGTACGGGCCGGAAACAGATCGAACAAGAGACCGAAAATTGGGAGCGCATGGCCGCCACGATGGCGCGTTTTCTGGCTCCGTCCAATTAGGCGGTATCTGCTCCCACATACCTATCCACATTCCCATAGTCCTGGTGGTACTCTCTGTCGAGCAACCCGGAGACCATCTGAATGAAACTACTGGCCAAGTTCAACCTCATCCTCCTCTCTGTCTTTGGGGTGGGCGGCCTTATCATCGCCTGGTTCGCCTACAGTTTTCTGATTAACAACGCCCGTCGCGAGGTGCTTGACCAGGCCCGGCTGATGGTTGCCAATGCCAAGGCGGTCCGCGATTACACCGCAGACGATCTTTCCCCGCTGCTGCAGCAGAATCCACGGCACAAAGTGAAGTTCCTCGCCGAGACCGTGCCCTTTTACGCCGCCACCACTACCTTTAACAGGCTGCGCAAGAGCTACCCCGATTTCGCCTATAAGGAAGCCAGTCTCAACCCGACGAATCCCGAAGATCGTGCCACCGACTGGGAGGCCGACATAATTCACGACCTGCGCGATCATCCGGAACAATCTGAGATGGTGGGTGAGCGCGAAACTCCCACTGGCCGCTCACTCTACCTGGCCCACCCTATAAAAACGGATGCTTCCTGCCTTGAATGTCACAGCGTTCCCGCCACCGCACCGCATGCCATGGTAACCACCTATGGGACTGCCAATGGTTTCGGCTGGAAGCTTAACAAGCTAGTGGGTGCGCAGATCGTTTCTGTACCCATGTCTGTCCCCGTTCAAATCGCCCGAAAAGCCTTTCTGAATCTCATGGTGATTCTCGTGCTCACCCTTCTGACCTGCATACTCGCCCTCGATGCAGCTGTTTACTGGTTTGTGATTCATCCGCTCCGGATTGTCTCCAACAGCGGCGATCGCATCAGCAAGGGCGAAAAGGACGTGCCCCCGCTGGTGGTATCGGGAAGGGACGAGATTGCCAGCGTAACCACCTCGTTCAATCGCATGCGTGTGAGCCTGGCAAAGGCTCTGGCGATGCTTGAGCAGGAGTAAGAATTGGCTCCCGCTTCACCCTCGTGGCGGGGTGAGCGAGCGCATGCAGGAAGCCAGAAACCTGGCTTGAGCCGGAGTTCCCTCAATCTCCTGCGCAACCACTCCACAAAGATCGGTGACCGTTGAGCAGCGCTTCGCCGCCCGCTTGACGACCACTTCGGCGATCGGACCGATATGGACGGCAAGCTCCCGGCTGATCCGGTCGAGCACCGATCGATCAATACTCGGTACGGTCACCGCCGGCTTGCTCGGGACAACCGGCAGCCCACTGGAAGGGGCTTGGTTCGGGTCAAGGCATGGTTCCAGGTAAGGCTTGAGCGCATCGACCAGCACCTGGACGTCAGACTTCCAGCGGGCGTGGGTTAACTCGACCGCATTTCGAAAAGCCAGCTCTTTCAAGTCGTCTGGCAGCTGCTCTGCCCTCGGCATCCGGGCCCCGCGAACCAGCACTGGAACGACGGGAATATCCCGTTGCAGGGCCGACGCGATCTCCAGCCGGACGAAGTCATTCTCATCATCAAGACGTTTGTGTCCGGCTCCGTCTCTGGACTCCAGCCACCCCAGCCCAACAATTGCCAGCAGCACACTGCATTTGTGGATACTCTCGTCGATTGCCTTGCGAAAATCGCGGCCTGGCTGAATCGCATTGACATCCATAAACACAGAATCCTCCCGGAACCTGTGTGCCAGGTCATCGGACAGCCGGCCGGCCTCGCCCTCCGAATCATCGCGGCGATAACTGATAAAGATAGAGTGCAGGAAAGGCTCTCCTTGGGGAAACTCGCTACCGTATGTTTGCGGCAACTGGTGCTTCAGGGATTCTTGGACGAGTTTACGCTCACAACGCTGGACCGCGTAAGATACTTAAATCGTTTCCACCGCCAGCTTTACGGACGCCAACGCGTAAGATGGGATGCCGATTTATGCCGACTCCAATGTGCTTTGTGGCTATGCCGTTCGGGAGGAAGCTTGCCCCTGCTGAGTCAGGCGCAAGTCCAGCGTCCCGTGGCTTACCCGAGGGTATCGAGTCCGAGCCCGCAGGAACTGTCCTCGCCGTATCCGGCAGACGAATCGACCCCAACGGTGCCGACCAGCCTAGATTCCCTGCCGGGAACGAGGCGTTAGTCGCCCTCCGCATTCGCGACATGATGCTCTCGACCACCACCAAAGTGGTGGTGTGTTCGGGGGCCTGCGGCGCCGATATTCTTGCTCTGGAAGCTGCGGCGGAACTCGGTCTCAGCCGCCGCCTGGTGCTCCCGTTTCCGAGGCAGAAGTTCCGTGCCACCTCGGTCGCCGACCGCGGAGAAGACTGGGGCCGTCGCTTTGACGCCATTCTGCAACAACTACCCGGCGAACACATAGTGGAACTGACCGTTCCGCAAAGCAGCGACCAGGCCTATGCCGCGGCAAACTCCGAAATCCTCGATCAAGCGGAGGGATTGGCATCGGTCGCCGGCCGTCGCGCGCTGGCCATGGTGGTTTGGAATGGACTCAGCCGGGGTCCCACCGATTGGACCGACCAGTTCCGTAAACTTGCAGTCGACAGAAAATTGGAAGTGATCCCTGTATCTACACTCTGAAAGCCGGGTCGTGAGTGACCGGATTAAGAGAATCTTGCGCTATTGCCGGAGGGTTCTGGAATGTTGATTCACCCTGAGAGGTGGCAGTTACTACCTGAACGCTTCAGGGAAGACCGGCCGCGTCGTATGCTCGCCCTTGATGGAGGCGGCATTCGCGGCCTGATAGCCCTCGGCATCCTTGAGTCTCTGGAAAGCCTGGTTTTTGAACGCACCGGCCTGAGACTGTGCGATTACTTTGATTACATCGCGGGAACCAGTACTGGCTCAATCATTGCCGCGGGGCTTGCGCGCGGAATGAAAGTTGCGGAGATTATTGAATTCTATAAATCCTGCGGCAAACAAATGTTCGAGCCTGCGGTCCTGGTGCAGCGCTTGAAGAGTTTTTATACTGCCGATCCCCTCAAGCAGAAGCTCCAGGTCTTCTTAGGCGCCGATACCACTCTGGCTTCGAACACTCTGCGCTGCCTTCTGCTGCTGGTGACCAAAAACGCCACCACTGATTCGCCCTGGCCGATCAGCAATAACCCGGATGCCAGGTACAACGATCCCACGCGCCAGGACTGTAATCTGCAAATACCGCTGTGGCAGCTGGTGCGCGCCAGCACCGCTGCACCGGTGTATTTTCCGCCGGAAATTCTGCAATGGGATCCGCATGACAAGAACAAGACATTTGTTTTTGTCGATGGCGGCGTTACTCCGCACAACAATCCAGCATTCCTCCTTTATCGTATGGCGACCAATCCCGCTTACCGCCTCAATTGGAAGACCGGAGAGAAGAACCTGCTGCTGGTCTCAGTGGGAACCGGCGCAGCGGAGTCGATGGGAGCGACTGCCAGCTCGCCCAATAAAAATATTGTTACCACGATTACCGGGCTTTCCGGGGCCTTGATGTATGCCATACAGGTGGAACAAGACATCAACTGCAGGACCATCGGGCGCTGCACCTATGGCTCGCGGTTGGATCGCGAGATGCATGACATGGTGCCCCGCGAGGTCAATTCGGATATTACCTCTCCTCAAATTCCACTTACCACCGATCTGGGCCGTCACTTCCTTTATGCGCGTTACAACGCCGATCTGAGCGCGCAGGGTCTCAAGACGGCCGGCTTCAACGATGTAATTCCCGCCAACATCCAGAAGATGGATGGCGTAGAAAATATGGATAAACTTCTGCAAATCGGCCGTAAGGCTGGTCAAGCCGTGGACCCGCTGCATCTTGGTCCATTCATTTAGGAAGCAATTGGGGGTTAGAAAACCTTGCTTGTCTCGATCAGGACCGGGCTCTCCCCAACGGGCACGCGGCCACCAGACAAGGGATACACACTGCCGCTCAAATCGCGAACGTCGCTATATTGCTTGGACGCCTTGTAGCTCAGCGTTGTGCTGGGGTTCCAAAGCACCAGTGCCTGGTACCCACCAGCCCTAGTGAGAGAACAGGTCCAGGTATTGCCTGGATCCTGGATGCATGCAGAGGGCATCGATGCCCCTTCCATCCACTGTTGAACTGTGTTGTAGGCTGTAACGTCGGGATCCCCGTCGGTGGCCGTGCTCGAAAACCCACCCCACGTGCCACCATCGTACGCGTACCAAACGAAGCGGCTTACCCCACCCGACCACTGCAGCAGATAGTATTTGGCTATGAAAGCCGCCCGGTTGGCGCTTCCATAAAGTACATCATCCGGATCACCTGCCCAGTCGGCTTCGGTGTCCCACAAAGGCTTAGTGCCCTGACCATGAGCCGAGATGACGTTGCGATACTGAGACACCACGGAGTTAATCGATTCAGCTTCACTATTGCAGTAACCGTGGAAGGACATGATGTCGGCATAGTTCCCTCCACCCTGGGACAGATAGGTGTCGAGCCACGCCGGCCCGCCTTCTGCCGCAGCGCTTGGCGTAATCACCTGTGCGGCTGGGTTGACGGATTTGATGATCCGGTATGCATGCTGTGCCATCGTTAACAGGGTTCGCATGTCGCCACAGTAGTATTTCGGATCCTGCGGCTCGTTCCACAGCTCCCAATATTGGATGCGCGTGCCGGTATGGACAGCAATTGCCCTGACATAGTTATCCCAATTCTTCAGGTCAGCCGGAGGGGCGCACTGTCCGGGCCCGTAGGGACCCGGCGTCTCTGGTTGAGAGGATGCCCAAAGAGGAGTTCTTCCAAAGGTATAGATCACGTCGACGTTTCGTGCCTGGTTGGTTTTGAGGAAGGTGTCAAGGTGTTGAAAGTGGTAGACTCCAGGCGCAGAGTTGATGTCCGCCCAATCAAGCATGGGGAACGAATCCCAGGTCCTGGTGGTTCCGTATTGAAGCGGAGCGGTGACGTTCTCAAAATCGAGAACTGTCATACCAAAAAGTGAGTGCGGAATAACTCCCGGGTCTTTGTAAACAAATGTCGTGCCGCACGCGGTAAGAACGCTTGCAACCGAAACCAATGACATGAGACGACAGAAGGGTTTCAGCGTGCGCGCGAAATTCACAGCAGGCTCCGAATCATGAGACCAGAACGACAGGAACAAGCGCCCGGACTCTCAGTAATGTATCAACCGGAGCTTTAGTAATGCCGCTTGGCGAACAGAATCAACGTGGAGCTCTCAGGCTGATCGCCGGCTTTAGGAATTAATCTAAATAGGCCAATCAGCGGCGCACATTCCACCTTTGCGCACAGCCCCGCACCATGCGGGTGATCTAAGTGCTTAGAACGTCAAGGATTGGATCAAAGTGGGACGAGACTATCCCACTTGTGCACGCAGTGGTGACCTTCGCCCGTCAGAAGGTCGCGTCGCAGAAACAAGCGGTGCATCGAGTTGGTTTTGACTAACTATTCTTGCGGATCGAAGGCAAGCGGCGTTACTCTGTGGGCGCAGGATGTTGACGCATGGTGCTGATGCGACCGCGATCCGCTTTGGTAAGTTTCTCCCGGTTTAGTCGTTCTCATTTATACAGCGGCTCTGCCATGCGGTTGGGGGCGGGAGTTAGCTGGAACGTGAATCTAGCAAAAGAGGAGTGCTTGCCGGATGTTTGAAAAGTACACTGAGAAAGCCCG
>CAZSUK010000018.1:0-7098 GCA_964609355.1 uncultured Acidobacteriaceae bacterium | reverse complement strand
AGGAGCCGGACAAAGACACGCCCCTGAGCCGGAGCTTGATTTGGCGAATCCATCAGCGATTCGAGCACGGCTTTGATTACTTTCAGGAAAAGTACAAGGCCGGCCTGAACTGGTCGCTGGACCACCGCGGGTTGACCCTGGGCGGATTCGCGATAGTCTCGCTCGGTTCGCTGGCGTTGATCCCAGTGATCGGTAGAGACTTTTTCCCGTACGTCGATTCCGGGCAGATGCAGTTCCACGTGCGTCCGCCGGCGGGCACGCGGATTGAAACAACGAACGAGGTATTCAAGCGCGTCGATGAGGAGATACGCCGGGTTATCCCGCCGGAGCAGCTGGCAATGGTGGTGAACAACATCGGGCTGCCGCCGGGTGGCGTGAACCTGGCCTACTCGGCGAGCGATACGACCAGCAACGGTGATGGCGACGTTCTGGTGCTGCTTGCAGCCAGGCATCGTCCAACACAGCAGTGGATGCAGATACTGCGGCAGGATCTAGCACAGAAGTTTCCCCAGGAAACGTTTTTCTTTGAGCCGGCAGACATCACCAACCAGACGCTGAACTTTGGGCTTCCGGCGCCTATCGATGTGCAGGTACGAGGCAAAGACGCCGCTTCAACGGCGCAAATAGCGGCCGCACTTCAGCAGCAGATCAAGAACATCCCGGGCGCGGCTGATGTGTTTGTGCAGCAGCAAGTGAACGCACCGGCTCTGAACATCAACGTCGACCGGCTCAAGGCACAGGAACTGGCGCTGACGACTCGTGATATTGCAAGCAATGTGCTGTTGTCGCTGTCCGGCAGCGGGCAGGTGGCGCCGAACTATTGGCTCGACCCTCAGACCGGCGTTAGCTATCCCATTGTCGTGCAGGTACCGCAGTACCGGTTGAGCAGCTTTGAAGCACTCGACCAGACGCCTGTAACCTCTCCCACCGCGCAGAATGACCAGCTACTGCGCAATGTTTCTGAAACCAACCGGGGGGTTTCCCCGGTGACGGTTTCCCACTACAACGCCCTGCCGGTCATGGATGTCTTCGCCAACGTGGAGCAGCGGGACCTGGGTGGGGTGGCGACGGATGTCGAAAAGATCATCAAGCAGAACTCGCAGCACCTGCCGCCCGGCGTAACCGTCGAACTAACTGGCCAGGTGCTCACGATGAACACCTCGTTCCAGAATCTGGAGATCGGCATCGCCGCCGCAGTCATCTTTGTGTACCTACTGATGGCGATGAACTTCCAATCGTGGACCGAACCGTTCATCATCCTGACCGCGCTGCCAGGTGCGTTTGCGGGCATCGTGTGGATGCTGTTCCTGACCCAGACCACGTTCAATGTACCGTCCTTGATGGGTGCGCTGATGACCATCGGGGTGGCAACGGCCAACAGCATACTCCTGGTGACCTTCGCCAATGAGTCGAGAGCTGAGGCTCCGGATGCGAAATCAGCTGCGCTGATTGCAGGCGCGACCCGGCTAAGGCCGGTCTGTATGACAGCACTCGCAATGATCATTGGCATGCTGCCAATGGCGCTCTCGCTGGGCAGTGGCGGGGAGCAAAACGCGCCCATCGGTCGAGCCGTAATCGGCGGGCTGCTGTTCGCTACCGTCGGAACCTTGATTATCGTGCCCATCTTCTATTCGTTGTTTAGCAAGAACTTGCCGGTGGACTGGGCGAAGCGTTTAGACGACGAAACGCAAGGAGCATTCAGATGAACGACAATGAAGTCAACGAGCACCAGCATGGAAGTAAGCGCCGGCCAGGCCTGATTGCAGTCATCGTGCTGTTGGTGGTTGGGGCAGCATTGATTGTGGGCTGGCTGCCCCGGCATAAACGCGACGAAGAAGTAGCAGCGAGGGCAACGACTGAGCGAACCTCGCTGCCCATAGTAGAGGTGCAGACGGTAGGCGCGGCTACCTCTGACCAGCAGCTGACACTGCCCGGAACGGTCACCCCGCTCGAAGCCGCCCACATCTATGCGCGGGCAACGGGTTTTTTCGAGCACCGCTACGCCGACTTAGGCGATAAGGTCCGCAAGGGGCAGTTGTTGGGGCTGATTTCAGCCCCCGACCTGGACACCATAGTTTCGCAGCAGGCATCTCTGGTGCAGCAGAGCAGCGCCGGGGTGGTGAGCGCACAGGCCGCCGTCCACTTGCAGCAGGCGACCTACAGCCGAGTACACACCCTGGTCCTGCACGGGATACTTTCGCAGCAGGACGATGACGCGGCATTGGCTGCGCTGCAATCGTCCGAGGCAGGCTTGCAGGCAGCGCAGCAGGCGGTGCAGGCGGCGAAAGCTGCACAGGCGCATTCGCAAACGTAGGCGAACTTTGAGCAGGTACGCTCGCCCATCACCGGAACAGTGACGGCGCGCAATGTTGAGGTGGGTAACCTGGTGTCCGCCACCGGCACTGCGCAGGGGGTAAGTCCAGTTCCCGCCGCAGGCCCCACAGGTGGCCCACCGACAGGCGGGGCCCAGGGCGGCGAGCTGTTCTATGTGGTAAATCTCAGTAGCCTCGAAGTATTTGTCACCGTGCCTGAAGAAGACGCGCAGTTTGTGCAGAATGGGCAGCCGGTGCAGCTAACCTTCTCGGAGATGCCCGGGCAAGTATTCCAGGGCAAGGTAGTCCGCACCAGTGACTCGCTTAGCCAGCAAACACGAACGCTGCTGGCGGAGATACGTGCGACTGACCCGGAGCAACGTCTGCGCCCGGGTATGTTTGCTTCGGTGCAGATGCGCTTCAGGGCTCCCACTCCAGGAATTTTGATTCCCGGAGACAGCTTGATCACCCTGGCGCGCGGCGAGTTTGTTCCCGTGGTCCAAAACGGTGTGGTGCAGATGCGCCCGGTGCACGTAGGCCGCGACCTGGGAACGCAAGTCTACATCACAGCAGGATTGGAGAACGGAGACATGGTGGTGGTGAACCCGAACGACTTAGTCAAGGACGGGGTGCACGTGACTGCCAAACCTGCTCCCGCAGGGCAGCAGGGCGGCGAGCCAAAGCCCGCCGCCGCAGACGGAAAGGGCGTCCCTAAGGGCGACCACGCACAGCAGGACCAATAGAGATCGCGAAAGGATTGTCGGATGATCGGTCTTGTGCAGTATTCCGCGACACGGCGTCGTGCTTTGCGCTTCGGTCTGGCGGCCATCTGTTCTTCCACCATGTTGGCCGCGCTGCCGTTCGCTGACGCGCAGCAAATCTCGTCAGCGCTTGAGATGCCGGCTCCGACGGCCAGTACAGGGACCAACGCACAGCCCGATGCGCCCATGCCGCAGTTAGCTCTCGCGCAGGCGCCGGCTCAGACGGTGGAACCAGGCAATCCGCAGGATGGCAAACTGTACTTGTCGCTGCGACAAGCGTTCAAAATGGCGCTCGAAAACAATCTCGACGTTCAAATCGAGCAAATCGATCAGTCGATCGCGGAAGGGAGCCTGCCGCTAGCGCAAGGTGGCGGCCTGCCGCGGGCAATCAACTTCACCATCATGGATGCCCCATCCGGTGTGGGAGGAGCCGCTGTGCCGCTGCTTAGTTATTCATCGCCGGGGCTGGCGCCAGCAAGCGTGGACCCCGTCTCTTCTACCCTCTCCCCGTCCTACAACACCAGCCGTGTGCTGGAGACGTCGCACTCGCTCGCGCTGGGGACGAGTCCATACTCCGCCGGTTCGCTGCCGCCCGGCTTTGACGCGCAACTGCTGGGTCGATATGGGTGGCTACGCAGAAATCCTCAAGTCTCGCTGCTAACGGTAACGCCTTCCTCGGCCACTACCGGGGATACAGTGACGACAGACAACACCCTCGGCGACACTACCTTGACCAAGGCGTTTAGCCCAGGCACGACGATCGAGCTGGGGGTCAACAACTTTGTACAAAGCTTCTACTCGGGCCGCTCGTCCGCTGTTCCCTTCTCGCATCCCAATGCATACGCGCTGATCGCGCAACCCTTGTTCCGCAATGCCGGCCGGGCAAACAATACCCGCTATATTGCAATCGCGAAGACCAACAAGACGATCTCCTCCGCGGTGCTGGAGCAGCAGATGATCAGCACGATTGCCGGAGTGGACAACCTGTACATCGACCTGATCAGCCTGCAGGATGAAGTAAAGGTGCAACAACAAGCTCTAACGGCCGCGGAGCGGTTATTGAGCAACGACCGGCAGCAACTCGATCTCGGGCGGTTGCCTCCCATCGAGGTAGCGCGGGCGGAGTCACTGGTGACCAGTACCCGGGTGCTACTCGAGCAGTCTGAAGCACTGCGTGACCAGCAGGAGGTTGTCCTGCGGACCCTTATTGATCCGCAGTCCTTGACTGGGCCAGGCGCGCAGCCCACCGGCATTGTTGCAACCGACCTTCTCCTCCCGCCGCCCCACGCGGAAGTGGAAACACCCTTGCCGGACCTGGTGAAGCTGGCCTGGAGCAGCCGGCCCGATGTGCGTCAGGCGCGGTTGCAGATCGTGAACGGCCAGCGGCAGGTGGCGAGCGCAGCCAACGCGGCCAAGCCGGAGATCGATATTTACGGGACTTATCAAACCCGGGGTGTGGTGTTACCCGGCCTGGTGTCGACGGGGGGCAGCCCGCTGACCGGGAACACCATACTCGATCAGGTGCCGACGGGTGGTACCCGCTCGTCGACCCTATATGAAGCGGGCATTCAGTTCTATCTACCAGTGCAAAACCGAGTAGCTGAGGCGAATCTGAGTATAGATAAGGCAATTTTGCGCCAGCAACAGCTGCGGGAAACGCAGCTCGAGTCCGGGGTAGCCGCGGAAGTACGCAATGCGGTCACCGCGCTCCGTGCGGCCGAGAATGCGGCGAGTGCGGCCGTCAAGGCTCGCGAGCTGCAGGAAAAACTACTTTCCGCAGCGCACGAGAGCTTCCAGGCGGGGTATGGAACCAATCTCGCGGTGATAGAACAGGAAACTTATCTGGCGCAGGCACAGACCACTGAAGTCGTGGCCAAAGCTGCGTGGTCCAAGGCGGCGGCTCAGCTGGATCGTGTGACCGGGCAGATGCTGGACCGGACGGGGATCAGTTTGAACGATGGGCAGGGACAGAAACAAATGAAACAACCCTAATGACAATCCCCGTCGAGTAAGCCTCTACTACGCTCCGGCCGGGATCTGTAGTGTGCCTGCGGCTCTCTCAAATCTTTCCCGGCAAGAGTCCCGCACGAACGAATCCTCAATCAAACCCCCTCCCCCCAACCGGATGTCGCGATGCCGGGTCGCAGCATTCGTTTGTCCCGCCAAATCAACCCACAGAATTCAACAACTAATTTGGACAGCGCTGACTTTCACTAGCCTAGCCACTTCGGGTTTGCCGCCGTACCGTCGAAGTGGGCGGTCGTTTTGAATAGCTCGAAGCGGCCATCGGCCGCCGCATCGCGGGTCCGGTCAAGCAATGCTGTCACCTGCTCCTCTGTCATGGGCTTAAAAGACTTCACGGCCGTCAACGCCTGATCCAATACCGGCATCGAATCGATCCCTGTAATAACTACCGAGACCGGCTGAGTCATCGAGTAGTGCAGAGCATCGACAGGCTCAATCGTCTTGCTGTCGAGAATGAAATGGTCGCCAAAGGTTTTCATCGCCAGCACACCGATTCCCTGCTGGATCGCGACCGGCATGACTTCCCTGGTAAACGAGCGGAAATGCGCATCCATGACATTGATCGGCATCTGTACCGTGTCAAAATGGAAGCCGTGCTTCTGAGCCGTCGCAAGCATCCTGAGATGCACCGCCGGATCCTTGTGGCCGGTGAACCCGATGTAGCGAATCTTGCCTGCTTCACGGGCGGCGATCGCAGCTTCAAGCGCTCCTCCGGGCGCAAAGATGCGGTCCGGATCCTCCAGGCGAATCACTTCGTGAAACTGGACCAGATCGATGACATCGGTCTGCAATCGCCCGAGAGACTGCTCCAATTGAAGGTTGTAGGCCTCTTTGGTTCGCCCGTCCATTTTGCTCATCAGGAAAACCTTACTGCATCGCCGTCGCGCAGCGCCTGCCCCATGCGGACTTCACTGATTCCGTCGTTGTAGTCCCAACAGTTGTCCATGAAGGTAATTCCGCGATCAATCGCGGTTCGCACCAGGCGCACACTTTCAGCGGGATCTGCCTGTTTACCGAGGTGATAGCCACCCAACCCTATCACCGAAACCTTCTCTCCGGTGCGCCCCAGATCACGGTATTGCATGTCGGGTGACATCGGACGAGAGACTGGGTTGCCGATCCGGGCCGGGCTTTCCGCCTGCCCCGAAGCATTGGGCCTCGCACCAGCGGTCACAGCAGAAGCGACAGCCGACTTAATGAAATCTCTGCGTTCCATAGTTTCTCCTCGAGGTTTGGATTGAAAGTCTCCAGCTGCGGTCCTAATGGTCGACTCTAAACCGGTAGGTACATTGCAGGTACGCCAGCGTGAGTGGGGCGCCATATCCGGTGCTCGTCATCACGTAGCCGGGAAAGAAGTGCCCAACGCCAATGTTAATGACAAACGACTGGTGAAAAATGTATTTTGCCGAAGCATCGAAGCCGCTGCCAATGCCGTCATGTAAAAAGCCGCCCCCGGGTGCTTTGAACAGGCTGCTGCCAGCGCTAGCGTAGACCCCGTCCCGAACAGAAGCGACGTGCTGCGACTCTGCTTGGAATAGCAGCAGAAAGTTCCCCTTCGGTGCGAGCGAGAAATTTAGGCGATCCTGCTTGATGTTCTGAAAGCCGAAGAGGTCGACGAGACCGAAAGCATTGTGGTTGCTGGGATACTGCTGATCGTAGGTCCCTATGCGAAAGGGATTGGCATGCGGGTTGCCGGTGGCATAGTCGTACTCGCCTTCAATATGGGGTTTCCATGGCAAATTGGCTGCAACGTAGCCCCCGCGGATGATGGCTGCGTCTGCATGGATTGAATCATTGCTGTAACTCCCGCGCTGCAAGTCTCCGGTGCCGGAAGATGTGAAGCCATGAGGCAGTGTGGTGTCGTAATAAGAACCGAACGTGACCTCCGTCTCCGTGCCTGGGATATTTTGTTGGCTGATGACGCGAGGGAGCGCCCGAATCAAGACAAAGGGCTGAATGGACGTCTTCGGCAGGAGCGATTGGATGTTGCCTTCGACGCC
>CAZSUK010000017.1:0-7888 GCA_964609355.1 uncultured Acidobacteriaceae bacterium | reverse complement strand
CCTGAGCCTCGATAGCCTGGCATCGATTGAAATCACATCTGTTTCGAGGAAAGAGCAGACTCTTACCGAGGCGGCGGGCGCGATTTTTGTCATTACCAGCGAAGATATTCGACGCTCCGGTATGAGCAACATAGCAGAACTGCTGCGAACCGTACCCGGTCTTGATGTGGCGGAAATATGATAATGTATCTCTGGCTGCTGACGGCACCATCATCCTGGCAAGCACCTTCGGAACCGAACACCTTCCCCCCGAGAATGTCGTTGCGTATGAGCTTGGGTCGAGATGGCAGCTGGGTCGCAGGCTTTCTTTTGATCTGGCTAGCTTCTACAACCATTACACCAACCGGCATACCAATGAGCCAGGTACGCCCTTCTTCGAAGACAGTCCCGCCCCGCGTCATCTCGTAGTTCCCAACTACACGGCAAGCAATATCAGCGGTGAGACGCATGGCCTCGAACTTCTGGCAAGAGCCCATCCTGCTCACATCTGGGAACTGTCGGCTTCCTACACCTTGTTCGAAATCCACCTGCATCCGTCAGCAGCAAGTCTCGATTTCACTACCGCTGCAGAGAGTGAAGGTAGTAGCCCAACCCAGGAATTCCAGGTTCACTCGCAACTCAACCTGCCCCATAAAGTCGAATTCGATTCTGCCCTGTTTCATGTGGGGCGGCTGGCCGGCCCAGGAATCAAGGCTTACACCAGGCTTGATCTACGGTTAGGTTGGCGGCCCATCCGGGCATTCGAACTCAGCGGCGGAGGCCGGAACCTCCTTCAGACCCAGCATTATGAGTTCGGGTCAGGCGAACTCGTTCAGGCCGAACCGGTCGCCCGTAGCGCCTACCTGAAGGCCGACTGGCGCTTTTGATGAATGGTAATCACATTGCGCTACACCGGAGACCTGACTGGCGGCATATTCGCCTCCTCGCCGCGCGCAGGTGGATATCTCCTTTGCTCATCCTCATATTTATGCTCGCATCCGCAACAACAAGTTTTGCCGCCGATCCGGAGACCCTCACCGAATACCAGATTAAAGCCGGATTCTTCTTTAACTTCACCCGTTTCGTGGAGTGGCCGGAAGACGCATTTGCGACACCTGCCTCGCCCATCGTTGCCTGCGTCGTCGGCGATACTCCCTTAACCGATCTTCTTACCGGGGTAGCCCTTGGAAAAGTAGTCAACGGACGGGCTGTGTCGATCACCCGGGTAAAGCCGGCCGATGATTTTCGCGGTTGCAATCTATTGTTCGTCAGTGTGGCTGAGGAGCGGCGCACAGGAGAAATCCTGGCGCGCCTGAGGAAGACTCATACTCTCACCGTTGGCGAAAGTCCAGGTTTTCCGCGGGCCGGTGGCATGATCAACTTTTCTATTCAGGACAACAAGGTAAAACTTGAAATGAATTTGGACGCGGCCACGCGTGCAGGTCTCAAGGTCAATTCAAAGCTGATCGCCGTCTCCCACCTTGTCTCGCCCAACTCCGTTGCGGAGGACAACTGACGTGCGCTCCATTCCTTCTGTTTCGATCGCCACCAAGCTGCGATGGATCGTATTTTCAGCCATCAGCATGGCGCTCCTGCTCGCCTGCCTGGCATTTTTAGCCTACGACTATTACACTTTTCGCGCCGCCAGAGCGAAGGATATCCAAACGTTGGCCGAAGTGATCGGCTCCAACAGTACGGGGGCTTTAACGTTTCAGGATACTCAATCTGCGAAGGAAGTTCTTGCGGCCCTTCGCTTCGAACGTCATGTTACCCAGGCCGGTCTCTACGATCGAAAGCGAGCCTTGTTTGCCAGCTATCTCCCCCCCGGCGTGCAATCACAATCACTCGCGCTGCTCGAAAATGTCGAAGCCAGTTACTTCCCCGACCCACATACACTCGTCGTTATTCACAAAATCGTGCTCGGCGGAGAGCAGATTGGAACCGTCTACATTCGTTATGACCTGGTGGAGCTGGGTCAACGACGGGACCACTGCATTCAAATGATGCTCGTTGTGGCGTTCACGGCGCTCGTGCTGGCCTTGCTGCTTTCGTCCCATCTGCAGAAATCGATCACCGGTCCCATCAGCAGATTGGCCATGACCACGCGTACGGTCTCGCAAACCGAGGACTACTCGATATCGGTTCCCAGGGAGACCGACGACGAAATCGGCGACCTCATCGACGGCTTCAACCGAATGCTCGCGCAGATTCGGGAACGGGATCGTGTGCTGCAGGAGGCGAGAATCATAGCCGAGGCCGCAAACCACGCCAAGAGCGAGTTCCTGGCCAACATGAGCCATGAGATACGCACCCCGATGAACGGTGTGCTTGGCATGACACGGCTGGCTCTCGACACTGACTTGACCGCGGAGCAGAGGGAATACCTCGACACGGTGCTGATGTCGGCAGCTTCGTTGCTGATTGTGATCAACGACATCCTGGACTTTTCCAAGATTGAAGCGGGACGCATGGAGTTGGAGAACTATCCGTTCGACGTGAGGGAGTGCCTTGATAGCTCACTCAAGATGCTTGCAGTCCGGGCAGACGAAAAAGGTCTGGAGCTGCTGTGCGATGTCGACCCGGCAATTCCCACCGTCATGACGGGCGACCTCTCCCGTTTGCGCCAGGTCATTCTGAACCTGGTCGGCAATGCCATCAAGTTCACAAGTGAGGGTGAGATCTCGCTTGCGGTCCTGATCGAGCAACGGCACGATCAGGGCTCCATGCTGCGCTTTACCGTTTCAGACACGGGTATCGGCATCCCGGAGAGCCAACTGACCCACATCTTCGAACCCTTCTCGCAAGCGGACTCATCGACCACCAGGAAATACGGCGGCACTGGCCTGGGACTTACCATTTCCGCCCGCCTGGTTCAAGCCATGGGGGGAACAACCACGGTGGTCAGCGAGGTAGGAAGGGGAAGTATATTTTCTTTTACCGCGTTTCTAGGCGATGCCAACGACAACGCCGTCGCGCCGGAAGAAGTCCAATCCTTGCATGCGCTGCTCAATACGAAGGTGCTGGTCGTTGATGACAATAGAGCGAATCGGAGTATCTTGGAACGCTTCCTGGGCCGCTGGGGCATGAGAGTGGACACGGCTGCGAGCAGCGAGGAGGCGTTGATGGCCTTGAAAACCGCTCACCAGTCAGGTGATCCCTATTGTCTTATCGTGGCCGAGATACACATGGCTGGGGCCGGCGGGGTTGCTCTCGTAGAACGACTCCGTGAAAACAAGGAGCTGAATGCGCCAGTTATCGGGATGATCACCTCGGCGGGGCACGGCGGAGAGGTGTCTCATTGCCGGGAGTTGCGTGTGGCGGCCTGCCTGCTCAAGCCGATCCGGGAGTCCGAGCTGCGCGAGGCCGCGTTGCGGATAGTGCGCGGATGGAAAGAGCCGTCCGCTTCAGCCGATTCCCTTGGCGCAGAGCGGGCATTCAACCAGACCCTGAGCAGCGCGCTTAACATCCTGGTGGCTGACGACAATCGGATCAACCAGAAGGTCGCTTCGCGGCTGTTGGAAAAACGGGGTCACAAGGTGACTTTAGCCGTTAATGGTCACGAGGTTCTGGCAATACTGGAAACTCAAACGTTTGACCTGATCCTGATGGACGTGCAAATGCCGGTAATGAGCGGAGTCGATGCCACCATCGAGATTCGACGGCGAGAACAGAAGAAAGGCCATCACGTGCCCATTTACGCGTTGACAGCAAACGCGATGAAAGGCGACCGCGAGCGGTACATTAGTAGCGGCATGGATGGTTACCTGAGCAAGCCAATTCGAGTGGAAGCGCTGGACCAGCTTCTGCGCGAGTGTGCAGCGCAGTCGGGCTAACCAATCGTATGACGGAAAATCTTTTGCAGAGTCATCGCTCATGGACGTCACCGAGCAGGCTGCTTTTGGGACAGCACCTGGCATTCATGAGTAATCACTTAATGACTCATTGCAATACGTTCCCTTTGGCACATGCTCCTTACTATCGTGCTCCAACAGCCGTCGCCGCCCTGACGGGCCTTACGGAAGAGCCGATGCAGAAAGTGTGAGACAGCGACATTCCCAATAATAGCTTTTCGCCGACATCGGCCCAGGGCTTGGACGGTTCATGAATCGCAATTGGGCCGGATACCGATCGTCACTCGGCTGTGCACTTTTTATCGCGGTCGTCGTTTGCGTTGCGATTCAAGGGAGTCGCTGCCTCGGACAGGACGCGAAGACCGACTTGTCTGACTTGACACTCGATCAGTTGACTCACGCCGAGGTATACACCGCTTCGCGACACTTGCAGTCCGTGGTAGAGGCGCCGGCTTCTGTAACATTAATTACAGCGAAAGACATCCAGGAACACGGCTACAGGACGTTGGCCGCCATTCTGCAAACGGTTCGCGGCTTCTATGTCACCAATGACAGAAACTACAGCAGCCTTGGAGTTCGAGGGTTCTTGCGTCCCGGAGATTACAACACAAGAATTTTGCTCCTTGTGGACGGTCACAGGCTTAATGACAATCTCTATGACCAGGCGATGATTGGGACGGAGTTTCCGATCGACGTCGATCTGATTGAGCGAATCGAGATTATTCGCGGACCGGTATCTTCACTCTATGGGAGCAATGCTCTCTTCGGAGTCATCAATATCATCACCAAACGGCACCGCGACCTGCCGGGACTACAGCTTGCTTCCGCAGCCGCATCATACAATACGAAGCAGGGAAGGGTCAGTTATGGTGGTCAGCTTGGCCCACTCGAATGTCTCATGTCCGGAAGTTTTTATGGTAGCCGAGGGCATAACAGTCTTTTCTACCCGGTGTTTGACAATCCTGCTACCAACAATGGCATTGCGAGTCATACCGACGACGACCAGGTTGCCAATGCTCTCGCCACCCTTTCGTTCCGTAATTTAACGCTTCGCAGCATTTACGGCACGCGGGATAAGGGAATTCCGACCGGGTCATACGATACAGTGTTCAACAACCCCGATAGCCGCACCCGGGATACGCATGGGTATCTGGATCTGCAGTATGAACATACCTTTGCCGGCTCATTGAACGCTCTTGCCCGCGTGTACTATGACCGGTATACCTACCACGGAACCTATGTGTATCCTTCGCCTTCGGATGTGGGCCAGCTAAGTCCAGAACAGGACTTTGGCGATGGAAGGTGGGCCGGCATTGAACTGCAGGTCACGAAGACAGTCCTGGATCGGAACCGTCTGGTCAGTGGTTTCGAATTTCGGGACAATTTGTTGCAGAAGCAAAATACCTACGATTTAAACCCGTTTACATTTGTGTTCGAAGACCGAAGAAAGTCATATGTGGCGGCGGTTTATCTGCAGGACGAGATCACTTTTAACAAGTATCTGATACTCAATGCCGGGATGCGCTACGACTACTACAGCGAAAACCGGAATAGTATCGATCCTCGCGCCGCTTTGATTTACCGGCCCGCGCATGAAACTGCAATCAAGTTGATGTACGGAGAGGCATTCCGCATTCCCAACGATTACGAGAAATACTACGCAGTCCCTCCAAACATCGCCAATCCCGCCTTGGAGCCGGAGAGAATTTGGACCACCGAGGTGGTCTGGGAACAGCAACTCCGGGCGCACTATTCAGTGTCTACTTCGGTCTTCTACAGCAGGATGAAAGACTTGATCACCCAGGTGGGTACGGATGACCAGTCGTTGGTTTACCGCAATCTTGAGCAG
This sequence comes from uncultured Acidobacteriaceae bacterium, assembly GCA_964609355.1. GTDB lineage: Bacteria > Acidobacteriota > Terriglobia > Terriglobales > Acidobacteriaceae > PALSA-350. Next base: position 2,209 of record CAZSUK010000017.1, on the reverse strand, counting down.
GTCAATTCGAGTGGAGCGGAAATGGAGTTGCGTGCGGAACTACCTGGTTGGCCGCAATGGGTGGCGAGTTACGGCTTTCAAGAGACCAGGGATAGCCAAACCAACCAGTTTCTGAACGACTCGCCCCGCTCCCTGGCGAAGCTCAATGTAAGTGAGAAGCTTCCTAAGACAAACCTGGTGACAAGCATCGACGCCCAATACAGAAGCCGAATGGAAGCGCTCCAGGGCGGTTCCATCTCGCCCTTCATGCTGTTGAATGTGACCATACTGGATCGCAAGCTAGGCAAGCATGGCGATCTATCTGCAAGCGTTTATAACCTGCTGGACAAGCGCTATTCCGATCCCGCATCAGGCGCAAACCCCGAACAATCAATCCCTCAAGACGGACGAAATTTTCAGGTGCAGCTGACGTGGAACTTTGGATCCAAGCTATCCAGGCATCAATAAATCTGGGCCTGGGCACGCGAATCTAATAGCCGAAGCCGGCCTCTGGGCCCTGAGTCTCAGCTGTGAGTTGATCGATCGTCCCCATGGCCTTGGAATAAATGGCGATATCAGCTAGCCGCATATTCCTGTACCCGGGTGACAGTCATCCGATGTTCTTCTCAAGTAGGACGAAGTGCAAATCGTCTCGGAGTGGTCTGCCGAAGCGTTCGTCGCCATAGGGAAAGGGTGCAGTTTCCCCGGTCAAAGAGTAGCCGCGGCGTTCATACCAGGCGATCAGGGTTGCTCGGACATTCACCACCGACATACGGATGCGGCTGGCGCCATGCTGCTGGGCGAACCCTTCCGCGGCGCTCAGCAGGATGCGGCCCATGTGCCTTTTTTGTAGATCGGGCCGGATCGTCAGCAGGCCCAGATACCAGACTCCGCCCTTCTTCGGCTCCAGCCAAACCGTCCCCAATAACTCGCCATGCGCATCGTCCCGATAGGTCAGCAACACGGCGTCAGGCTTTGCGGCCAGGTCTTCTCTCAGAAGGGATTCGGTCAGCCGCTGCCCTTCGAGAAAATCCGCTTCGGAGTTCCAACTCGCTGAGGGACCGACGCCGCGAAAGGCCAAATTAGCCAGGTCTACGATCGCAGCGTAGTCGTCTTCAGTAGCGCGAGCCAGCAACATGGGATTCAGTTTAATGGACGGGGGCTCGCTAAAAAATCTTGTGAGCGACCATGCTGTGCCGCGTGTTCCCTAGTCGACCCTCAGGCGCGATTTCATCAGGACCACGACATAGGGATTCCATGTAGAGAGAACGTAATAAATACTCAGGTCGGATCCTTTTACTTTTGTCCATCGCTCCACTACGTATGGAGCGTAGGCCCCACCGCGCACGGCTTCCGGATTCATCTGGCCTTTGCCGATGACTGGGCCCGCGAGCCCGTCGGGCGGACTGGCGTTGGGATTGTGTATAAACCTGCCGATACCATCGTTGGCAGCATTAAACAGAATCTGGGGTTCACTCCACGGTCCCCACGGTGTTCGAGAATAGCTGAAGGCGATCCCACGGGTAGGAGCTCGTCTGTCATAAGTCATCAGCCACAAGCCGAGATCTTTGCACCACGTGACCGAGAGATCGCCCAGAGTGCCGTTCTGCACAATGGGCTTCGCCTCCGATTCATTGCCGCTCCAGGTGGGTGCGCCCGCCGCATCCAACCCCGCGAAATACATCGTCCCCCTGCCGTTCTCGAATTGCGCTACCGGGACAACGGAAAGATAAGCGTCGCTCTGACGGTAGGTGCCCGTGCCCCAGACAAGGACAAAGGGTCCGCCGGAAGGCATTCCGGCAATCGGTCCCGGCTCGATGTGCAACGACATCTTGACGAAGTGTCCAGCAGGAAGCTGTGAAATGGTGCGCAGCGGCTGAAAGCTCGCGGGGAGCGTGATTTTCGTGAGCACCGAACGATCTGTACTGCGATCCTCTGAATGGTTTGTGCTGACCGCGACATACATCTGGCGGCCAAGGCTCAACCCTGCCACCGGTACCTCAAACGCTCCCATGCTGATGCTGGGAGGCTGGATCGTCAGATAGTCGCCGCCCGCCATGAGAAAATCCAGGCGCACTCCCTGCTCCGGATCAGTCGCATCCGTGGTTGCAATTGTGTCCAGCGCGTGGTCGAGCCGCCCCACGGTATCGCCAAAAAGAAAATACACGCGCCCGTCATGCTCGAAAGAGTTGCCAAGGTCGGTGCCGCGAATTCCGTAACGTGTCTCGGT
>CAZSUK010000016.1:0-4101 GCA_964609355.1 uncultured Acidobacteriaceae bacterium | reverse complement strand
TGTTTGGCCGCCACGGCGCCAGTACGGGCGCAGCTTGCGGCCCAGGTATTCGATCGAGTAGCCGTCGTCGTAGGCGAGAAGCACGTGCCGGTTGACCGCACCTGCCGGAGATGCCTGGGCATGGAAGTCAACGGCCAAATGTGCAGCGCGATTTCGCGGCTCAAGCGGCATGTCCATGTCATCGGATTGGGCCAGATTCCCTGAAACCACGAAACTTTGCAGCGCGTTGTTTACCGTGGCCAGGGTGGTCCCGGGCTGGTCGGGCACAGCAAGATAGAAATACCCCCAGTCGATGCGCAGGTTGTCGCCCTCGCGATTCAGTACGCGCTGATCGCGCGACCCCACCCGCAACACTTGCATGCCCGGAAGCAGGGACCGGCCCCAGGTCACGTCCTGATCATTGGTGTTCACGGCGACGACTGGACTGACGTCGAGCAGAAGGTCGACGGCATGGGCGCGGCCATCCGTGGAAGTGATGTTCCAGGTGAGATAGTCCACCGGCCGCGACAATGCATCGAGATCGTTGGGGAACGCCGCGGTAAAGAACGTGACTTGCAGGCGGACGCCGGCTGTCTCGAACGCGTAGATGGTGTGCAGTGGGGTTACCTCGAGCGAAACCTGCTGCATTGCCGGAACCAGGCGGGGAGCGGCGCCCATGTATCGGTAAGGTACGTTGTCGATGCGGATCAGGCCGGCCAGGGGTTGTTCCACACCGGTCCAATGGCGAGTGTCGATGTCAGTCAAATGATCGGCCATGGACCAGATGCTGAAATAAGGGTCATGGGTTACCAGGGGTACTACCGGTGGCCGCTCTTGTGCCTGGGTAGGCAATGCTGCGGAGCAACCCGCGAAGACCAGGCCAAGGGTGAGAAGATGACGGCCCAACGAAGACAAAGCTTGCGCAGAGAATTCGGTCATTCACTTTCCTTTCCAACATCTACACGCACCGCAACCGTTTCTGCTATTGCAATTTCAAGAGCAACGTAGTTTCTGAATCAGGACGAACAATCGACGCGGTACGGCTGTTCAGGCTGCGGAAAAAACTCTGTTTTGTGTGAGGGCACGACTTTAGACGGGCCATAATGATTGTGAATATTTCGGGCTTTCGCCCCTGCGCTACGTCTTTCCTTTCCGTTTTTTTTGACTTTTCCCGCAAAACTCGATTTCCGTGGCAGTTCGAGAGTCATAGGACATTGCATTTAAATAGATCATAGAAAAGCGTGCGAGTGGTCGAAACCGGCGCGAATGGGTCACCCGGCCCAGGGTTCGGTGGTACAGATGGACCATGCGGCCTGCCCAGGAGGGTTGCACACCGCACAGTGACTGGCAATGCAGAGACGCCCAACGTTTGGCAAGATTAAAAGCGCCTGGTCTTTTGATCCATGCCTGCAGCTTCGACTGAAGCCCTTCCGCTTGACAGGAGTCTGGCAACCCACCGATTGGACACCGGGAAAGATCCGACTCCTTTGCCGAGAGAAGTTGGACGAAAACTCGACGCCAATTTGACACCTCGGGGCAGTCCGCGGATTTACGTTGGTTTCGGAGGACAACCCCATGCGATTCAGCTTCAGGAACCTGGTTCTTTCATCCGCCGCCCTTTGCGCTACCGCAGCTTTTGCCGCCGATCAGAAAAGAGTGGAGGTGCCGTTTGCCTTTATGGCCAAAAACCATGCCTATCAAGCGGGGGCGTATACAATCGCGGTCGACTCTACAAATTCTTTCGTGACGCTTAGCGAAATTGGGAGAGCGAGCCAGCCGCTGACCTGGATTCTCGTGCCCGGAGATGGCAATCTTACCCATCCAAAAGTGAGCCTGACTTTTGATGTGAGCGGCCAGCAGCATGTGCTGCGAACAATCCAGTATGAGTCGTTCGCCACGCCAAACCTGAATAAGCAGCCGAAATATAGAGTGGAGGGCTCCACTACCGTTGGCGAGTAACTTCGACAACAAGACGTTCAAGGTCGATGGGGCCCCTTTGGCAAGTCTGGCAAAGGGGCTTTCTGCTTTTCGCCAACAAAGCCGCCGCATTCCAAGCGCATTTCTTTCGCAGTCCTGAGCTGCGAACTCAAATTAAAAAGGGGGCACATCGTGGGCCGGCAAGTAGCGGTTGTACGTGGAGAAAACGGGGGGGCTCTTTTGGATCATCAGGCGATCAAAAGCGACGAGTCGAGGCGGATCATGTACCTCGAAAGAGAAAACGCACGACTGCAGCGACTCGTCGCAGAACTGTTGGTCAAGAATGAGCAATTACGCCAGATGTCTGAGCCACCTTCGACCGTGGCTGATTGACCTCAGAAAAGTAATTTGAGAGCAAACTGCAACAAGCGTGGATTGTTCACGGTGGAATTCACCGCACCGAAGCCAGACTGACTTACATCGGCAATGGGCGAACCGAATTGCGCGTGATTGAAAAGGTTGAAGAACTCGGCGCGGAAGTCCAGGCTTCTCCCTTCCCCAGGGAGAGCGAATCGCTTGATGACGGAGAAGTCGGTGTTGACGAAGTCAGGACCTGCGGTCACCGGAACGCGCCCTGCATCGCCTAACTGGCCAACCGGGGGCGCAACAAAACAAGCCGCGTTAATCCACTGGTGCTGACTATGGTTTGCTGCCGAAAGGTTACAATTGGCAACCTTATCAGGCCGGTTGTAGTTGTTGCCATTACCACCGACCTGAAAGTAGACGCCGGACTGGTTATTGCTGTCGATCAAAGGGACGGGAAATCCGGAAGAAATTCTCTCGATGACAGTCACCTGAAAGTTCCCCAGTAGCGTATTGGTCAGGTTGTTCCAATTGCTGCCAAACGCCTTGCCCTTGCCGAAGGGTAAATCGTAAAGAACGCTGGCTGTGAAGCTGTTATCGAGATTGATTTGCGATAAGCCCCAGTCCAGCTTGGGCCAGTTCGGCAGAGGGAAAAATGGGGAGCTCAGCAGCGAACCCAGACCATCGGATAACCCGTTGTCGTTGGTATGAGAATAAGTGTAGGCCACCAGAGCGTAGAGGCCGTTTTTCGGCGTTCTGGTCTCGGCTTTGACTTGCAAAGAATTGTAGGTGGTATGGCCTATATCGCCGAACAGGAAAATGGTGTCGAAGGTGCCATAGGGTGGTATGTAAGGCGACCCATCGGAATTACAACCGAGCGTGTAGCCCGATACCGTACCACAAGCCTTGGGACTGCTGCTGTTGATGTTATTGCCGCTTATCAGGATGTGCGAGCCGTGTGAACCCACATAGCCGGCCGTCAGCACAACGCTGCCGAACAGTTGACGCTCGACGTTCCCGTTATATTGATACACCCTGCCTAACTTGAAGTCCGTCGGTTGGGTATAGAACGAGCCGGTAAAGTTGCCCGGGGTGGGCGGCGTCGTGATGGCCTGAAATCCGGTCGAGAGACTAATGGCGGAAGCTGTTCCGCCCAGCGTAGTCGCACAGTACGAAGTCGCGAACGCGCAACCAGCCGACGCGAAGGCGTCCGACTCGCCCAGGAAGGGCGGATTCTGCCATAAGCCGTTCGCACCCTGGTTCCAGGCCGTATCGTGATAGATCGAGAAGCCCCCACGGAGCACTGTCTTATCGCTGCCAAAGACCTTCCAGGCGGCGCCGACGCGGGGTTCCAGGGCCTTCCAATCCATCGTTACCCCGGCTGACGGACTCACGCCATTTACATTCGCAATGAGGACCTGGCCAGTCGCGGGAACGTAATTGGACAGCCGGCTGTGTTCTTCGCTGATCGGAGTGGTCATGTCCCACGCCAGGCCGAGATTGAGGGTCAGCGAGTTCTTGATTCGCCAATCATCCTCGACGAAGGGGCGGTACATTTTCCAGCGGCGGCCGGTGACGGCGCCATCGAAAGTCTGATCGTGGATCGCGAGGCCGGTTATGCCGGTCAGCAGATCCGCCTCCGGATTTCCACCGATCGATACGCAACCCGGCGGCGGATTCGTGGTTGGGCAGGTATAGCCGGTGAAGTTGCCGCCATTGCCAACAATCCAGAAACCATCCTGGAAGGCCTCGGTGCCTACGTTCATCTGGTTGGCGCGGAAATCAATGCCCACCCGGATGTTGTGCTTGTTTCGGATGAGATCCAGCGAGTCGCGGAAAGAA
>CAZSUK010000015.1:0-3016 GCA_964609355.1 uncultured Acidobacteriaceae bacterium | reverse complement strand
CAGCATCCTGAACCTTGACGTGTTGGTAGACAAAGGGGCAATTTCCCCCCAGGATCGGGCACTTTTTCAGATGGCCGATTCGCCGGAAGAGGCCTTCGAAATCCTCAAGAACGATTTGACACGGCATCACCTGGAACCGGAAGCGCGCCGCCAGGCGCCACCGAACGTGGAAGAGGAACCCCTGCTTAACCCGGATATTAGCGGCACGCGATAAGTGCAGCAGTCTGGTTACTCCAGTGTTAGGACAAGCGTTACTCAGCTGATTCAGGGCGAATTTAGACATAGATTCGCGTGCCAGTAACTCGCTGTTCACGATTTGCACTAGATACTGGGCACACGAGAGCGATCACACAGGTACTGTGTGGCAGCAAGGGCCAGGGTGCGGTTGCTCCAGGTTAGGAGGAAGAGATGACAGGTTCCCGTATCTCGTATCTCTGGAATAACCAGCGCGCCGCCCAAGGTTTTGCTTCAGGGGTGTCGCTTCACAGCCATACAAACCGGTCGAAAGAAACGCTCGACTTCATCGTAAAACTGGCTAACGAGTACCGCTGCTTCTCAGGAATCATGGCCCGGGAAGAAGCGCGCTGCCGGCGAAACCATCGCCTGCAAGTCAATTACGCGAAGAGCTATTGGACACCGCCGTTAACGCCTCGGCTGGCATTCGATCTGGAGAGCAGACAGATCGCGGAATCGCTGCAGGTGCAGCCGCTGGTGTCGATCACCGACCACGATGATATCCAGGCGCCCATGCTGCTGCGGACCGTAGCCAGCGCCCGGCACATCCCGGTTTCTGTCGAGTGGACGACGCCCTTCGGGAGTGATCAGGCTTTCCATCTCGGCATCCACAACCTGCCCAGCGCGACGGGGGCTGAGTGGATGCGGCAATTTGCAACCTTCACGGCGAATCCCAGCGACGCGCGATTGACGGAGATGCTCTCGGCGTTGCATGAGCTTCCCAACGTCCTGATCGTCTTCAATCACCCGCTATGGGACCTGTACAAGATTGGTGGAGACCTGCACCAACAGAGGGTGGAAGAGTTTCTGACCCAGAACAGCCGTTGCATTCACGCAGTGGAATTAAATGGGCTGCGCAACTGGGAGGAGAACCGCCTGGTGAAACGGCTTGCGGCCCGGTGGAACAAGCTGCTGATCTCCGGCGGTGACCGGCACGGCCTGGAACCGAATGCCAACGTCAACCTGACGGAAGCGACCAGCTTTAATGAGTTCGTGGATGAGATCCGGCGGGAGAATCGCAGCCACGTACTCTTTATGCCGCAATACGCGGAGCCCTGGAAGCACCGCATCATGAAGTCCACCCTGGACGCGATTCGCGACTATCCTGACTTTCCTGAGGGATCTCGCCGTTGGGATGAGCGCGTTTATCACCCTGATATGAACGGAGTGGATCGCCCGTTATGCCAGTTGTGGCCTGACGGCCAGGCCCCGGCTTACATGCAAATGATCATCAAGTTCGTCAGGATGCTAGGCAGCCATCCTGTTAGCCACGGTTTGCGCTTTGCCTGGAACGAATCGCATGAGCTGCAATTCGCACTGGGCGAGCAGGAAGCGTTCTAAAGCAGTTGACACTTCTCGCTTCGGACCGGCGCGGATACACTCTGCCTATGCGCTCGGCACCGCCCAGGGTGGCTTACCTCCCTGACACGTTTTACGAGATCAACGGGGTGGCCCATACCAGCCGGCACTTTGAAGCCTTTGCGCAACGCAGGGGTTTGCCTTTTTTCTGTCTTCATCCGGGCAAGAAAGACACCGCGATCCGGGAGCAACAGCAGGGTGAGTTGACGACGCTCGATATTCCGCGCGGCAGCGCGATTTCGTTTCGCCTGGAAAAAGATCTCACGTTTGATGCAGCGTTTATCCGCCACAAGAAGTTTCTTGAAGATCATCTGCGTGCTTTCCGTCCCGATATTGTGCACATTACCGGGCCCAGCGAACCGGGCATCCTGGGAGCGTGGCTGGCCAGGAATCTTAAGGTTCCGCTGGTTGCCTCCTGGCACACCAACCTGCATGAATACGCGGCACAGCGTTCCGCGTGGTTGATGCGTATGCTTCCCGCCAGCCAACGGGCGGCGGCGGAAAAGAAAATCGAGGATACCGCGCTGATGGCCTGCGCACGTTTTTACCGGCTGGCGGAAGTGCTCTTCGCACCCAATGTGGATTTATGCCGATTGCTGGAAAGGTTCACCGGCCGCCACTGCGCCCTGATGCCTCGCGGTGTCGAAACACTTTCTTTCGCGCCTGAGTTTCGCGATCGTAATGGGACAGGAGATGCCTTCGTGCTCGGGTTTTGTGGCCGACTTTCGATTGAGAAGAATGTTGCTTTGTTGGCGCGGATTCGGACGGAATTGATTGAGAAGGGCATCACGAATTTTCGCTTCCTCATCATCGGGCATGGCAAGGAAGAGGGATGGCTGCGGCAACACTTGCCTAATGCGGAGTTCACCGGCGTGCTGCGCGGAAAGGATCTGGCGCGCGCTTATGCCAATATGGATCTTTTTGTGTTCCCTTCGCACACCGACACGTTTGGCAATGTTGTTCTGGAGGCGCTGGCGTCGGGTGTTCCGGCGATTGTTACCCCCGATGGCGGCCCGCGCTACATCGTGAAGGACGGCGAGACTGGATTCATTGCGACAGATGATGGCTTTTCGGCTGCGATTGCAAAGCTCATTCACGATCCAGTACTTCATGCGCAGATGAGCACCGCAGCGCGGCTTTATGCCCAGTCTGCATCGTGGGATTCAGTGTTTGAGGGCGTTTATAGCACTTACGACGAAGTGCTTGCGAGCCACGGCCGGTAGTGATCCGTCCTTTCGTTGAGCGACAACTAGTGTTGTCGCGGGAAAAGAATGACAGATCTTTACTTCTTCTTCATGCGATCGAAGTCCAGACCGAAGTGAGGATCCGATCGGGTGCCGTCGATTTTGAAGGGGACCTCGGTGCCGGCTCCGTTCTTCTGGAAGACTTTATCGAAGGGCATCAGCAGCACGCCTTGCCATCC
>CAZSUK010000014.1:0-4059 GCA_964609355.1 uncultured Acidobacteriaceae bacterium | reverse complement strand
AATATCGCCGTCATAACTTTCCAGAAGCTGCTTCAAGTGGCGCACGCCGGCGTCCACATTCTGTTCCGGGTCAAACGGATTTCTCACCTTCAACTGGCGCGCCGTCGAAGGCATCAACTGCATCAGCCCCATCGCGCCTTTCCGTGAAACCGCGTTGGGATTGAAGTTCGATTCCACTTTCACCACGGCGCGTACCAGATTCGGGTCCACATTATGCCGTGCCGCAGCCGCCTCAATGGCGCTATCAATGTCGCCTGGGCTTGCCATCGGTCCGCGGAAATTCGCGTTCACAATCTTCGCGGTCGCCGACTGAGTGGAGTCATGTCCCAGATACTGGCTGACTTCGGCCGCTGCCGAGCGCGCGGCTCGCATCGCCGCTGCATTCGGTCCGGGCACAGGTTTCCAGCGATTCTCCTTCGAACTCCAGTACATCAGGCTGCGCCGGGGCGTTTCTGACTCCTGCGCATGACGGGTTTGACTGGCCGGGACAGGCTCGTTGACATAGATCTTGCGGCCGCCCTCGTCGGTTGCAGTAATCTTTGTTGCAGCAGCTTTTTCAGAGGCGCCATCGCCTTCAGCGCGGAGCTGGGACGTGAGAGAAAGAGAGGTCGCGGCTACGGTGCTGGCCATCAGGGCGATTTGCAGGCGCTTTCGCATAACCGGGTTTCCTAACTTCACCTCGGCACGTGGGAAGACAGACTTCACCCTGGCGTGCTGCTACCCGGAACCTGAAGGAGAATTCTTAAACCAGAGTACGACAATTATAGGCCCTGAGGAGGGCCGCAGCAATCTATCTAAAGGCCGTAGAACCACCAAAGGTAATCTCGGTACCGTAATGAAAATAAACACCTTAGAGAGAGGTAATGGTTACCTGGCCCCGCCTTGCCACGAAGTTGTCGTCCCAATCGGCGCTTCCCCTTCCGACAGGCAGGGAAAGCAAAGCGGAGAGACCTGCTGTCCCCAACAATTAGTGAGAGAAAGCGCAGAACTAATGAGCGCTATGGGGATATCTCGACAATCAACGCTCGACGACTCACGGACAAGTCAATTGGGCGGTGCCGACGACAACAGGGCACGATCCCTCATTGCTATACGCAGGCGATGGGCACGGAAGCGGAGGCCCCGAGTAGGGTAGTTGGACCGAAGCGGCAATGGAGTAGGTTCCGGATGCATCGGCACTGCACTGTGCAACGCCGTTCGCGTCGACCGAAACGGCTCCATTGGTTGGGACCATCGTGCCATTCTCATTCCGGAACAATCCTGCACCCCAGTTGGCTTGCAGGGGAGTAACGGTTGTTGGCGACGACTTGTAATACCCCGTAGCAACGAATGGGACTTCGCCGTTGGGATAGTTCTGTGCATCGGCGGATGCCGGGCTCACCATGATGGATTGGAGTTCATGACTGCTCCCGCAAGCTAAAGCCATCCATGCGGCAAAGCCCAGGAAGGAGATGCAAACGATAGACCGATTGAAGGACATGGCGGCGCCCTCCTAAAAGACAGAGAACTCGAAATGACGGAAAAAGTTGCCCGTCAGAGGTTAATTCTACTCAAGCAGAACTATCCGCACACTCCGCTCAATTCTTCGCGTGACCAATATCGTTCCAACTGCCGCTAACAGATGGAATGAGAAGGCCGGTCTTCGACGGGATGCTGTGCGCTCCTGCGGAGGGACCTGCCGTCCCCGACAGAATTTAAGAGCAGGACGCTGGACCAATGAGTGCTATGGCGATATTTCAACAGTCGACATAGAGGCCATCCGGGCGTGATTGGAGAGGAAAAGTGCGTACGTTCATTCCCTGTCCTGGCTGCTGCCCGCCCGTCACGTTTATCTTCATCCCGTGCGAACGGCAGGTCACAACGCAGCCCTCAAGAGTCCCCGCCGCCAGCGATGACCCCTGGTGCGGGCAGTTGTCGTCAATCGCGTAAAGTTTCCCGTCAACGTTGAAGACGGCAATCGAGTGACCCTCAACATCGAAGACTCTCCCGGCGCCGGGAGAGACAGCATCCATCTCGGCAATTTTCACCCATCTCGGCATGGCTTCTTTCGCCATAAGTCAGGCGGCTTTCTGGTTGGGTGAGTTGCGTTCCAGCTCCTCCGCCAATATCGGCAAGCCGAGGTTGAGCGTCTGAACCCCTTGAACGACGCAGAGTTTCAAAACCTCCATGATCTCCTCAATGGTTGCCCCGGCCTTCAGCGCGTTCTTGATGTGGCGGCTGGCGCCCGGCGCATACATGTGCGTGAAAGAAGCGTCGAGGGCGATGCTGAGAAGTTCGACCTCCTTCGGAGACATAATCCCGCTCTGGTAGATACCTCCTCCCATCGCCATGAATTGGTCCGTAAATACAGGATCGAGCTCGAAGAACGGATCCCAGGCCGTATTCCATTGTCCGATCCGCCGCATCAAGTCACAAGCAGGAGTCGGCTCAGTGTTCGCTCGCGGAGGCGACTTGACGTTCGCAGCTTTGGCTTCTTCCAGAACGATCGGAGCGGCGAGGCTGCACGAATGAATGGACAACGAAGATCCGCACTTGAGGACAAATATAATCTCTTCGCGCGTCGCGCCCGCTTCGAGCGCGGCCCGTATGTGGCGGCGCGTTCCATCCGCGTTGAGATTGGTGCAAGCGGCGTTCAAGCTAACGCTGACTAACTCAATAAACTTTCGGGGCAAAACAGAGCGGGTCCATGGGTTGGTGCTCATTTTGAGGCAGAGTTCGGCCCACTTTGGATCCCACTCGCGCAACCTATCCAAAGCTGAATCCCAAGGACCAGTTTCCTGCCCCTGCTCGATGATGGCTTTCTTATCAGAAGCTGATTTGCTCATGTACTCATCTCCGCTCTTTGTGGCCATTGTTTTCTCCTTATTGAGTGCTGGCTATGCGCCCAAATAATCGGGCCAGAAAGACTGCCATCAACAGTCCCCCGGCTCCGAGAACGAGGATGCTGGATGTCCGATGGAGGTGGAACTCTCCCACGCGGCCCACCATCACACATCCGATTACCAGATTGAGTGTGCCCCAGAGCACGTTGACCGTTGGCGACGACTGTCTCTTCCCGAGTAGGGGGGCGAAGGGCGTCGGGAACCGACGCCCAGACACGCCGTTCGTGAGGTGCGGCACCGAGTTCACGAGAAAAACGCCGGCGAAGAAGTAACAGACATAAGTTTGCCACTCCACGGCCCCCCCTTTCATTTCGACTGCGGTTTTATGGACATGTCTGAAGGCTGGCGCAAAAAGTGGTGAGCCCTGTTCCCGCCTGCCGGAGCAGGGCTCGGCCTTTACGCGACCTTAAGTTTCTCCGGAACTTTCACCTCGTTCTCCCAGTCGCCGGCGTGAATGTGGCCGCATCCTCCCTGCGCAGCCGGGTGGAACATTCCGTCGGTCTCGTGGACCATAAAGCCCATGTTGCCCGGACGGCGGTTCGGCGGTAGGCCGAGGTTGGCGAGTGTTTCCGCAGTCGATGCGTAGGTGACTCCGATCTTGAGCATCTGGCGCGCCTGTTCGGGCGTAGCAATCGCGCGCCCCAGCTCTTTGGCCAAGCGAACGTCGCGCTCGATCATTTGGATCGAGGTCATGCGCACGCCCTTGGTGGTGTTCCAGAGATTGTCCTCAATGCCGGCACGGGTGTGTTGTCCCAGCGCGATGCAGATCATGGCAAGCGAGTGGGTCAGACGGAACGTGGTCTGGTAGGTGAAGCACGAGCCATGCGGCGTGCGGCGTATCAGTTCCATGAGGTCAAACGGATTGGCGCCGCAGGCGCCACCGGCGCCCATGCTGAAGAAACCGTTCATCGGCCCCATGTAGTAACCCTTGCGGATTAGCCGCTCGACGATCTCAAGACCGTGGACGTGGCCGAGCGCGAAGTAGGGCTGGATCCCGTGCTGGACCATCCGCTTGATGTTCTCCAGATAGAAATCTGGTGTGGAGTCGGCGACCATGTTGGCCATGGCGTGGATCATCACCGGATTTTCAAAGCGGGTTCCATGAAAGGCGTCATCTACCGGATGCAGTGCCGTCAGGTCCCAGAGGCCTGAGCCACACAGAATCGTGACCTGATCG
>CAZSUK010000013.1:0-4314 GCA_964609355.1 uncultured Acidobacteriaceae bacterium | reverse complement strand
TTGATCCATGCCTGGCGCTCCTCCCCCTCCAGGGCCAGCGCCTGGTCGAGCAGCGGGCTGAGCAGCAGCCATTCGTCCTTCCACTGGGGAGAAGTCGGTTTAGTCATGGCGCGCATCTCTCGCGGATGCTTTGGTACAGATAGATGCGGGCCTTTTCCCATTTCCGCTGGACGGTACGCTCTGAAATCATCTGCATCGCGCCGATCTCTGCGAAGGAGAACCCGCAGAAGAACTTTAGATCTACCAGTGTGGCCAGCTCGGGCTCAACCAGGGTCAGTTCCTCCAGTGCATCGTTGATCAGGGCGAGCTCTCTAGCGTCGACCGGACTTGCCAGGTTATCGAGCGTGACCGCAGTGATGTGATAACGGCCACCTTTTTTCGCGCTGTTGCGAGCACGCGCGTGATCGATGATGAGCCCTCGCATCACGCGCGAAGCATAGCCCATGAAGCGAGCGCGGTCAGGAAACGAATGGTCTGCACCCTTGGCCATGTTCAGGTAGGCCTCGTGGAGCAGCGTGGTTGCGCCGAGGCGTCCCGGAATAAATTGGCCGGCTAATTGCCGTCTCGCCAAGCGGTGCAGTTCGGAATACAACGTGCTGAAGAGCACGTCTCTCTGGGGATCTGTCGCCGGGGAATGTGTTGCTGCCAAGATCGACCTCCGCGAGCGAGGATGCCTTTGGGCGCGCCTACAGTATAGGCGCGCGTCTCGCTCGAGCTGAGACAAACCGAAGAATCGGAGTGCTCTAAAGGGGAAATCGAAAATCGTGGGCAAAAGACGACACCAGCGTTTGCAAAGGCTTTACGAAAAAAAGGAATGCGAGCCCAATCGAGAGAATGGCTAAGTGGTTAATCAACAGCAGGTTAGGGGATCTTATCGCTGCCGGGGGAACTGATGAGGGGAATGCCGCTCGACCGCTCTGGTTTCTGAGAAGAACCACCTGCTAGCGTGCTAAGCCCGATCTCAGGCGCTAGTCGCGGATGGCTTCCTTGTTGACAAACGCAGTAGCCGCGTCCTAAAAAGTAAGAGTGTTGCGGTGAAGGAGTTCACCCTTAACCGCTGTCCCGCATAAAGCTGGACAGATGATGACTCCTGACAGGGAAGCCTGTTGCGGAGTCATGTCCACGACGCGTTCCCTTTCTAAAATCTAGAGCTGGAGTCCATGATGAATACATGGAGCCTTTCCGCGTTGTGGGTCGGTCTCGCGCTCATCGCGACGCTGATTGCCATCTGGTTCCACATGTCGACGGCATTATCAGAGATCGTCGTCGGTACAGTAGCTCAATTGATCATTGGCGCCGCTTTTGCCCACGGCGGACTGCTGGGAAATACCGAATGGATAACATTCCTGGCCGGAACCGGCGCCATCGTACTTACCTTCCTGGCCGGCGCCGAACTGGACCCAGCCATCTTTCGTACCAAGTGGCGTGAATCTCTGGTCATTGGTCTGGCCGGCTTCTTCGGACCCTTTTTCGGCTGCACGCTCATCGCGCATTTTCTGCTGCATTGGCCCATCATGCCTAGTTGGCTCTGCGGCGTCGCGCTGTCGACCACTTCCGTTGCGGTCGTGTATGCCGTGATGCTCGAACTAGGATTCAACACGACTGAATATGGAAAGGCGATTCTCGCCGCGTGCTTCATCAACGACCTGGGGACGGTCATTTCGTTAGGGCTGATTTTCTCTCCCTTCACCATCAAGACGCTCATCTTCGTTGTAGTCAGCCTCGTTGTTTTCTCGGTCTTACCATTCCTGACCCCACGCTTCTTTCGGAAGTACGGCGGCCGCGTCTCGGAACTCGAGGCAAAGTACATTCTGTTTCTTCTCTTTGCTCTGGGAGGTTTGGCGCTCTGGGCTGGCAGCGAAGCTGTTCTTCCCGCCTATTTGGTTGGCATGGTACTCGCCGGCACGGTAGGCAAGGATCATGCTCTCATTCGCCGATTGCGCACTCTGACCTTCGGATTTCTCACCCCCTTTTATTTCATTCGCGCCGGCTCATTTGTTTCGGTTCCCGCTCTGCTGGCCGCGCCCGTGACACTCCTCGTGCTCTTCTTCGCCAAGATGTTAAGCAAAATCGTGGCCGTGTTTCCCGCGGTGCGTGTTTACAGGTACGAGGGATCAGCGGGAGCCTACTATACGCTGATGATGTCGACTGGCCTTACCTTCGGCACCATCTCGGCGCTCTTCGGGCTGAACCACAAAATCATCAGCCAGGCTCAATACTCCTACCTGGTGGGAACTGTCATTGCCAGCGCAGTCGTTCCAACCATCGTAGCCAACACATTCTTTTTGCCGCGGCACCTGCTTCCGAAAAAGCATCAGGAGAAACCGGTGCAGCAACCCGCTGAGCCCGAGGCGGTCTAGGAGGACCCAATGGCAAGAAAGACCCGGCAACTCTTTGAGAACACGTCGCTGATCATTATGGGATACGGCAACCGATGCAGTTCAGCTTAAGGTCGACCTGGAACTTTTGAGAAGCTGGAGGCCGGCAAATGCAGCCGACCTTACGGATGCGCATGCATGCACAAGGAGAGATAGAACTTGCAGAAATATCTTTGGATTGCCATTGGAGGTTCGCTCGGTTCCCTGGCCAGATATGGGGTGGGCACATTCGTCGCGGGTCGCATGGGAACCAAGTTCCCGTACGGCACGTTCGTGATCAACATCACGGCTTGCGTTATCATCGGCTTCTCCCTGGCTTTGCTGGGTAGGCGCACAGACATGAATCCCGCCTGGAGATTCCTGGTTCCCGTAGGCTTTGTGGGTGCGTACAGCACCTTTTCTACGTTCGAATGGGAAATATTCTCGGGTTTGCAGGCAGGCGCATCTTTTATTGCCGCTCTGTACATCGTGTTAAGCCTCTCCCTCGGTCTTCTCGGTGTTTGGTGTGGCGTGATGCTCGCGAGGGTCTTCTCATGAGATCCAATATCAGCCCGATAAGGCGAAGTGGGGAGTGCTCACAACGTGGATTGCATGCATAGAGGAGAAGAATATGTTGACAGCCGGAAAGGCCGTTAAAGTCTCCATTTACCTGAGCGAGGGGTCGACTCATCACGGGGTGCCGACGTATTCGAGCATTCTCGACTATCTTTTCTTCCGTGGCGTATCTGGCGCCACCGTGCTGAAGGGAGTGGCGGGATTCGGAGCGGACCACCATATGCACTCCTCAAGTTTCGTCGAGATTTCCGATCATCTTCCCTTGAAGATCGAATTCATAGAGACGCGCGAGAAAGTGGACCAGCTGCTAGGGAAGCTCGAGGAGATGGCCGGGTCAGGCATGATCGAGTTGCAGGAAACGACGGTTGCAAAACCGGCACAGGCATCCAAGCCTAAGAATGCGCCACCTCCTGGCCACGTGAAGATCGAGGGCAAAGCGAAGATGATGAGGATCTACATTGGTGAGAGCGACCAGTGGCAGGGGAAACCACTCCACCAGGCCCTGGTTCGCGCTATGCGTGCCCATGATCTTGCCGGAGTGACCGTTTACCGGGGCATTCTCGGTTACGGCGCACACCGCAGAGTCCACAAAGAGAAGCCTCTCAATCTCTCCCACGATTGCTCGATCATGCTGTCCGTTGTCGACACCGAGGAGAAACTGCAGGGATTCTTGCCCATCGTTGACCAGATGGTCTTCGAAGGGCTCGTGGTTCTGTCGGACGTCGACATCATCAAATATGCCCATCGTGCCGCGGAGCCGGGGGGTGAGCCATGAAAGAGCATTTTCAAGCCCGAATGCTGCGCATTCACTTCACTGAGCACGACATGTGGGAGGGGGAGCCTCTCTATAAGGCAATCGTTGCCAAATGCAAGGATCTTGGGCTGGTAGGCGCAACTGTCTTTCGCGGCCTTGAAGGCTTTGGGGCTAGCGCCCGGATCTACCACTCACGAAGTCTTTCCATCTCGAAGAATGCTCCCATCATGGTAAATGTAATCGACACGGAGCAGCAGATTGAAAAGCTGATTCCTCACCTGGATCGAATGATTGCAGGCGGCCTGATTGCCAGCTCCACCGTTGAAGTGATTCGCTACTCACGATCGACGGGAGATTCCTGAGCGGCCGCTGAAGCGGATAAGAGCCGTGATATGACCATCGTTGACAAGAGCGTAGAACGTCTATCGATGGAGTCGGCGTTACACACCCTCCTGAGGATGGAGGACTGTGGCGCCGGCAACGGAGGTTTGCGCGAGAAGCTGCTTTCTCTGGAAAAGAAACTGGCCTCCAATCAGCTTCATCTAGCCGTTCTCGGCCAGATGAAGCGAGGCAAGAGTTCCTTTATCAATGCGCTTCTTGGGACTGAAATCCTGCCAACGGGCGTTC
>CAZSUK010000012.1:0-22564 GCA_964609355.1 uncultured Acidobacteriaceae bacterium | reverse complement strand
CATGGGCAACCACTCCTAGTTGGTGCTTCTTAATATTAGCCTCTCAGGCATAAATCCATGATTACTGTCCGGTTTTGAGAACCGCCGTCTAGCGGTCGTTTCGCCGTAGGGGGCGGCCGCCCATAGCCCCTGTCAACTTACCTCGATCCCATTCGAGTTGGCCATTTACCAGCACGTAGTCCACGCCCTTAGAAATCTGGTTCGGATTTTCGTAAGTTGCGGTGTCAAGAATGGCGGCAGGGTCGAAAACGGTCACATCTGCGTAGAAGCCTGGCTTCAGGAGTCCGCGGTTGGACAGGTGTTCTCGCTGCGCCGGCAAAGAGGTGACCTTGCGAACGGCCTGCGGCAGGTCAAGAAGCTGCAGGTCACGAGTATAGTGCCCCAAAAACCTGGGCATTCCACCCCAGGCCCGCGGATGGGTATGCGGCTCAAAAAGTGGTCCGTCCAACGAGGTCTCACCGGCATCGAGACCGATGCTGGTCCAGGGCTGCTTCAGGCCATACTGCAGATCATTCTCGTTGGCCATGAAGTAGAGAGCATCCGTGTGCCCTTTATCGGCAAGGATGAAATCGAAAAGCGCGTCCATTTCTGGCTTGCGCTCCATTTTGGCCATTTCCGCAACCGTCTTACCTTCGTATATTTTGAGGTCTGGATTTACCACCGCCGAGATCATGACACCGCTGCCGCCGCCGCAATCCAGATAGAGGTTTTCCCAATCGTCATGGTCCTTCGACATATCGGTTACCACCCGCCGGCGAATATCCGGGTCTTGTAACCGCTGCAGTAGCTTTTCCCTGCCCCCATCAGCCATCCAGGGAGGCAGCGACGAGGCCAGCGCCGTACCCCCGGCAATGTAGGGATACATACTGGCGGCGATGTCCAGGCCGGAATTCCTGGCCGCCTGTCGTTTGGCCACCACCTCGGGCATGCGCCCCCAACGGGATTTGCCGCTGACTTTGAGATGAAAAATTTCCACCGGAATATTTGCCTCGCGTCCGATACGAATGGCCTCATCCAAAGCAGTCATTTCACTTTGTCCTTCGCTGCGCATGTGCGAGGCGTAAAGCCCGCCGTATCGCGACGCCACCCTCGCCAGGGCGATCAGTTCCTCAGTCGTTGCGTAATGGCCCGGCGGATAGATCAGGGCTGTAGAAACGCCCAACGCACCCTGTTCCATCGCCGTCGCCACCAGCGATTCCATCTGTTGAAGCTCCGCTGGCGTGGGCGCACGATCCACGTCCCCCAGAACCGCCTCACGCACCTGGGCTGCACCAACGTACGTCCCCAGATTGATGGGTGTGCCGGTACTCTCCAGGCGGTGAAAATAACCGGCGAGATCATGCCAGTCGACAGAAAGATGGTAATGGTCCAACAGGATCTTTTGCGGTGCGAGCGTAAGCTCATTCTGCGGCGCGATGGAGCCGCCTTCCCCGGTGATTTCGCTGGTGATGCCTTGCGATAATTTGCTCTGCGAACGTTGGTCGATGAGCAGAGACTCTTCCGACTGGCCGAGCATATCGATGAACCCCGGGGAAACCACCAGGCCTGACGCGTCGATGACCCGTTTCGTCTGGGCGCCCTCGAGTGGTCCAATTGCAGCGATGCGGTCACCCCGGATGGCGATATCCGCGGCATACCAGGGGTTGCCGGTACCGTCGAGGATGTGGCCGTGGCGAATGAGCACGTCATAGCTTGCTTCGGGGCCCGCCTCGGGTGGGGTGGAGTGACAGCCCGCGGGGAGCAGCGCCAGAAGCGCAACTAGGAAGCTTACCTTTTTAGCCATGGAATCTGCGGTAGTTGCGGTAGTCTCCAGCCTGTTTCCGATTGGACGGTCAGGAAGACAAGCCGGTTTCCGTCGGGATCCTGAACCGTCAGCATGGAATCGTTCTTCTCGAATGCGATGTTTGCGTCATTGAGCTGAGAGGCCGCATGCCGAACGCTGGGCACGGCAAAGAGAACCTGATCGGCGCCTGGGGTGATCTCTACCACCTGACCTGAGGTGCCGGGCAGCAGCAGTGGAATCAAACCTGGCTCCAGGGCATTGCGAGATTCGTGAAAACCCATCTGTTGTTCGTAAAAAGTCCGCGCGGCGACCGGGTCTTCCATTCTCAAGCTGACTCCCCAAATCTCCTTCGAGATTCGGTCTGCGCCCAGGTGTTGGCCCTGGTCTTTGCTATGCAGGGATCCAGGCATGTACTGGGTATATTCGATGTTCTGCTCCTCGGGGCCCACCATCGTGAAGAGCAGGTTGCCAGCGCCGGCGTGCTGTACCGGCGTAGGGGTAAGGCTGCGCGCCAGGTAAGCGTGATTGAGCCCTGCGAGATCGGTGGATTCAAAGCAGAGGTGCATAAATCCGATTGACTGCGAAGGGTCCTGCTGCGGATATAGCTCAATAAACTGGTGGTCGTTTACTTTGAAAAACGCTTCGCTGGTCTTGCCGTCTTTGCTGAGGGTAAAGGCCTGCTCGAATCCCAACTTCTGGTAGAAGTAGCGGGAGCGTGTGAGATCAGAGACGCGGATGGCCACGTGTGCGATCCCCGCCAGGGTTGCCGTCGGAATTTGCGCCGTTGCCAGCGTGGGGAATAGGAAGAGGGTCAACAGGCAAGTGCGGAAAAGCCTCATAGCGTCTTATTATCAACGCTGGCCAGAGCCAGGTCAGCGCGAGCGCCGTCCGGAAATGAATAAAGAACCAGCAGCATCAGGAATCGGTTCAAGGCCACCCGACATTTTAATTGCTTAGGCAGCCATGGTTCGCTTGTAAACTCCACTTTTGGGAGGGAACCATGCGCGCCCTGTGGCAGTACCTACGGTTCGCATTTCGTCAATTGCGCAAGGCACCCGGCTTCACCTTGACCGTTGTGATCACACTGGCTGTCGGCATCGGGGCCACGACCGCCGTTTTCTCCCTGGTCGAAGGAATTTTGCTGCGCCCCCTGCCCTTCTATCAGCCCGACCGCCTGGTTCTGCTGGGAGATATTCTGCGAGCCCAAGGGGGCATTCCCGGAGTGACCGCCCGAGAAATTGCAACCTACTCGGCAGCCACCACGGCCTTTTCTTCTGTGGGCGGCTATGCTACGGCCGGGTATGAGCTTTCCGGCGGAGCAACTCCACAGGAGGTCAACACCGGTCGCTTCAGCGCAGCAGTCTTCTCCACCCTGGACGTTCATCCTCTCCTGGGGCGGATCTTCACCCAGCAGGAAGAGGATGGGCATCAACCCCTGGCAGTCATCAGCTACGCCTTATGGCTCGACCGCTTTCACCGCGATCCCCTTGTCCTCGGCAACTCGATCGTTCTGGACAGAAAGGCCTATTCCATCATTGGGGTGATGCCGCGCGACTTCGAATATCCGCTGGTGGACGGGCACCTCGATCAGGCACAACTCTGGATTCCCCTGAACCTGTCGCCCGAAGAACTTTCTGACTCGCAGGCCGGCGCATGGCGATACCAAATGGTGGGCCGCCTGAAAGAGGGTGTCAGCCTTTCTCAGGCTGTTCAGGATGTGGATCGCGTCGCCAAACAGGCCATGCGTGATTTTGCGCCTTCTATGTCTGCGATCCACATCCGTGGCGACATCAAGCCACTTCGGGAGTACGCGGTTGCAGAGGTACGACCGTTGCTGCGGACCCTGTTCTTCGCAGTGGCGATCGTCCTCTTGCTTACGTGCTTGAACGTCGCCGGCCTGCTACTAGTGAGGGCAATCCGGCGGCGCCGCGAATATGCGGTTCGGCTGGCTCTGGGCGCTCGCTCCAGTGTCATTGTGCGCGAATCCGCCGCCGAAGGCTTGCTGCTGAGCGTCGTCTCCAGCTTGTTAGGCCTGGCCTTCGCTGCCGCTGCTATCCGCACCACCTTGCGGCTTCTGCCGGAGTCTATGCCACGCATCGATTCCATTTCCATCGACGGCAACGTGGTTACGTTTGCCCTGCTGCTCGCATTGGCGACTGGAGCTGTCTGCAGCCTGGCGCCGGCCTTCGCCGCCCTGCGCACCAACTTGATCGAAAGTCTTAAAGAGGGCGCCCAGACCGGCAGCAGCGCTCGAAGCCATACCTGGCTTCGCTCCGCCCTGGTCGTCTCCGAGGTCGCCATCGCCATGGTGCTACTCACCGTAGCGGGAGCTTTGCTGCGCAGCTTTCAGCGGATGCGCGCGGTGGACCCTGGATTCCAACCCGAGCAGGTCCTGGTGGCCAGCTATCAACTGCCGCTCAATCAATATTCCACGTATGCTGCCGCCGAGAGGTTCAACCATGCCGTGGTCGAGCGGCTTTCGAACCAACCGGGGATGGTGGCCGCAGGCATCACCAGCGTTATCCCCTCCTTAGGCGGGTTTCCTCAATCTACCTACACCATCGAGGGTCAGCCCGAAGAGGGTTGGAAGCTGAAATTCGCCATGTTCGCAACCACGTATGGCGAGTATTTTCACGCTATGGGGATTCCTCTGCTGGATGGTCGAACCTTTACCGAGGAGGATAACGCCGGCACGCCCCTGGTGGTCATGGTCAACCAGTCCATGGCCAGACACTCGTGGCCGGGTGAACGGGCCGTGGGCAAGCGCATGCATGTTGGCAATCCGAAGAAGGGCCTGCCGTGGGCGACGGTTGTCGGCGTGGTGGCCGATACCAGGCTCGGGGCCCGCGATGAGCCCGCCATTGACCAGTGGTACAGCCCGGTGCAACAGCCCGCCATATTCAACGGTGTTCAGGCCTCCGAAACGCTGCCCAATCCCGCGAGTGGATACCTTACGCTGCGTTCTGCTCTCCCTCCCGAGCAGATCACGCAGACTCTACGGTCTACCGTTGCCGGCATTGATCCGCTGCTTGCTATCGAGCAGGTGCAGCCGATGACCGAGGTCATCTCCAATGTCGAGGCGCCGCGCCGTTTCAATACCTACCTCATCAGCGCGTTTGCTGCGGGCGCGCTGCTGCTGGCCGTTACCGGAATCTATGCCGTGGTTGCCTTCTCCGTCTCGCTGCGCACGCAGGAGATTGCTATCCGCATGGCGCTTGGCGCACCGCGCTCGGGCATTACCCGGCTGGTGGTTATTTCGGGCGCAAAGCTGGCGCTACTTGGATGTGGACTCGGCGTGCTCGGTTCGTTGGCCGTGTCGCGGCTCGTCAGTGGGTTCTTGTTCGATGTGAGCGCAACCGATCCACTGATCTATGGAGCAGGGGTCGTGGTCATGATGTTGATGGCGCTTCTTGCATCCGCATTTCCTGCAACTCGTGCTGCTTCCGCCGATCCCATCGACGCTCTGCGATCGACTTAGTCCATGGAAAAAGGGACAGCAGATCGTGTCTGAAACGGGTTATCTGGAACGGGTCATGGCATGGACGTAAACTGGAGACAGGAAGATCCATGGCAAAGCAATTCCAGAGCATCGACGCAAACCACCACAAATTTATTCTGCAACAGCGCATTTTCTTCGCTGCTTCCGCTGCTGCCGAAGGACGCGTGAACGTTTCCCCGAAAGATGCGGTAGCTTTGCGCATCCTCGACGCAAACAGGGTCGCTTACCTTGATCAAACGGGTAGCGGCAATGAGACTGCAGCCCATCTGCGTGCGAATGGCCGTTTGACGCTGATGTTCTGTGCTTTTGTGGGTCCACCCCTCATCCTCCGGCTCTATGGGCAGGGCCATGCTCTGCTTCGTGGCCGTACTGCATATTGCGAATTGCTTGCCTCTTCGTTTTCGAATTTGGAGCCGCCCGGAGCGCGTCAGATCGTTGTACTTGATGTTGAACTGGTCCAGACTTCCTGCGGATACGGCGTTCCCTTGTTTGAATATGCCGGGGAGCGGCCAACCTTGCAGCGGTGGGCCGAGGCAAAGGGGGAAGAGGGCCTGGAAGAATACAGGCGATCGAAGAATGCGTTCAGTATTGACGGATTGCCAACCGGCCTGCTCGAGCCTTGAGTTGAGTACGAAGCGATGAATCGCTCCTTGACTCAGAATACCGACGTGCTCATCGTTGGCGCAGGGCCTACCGGCCTGGTCTTGGCTCTCTGGCTGACGCGGCTGGGCGTACGCGTGAGGATTATCGATAAAACAGCGGAGCCAGGGACCACGTCTCGTGCGCTCGCTGTTCAGGCACGGACCCTCGAGTTCTACAGCCAGATTGGCCTTGCTGAAACGGTGGTTCAGCGTGGACGGAAAACCATTGCCGCGAATCTCTGGGTCGCCGGCCAACGAGTTGCTCGTGCAGTTCTCGGAGAGATGGGGGTTGGTCTCAGTCCGTTCCCCTACGCTCTGATCTTTCCCCAGGACGAGCACGAGCGTCTCCTGATTGAGCGCCTGGTTGAGGGCGGCGTTCAGGTCGAGCGCCGGACAGAGCTAACCGCCTTTGAGGACACCGGAAGAGGAGTCATTGCCCACCTGCAGTCTTCAGATGGAGAGCAGGAGAAGTGTGAGGCTGCCTACATTGCCGGCTGCGACGGCGCGCATTCCATTGTCCGTCAATCGCTGCAGATTGGCTTCGCGGGCGGGATCTACGACCATCTTTTCTACGTCGCCGATGTGCAGGCGAGCGGCGCCACTATGAATGGTGAATTGCATATCGCGCTCGACAGCAGCGATTTTCTCGTCGTCTTCCCACTGAAGACTGAGGGGCAAGCCCGGCTCATCGGGACAGTCCGTCAGCAAGCTGAACAGCAGCAGGACCTTTCGTGGGACGACGTGAACACACGCGTGCTCGCGTGGATTAGCATCGACGTCCAGCGCGTGAACTGGTTTTCGACCTACCGCGTCCACCATCGGGTTGCCGCTCATTTTTCCAAAGGCCGCGCGTTTCTGCTCGGTGACGCGGCACATATTCACAGTCCGGTAGGCGGACAAGGGATGAACACCGGCATTGGCGACGCCGTGAACCTGGCCTGGAAGCTCGCGGCAGTGGTGCGCGGGCGGGCCGACGCTACACTTCTCGACAGTTATGAACCAGAACGAATCGCTTTTGCGCGGCGCCTGGTTGCTACCACCGATCGGGCGTTCACTGCCGTAACCAGCTCCGGGAGGCTGGCGCGGTTCATCCGGCTGCATCTGGTGCCGCTATTACTTGCGCCCGTTTATTCGCTCCATGCAGCGCGGAGTTTCATGTTCCGCACCGTCTCACAAACGGCGGTCAATTATCGTGAAAGCAGCGTGAGCGGAGGCCGCGCAGGAAGGGTTCACGGGGGCGACCGTCTTCCCTGGGTGAAGTTGGAAGACAGCGACAACTTCGCCCCGCTCACTTCGTTGGACTGGCAGGTGCATGTCTACGGGGAAGCTACCGCGGAACTCGAAACCGCGTGTCAGGATCGCAAACTGCCGTTGCACGTCTTTCCCTGGAATGTGGCGGTGCGTCGCAGCGGGCTACGCCGGAATGCCGTCTACCTGGTGCGGCCTGATGGATATGTGGCTCTGGCGGATCCCGAGGCCAGCGCCTCAGCCGTTTTGTCCTATCTCAAAGAACGGAAGCTTACGGCAATCGCGTAATGGTGAACTCACCTTCCATCTCAGCACCCTGGCCGGGCTGTGCTCCGCCCAGGAAGACGGAATAGTTACCCGCGTGCATTGCAGTCTTGCCGTCACGATCTACTTCGCTGAGCTGCGCCGGTTGCAACGGGAAGAGCACATGCCTGGTTTCCCCGGGCTGCAGAGTTAGCCTTTGAAATCCACGCAGCGAATGCAGCGGCGCTCCACTCCCCTGCGGGCCGCGAAGATAGAGTTCAACCACGTCATCTCCAGCCCGCTTGCCGTTGTTGGTGACGTCGGCTTCGACTGTGAGCGATTCCCCTGGTTTGAGCTTCGACTGCGATAACTTGAGATGGCTGTAGGTGAAGGTGGTGTAGCTGAGACCATAGCCAAATCCGTAGAGCGGCTTGCCGGAAAAATACCGATAGGTCCTACCCGCCATAGAGTAGTTGTCGAAGGGCGGAAGTTGATCGATCGAGTCATAGAAGGTTACAGGCAGGCGCCCTGACGGATTGTAGTCCCCAGCGAGCGTTTCGGCGATCGCAGTGCCGCCTTCTTCCCCGGGATACCATGCTTCCAGAATTGCGGCAGCATGCTCTTTCGCCCACGGGACGGCGAGAGCGCTGCCGTTCATCAGCACGACGACGAGAGGCTTTCCCGCAGCAGCCGCTGCTTCGAGCAGTTCCTGCTGCAGCTGAGGCAAGCTGATCCTGGTTCGGTCGCCGCCACTGAAGCCTTCAAGGTGCACCGGCATCTCTTCCCCTTCCAGACTCGGCGACAAGCCTACGAAGGCCACGACCACGTCGGCATGTTTAGCGATCTGCACCGCTTGTTCACGCAGCACGCGAGCTTCGGGTTGCCACTTGAAGTGCACCCCCGCCCCAAACAATGGAGCGCTGTGAGCGTATTCCAAACGGATTGCATGGGGCGCGGAATCATTGAAGTGCATGGTGAAGGAAGCCTGCCCCGTGGGCCTATCATGATCGCGGCCAGCCTTTAAAACTTCCTTGTCGTCCAACAGGACCCGGAATGTCTCCACCCCATCGCAAGGGAAACAATTTTCGGGTGATATTTCGAAGACATAGTCACCCGGCCCCGGCACAGCGATCCCACCGCTCCAGCGGACACTGAAGGCGCTGGAGGATATTCCGACGGCCGGCGAGGCAGCGTCCCAGTCGAAATCCACTTGCTTGTCGACCCGGGTAAGTGCCGGTTGGCCCTTCCACTCGGCGTTGTTGAAGTACTCCCCCTTTAATCCGGCATCATTGCCGGTTCGCAATACGGTACGCGGCACCACCACCGGAAAGCCCGCGACATAGGAAGAACCCTGCGCATAAAGCACTTTATGGAAGCGTTTTTCGATTCCATCCAGCGGTAACACCGGGCGAGTCGGCTGGCCGTTGTAATTACCCTCGAGCGATTCAAGCATGGTGGCATTGGGACCGATCACGGCAATGGTTTTGCCGCTTGCGTCGAGCGGTAATATGCCGTTCCCGTTTTTCAGCAGCACGATCGATTCTTGCGCCACCTTTTTAGCCAGCTCCCGATGAGCCTGCGAATCGACCTCGCTCATAGGGATGTGCGCATAAGGAACATCCTGTGACGGATCAAACATCCCCAGGCGGAAGCGTGCGGTGAACAGCCGCTTGACCGCTGTATCGATTTCGCTTTCACTGACCAGCTTGTCTTTGAGTGCCTGGTTCAGCGCGGCAAATTCCGGACCACAACTGGTATCTGTGCCCGCGCGCAGCGCAAGCGCGGCTGCATGTTCTTCGTCCGGAGCAAACTTGTGGCCTTTCCATATGTCTGTAACTGCCCAGCAATCGGAAGTGACAAAGCCGCCGAAGCTCCATTCGCCGCGCAAAGTCTTCTTGAGCAGCATATCGCTGGCGCACGCGGGCGCTCCGTCGATCGAGTTGTAAGCGCACATGGTAGAAGCGGCGTGGCCTTCCTGGATGGTGGTGTGGAAGGCGGGAAGGTAGGTGGCCTCGAGATCTTGCGGCGAGGGATTTACGTTGAACTCGTGACGCAATTGCTCCGGCCCACTGTGTACGGCGAAATGCTTCGGCGTGGCAATCACTTGCAAATATTTTGGGTCGTTCCCCTGCAGTCCGGTGACGAAGGCCAACCCCATGCGCGATGTTAAGTAAGGATCTTCACCGTAGGTCTCCTGTCCTCGACCCCATCGCGGGTCGCGAAAAATGTTGATATTCGGCGACCAGATGGTTAGACCGAAATAGATGCTGTGATTCCCATGTGCGATCGCATCGGAGTATTTCGCGCGCGCTTCGGTGGCGATGGTGTCACCCACCGAATGCAGGAGGCCGGTATCCCAGGTTGCCGCGAGGCCAATGGCTTGAGGAAAGACTGTTGCGTAGCCGGAGCGCGCAATGCCATGCAAGCCCTCGTTCCACCAGGTGTATTCGGGAATACCCAACCGCGGAATAGCCGCCGCGGTCATGCTCATCTGCGAAATTTTTTCCTTCGCCGTCATACGACGCACCAGATCGTTGACGCGCTGATCGATTGCGAGGGACCGATCCTGGAATGGGTAGTCCGCCCCGCGGGCGTGCGTTGCGAAAAGTCCTGGAAGCACGGTGGCCAGCCACCATAGCTTTGCGAATCTGCGCATCATGAGTCCTGGCCAACCCTCGTGGAGAGAACGTCAGAATATTACCAGCTATGCGACGCGCTCTCCCCGGGCGAACACCATCGCGGGTCGTTGCGTGCCCAGGTAATAGGGGATCTCTCGGTAATCGCTGCCTTCGTGAATCACAAAGTCGGCGGATTTGCCAGGCTCGAGCGAGCCAACCTTGTCTGCCAAACCTAAGCTCCACGCCGCGTTGATGGTGGCGGCGGTGAGACCTTCCGCCGGGGTCATCTTCATTTGTGTGCAGGCCAGCGACAATACGACGGGCATCGAGGCGATGGGCGAAGAGCCGGGATTGAAGTCAGTGGCCAACACCACGGCAAGCCCGGCATCGATCATGGCTCGGGCAGGCGGATAGTGCCGTGAGCCAATCGAATATACAGAACCGGGTAAGAGGACCGGCTGGACATCCGCTGCGGCAAGAGCAGCAATCGAAGCATCATCGGTGTGCTCCAGGTGATCGGCGGTCACAGCGCGTAGACTCGCTGCCAGCATGGCGCCGCCCGAGCAGCTGAACTGGTCGGCGTGGATGCGTAGAGCAAGCCCCAGGCGCCTTGCCGCATCGAGAATGCGCCGTGCCGCCTGCTGGTCGAAAATGTGGTGTTCGCAGAATACATCGCAGAAGCGGGCGAGTTTCTCTCTGGCCACAAAAGGAAGCATCTCCTCGATGACCAGATCAACATAGGCATCCGTACGGCCAACAAACTCCTCTGGAACCTCGTGCGCGCCGAGAAAGGTAGGCACGCAGCGCAGCGGAGTCGTCTCTGCTGTCTGCTGCACCACGCGCAGGATCTTCGTCTCCGCATCCAGGCTCAGCCCATATCCGGATTTCGCTTCAATCGTCGTCGTACCGCCACGCAGAAACCATGACGCATGCTTCTGTGCGGTGGCCAGCAGATCCTCCTCTTTGGCCGCGCGGGTCCGGCGGACAGTGGAGAGGATGCCTCCCCCTTGCCGGGCTATTTCCTGATAAGTCGTGCCCGTGCAGCGCAACTCAAACTCGTCCGCGCGATTGCCGGCGAAGACGAGATGAGTGTGTGCATCCACAAAACCGGGGGTAACCACTCGACCCCCGGCGTCGATGATCTGTGTCTGGCTGTCGAGTAGCCCTTCAATGTGGTCGCGGCTGCCGACGGCCACGATTTTGCCGTCGCGGATGAGCATGGCGCCGTCTGGAAGGATCGAAAGCTCGCGCATTTCCGCCCTCGTGCGGACACGCATCGGGCCGGCAAGCGTGAGCAACTGCGAGCAGTTCATAAGCGCCCAGTTATTTCCCGCAGAGTTGCTAGTTGCCATGTACCACCGAGAGTACCTCCGAGTCTGACTGTCCCAAAAGACTACACCAGGGTTCGCCTCGTGCTTTTTTGCACCTCTTCTCCTCCATCGACGGGATGGTTGTCATCCAGGGATCGCCCTATTCTCGATGCATGTCGCATTAAGGTCTTCGACCACACGGCTCCTTATTTTTGGCTTACCGGCAAACAAGTTTGTGCCCAGCTTGAGTTCCCGGCTTGTGTCCCAACAAACTTCCCTCCCCGATCCGATAGCCCGCAGTTCCGATTTCACGACTGCATAAGGGGGCCAAAGAGAAACCATGAAAATAGCCATTGTCAGCCAGCCGTTAGACACCATCATGCCGCCCTACCAGAATTCTGTGGGTGCCTGCACCTACGGGGTTGCGCTGCCTCTCTCCGAAGCGGCCGAAGTTTTGATTTATGGACTCAAAGATCGGCACGGAGATCTGCCATCTCATTTTGGGGAACAAAGAATCCACCTCCGCCTCTTTGCTTCCACGGGCCTGGACCGGTTCCTTTTCAGCCTGCAGAAGAAGGCGGCAAAATTGTTTCCTCGTTCCTCGCCGATCTCCACTTCGAAGTGGCTGTATCCAAGCTATGGCCGCATGGTTGCGCGTGATCTGAAACAGCAGCGGTGCGACGTCATTCATCTGCAGCACTGCGCACAGTATGCCCCGATCATCCGCGCTGCCAACCCCGAGGCCAGAATCGTTCTCCACCTCCACGCGGAATGGTTCTCGCAATCCAATCCTGCCGTGCTGAAGGATCGTCTCGCTGCGATCGACCTCGTAACCACGGTGGGTGACTATATTACGAAGAAGACCAAGCGCGACTTCCCTTTCATCTCCGACCGTTGTGAGACGGTTTATAACGGTATCGATGGACAAGAGTTTTCGAGAGAGATGGATTATGGGTCCGCCAGGCGGCGGGTGGTCAAGCGCATTCTCTATTCCGGCGCAATTTCACCCCACAAGGGGCTTCACGTCTTACTCCGCGCGTTCGTGATCGTGGCCCGTAGGTATCCCAATGTGGTGCTCGAAATCGTCGGCCCCAACGGCAATTATCCGATCGAAGAAACCTTCGATCTAAAAGATAAGCGCACGCTCAAGAGTCTCAGACCCTTCTATGCTACGAGCGTCTGGTCCATCGTGAAGTCGAAGCTCTCCTCGGTTAAGCCACATGACGGAGTTTATTTATCCCATCTGAAGGCCAGCCTTCCTCCGGATGTTGCCGCAAAGGTCTTGTTCCTGGGCTTGATTCCTCGTCAGGAACTCATCGATCGTTACTATTCCTCTGACATTTTCGCATTCGCACCCATCTGGAACGAAGGGTTTGGACTTCCGCCTTTGGAGGCAATGGCAGCAGGTCTCCCCGTGGTGGCCAGCCGCTCCGGCGCGGTAACAGAAACGGTGATCGAGGGACAGACCGGTCTTCTGGTCGAAAAGAATAGCGTCGAGGAGCTGGCATACGCGCTCCTGGTGTTGCTCAAGGATGATGGGCTGAGAGAAGCAATGGGCCGCGCCGGCAGACGGCGGGCTTTCGAGCACTTTACCTGGTTCAAGGTAGCCAAACAAATGCATGCCCGTTACGACGAAATGCTTTCCGCATAACAATTCCGCAGCGAAAAGTACTGATCGGGTGCCCCACCGTTCGCGCTCCTTGCGAAGGGTGGGATACTACTCCTCTACACCCGAGGCCCTTCCCCGCACATACTGTTTATCCCACCCTTCGCAAAGAACGCGAAGGATGGGGCATCCGACCATTGGTGGTTGGGGATAGAGGAAAAGACAGACCTCAATAGGTGGGTGGCCCAGGTCTCGCTTTTGAGACCTGGGTTTCTCCATGAAAATGGTCCTCACCGGAAGACCCACTCATACGTTTGGAGATTGCGGCTTTATTTTCGGGGGTTAACGAATCGGGACCCGGTAGATCCGCGACCATTGGCTGGGGCGCCATTGCGGCGCCTGCACCGGCCACCTGAGCCGCCCATCTCCGTCCGGAAGGACCGTGGTCAGCACCCAATCGATGCGGTCCGTCGCGTCCTTAAGAGTCGCCTGCAGAGGCTGGTCGCGCCGTACAGAGGTTGAATAAATGATCGCGGAGAGAGCATTTCGGATATGGTGATTCACCTCTGCCGCAATCGCCATCCTCCTTGCCAGGATCATCCGTCTCCGCTTTTCATAGATCATGAGGAGATACGAAAATATCGACGCTATGATGCAGGTGTAGAGGTCTGACGCATAGATCCTGCTTGCATGATGCACCAGCCGGTCGAGGCCAACCCCACAAACGCCAATGAGCAGTCCCACAACCAGGGCGACCAACAGAATACGTGCATCAAGAAACCAGCTCGACGCAGAGCGGTCCTGGTCAGATTCGATATGGTTGTTCAATTTGTTTCATACCCCCAGCTCTTCGCCAGGTTATCAACGCGTTCCGACGGCGACCGGAAAACATATTCGCTATATGAGCCCCGATAGCCACGCAACCGAGCGACGGGGGCAAGAATCGGAAACAGCACTCGTTGCATAAGCCGCGGAGGACTTATGAATCGGGTCACATCATCGAATTCGGTGGCGATCGCCGCCAGCTGCAGAATATTCGGCATTCCCGTTGCATCCGTCTTGCCATCCTGAGCCAAACCGATCATGTTCCGTATAAATGCTTCGAATCGTTTCGCCGGTCTGATCTCGATCGTCAGCTTCGCCTCACAGATCCCAGCGTTCCAGAATCGGTGCGGCACCCCGGGAGCAATCTCAATCACGTTCCCGGGCTCAGCAATCGAGATGGAGTCCTTGACAATCATGCCAACCCGGCCACTCACCACTTTCCATCGCTCGTGAATCGATGGATGCAGATGCAACGCGGAGCCGAAACCTGTTCCCCGCAGCTCCAATTCGACTACCAGTCGCTCGCCTCTGGTTTCTCGCGTCCCCAGAAGGATCGTGGCTCGTTCGCCAGTGACAGGGTTGTCAAATATATCGCCTCGTCTGAACATAATTGTCCCTCGGCCACGCGGAAGCGTGCCCGCATTCACAGGTAAATGTTGGTTACCGGGCCCTGGGGAGGAACACAGAGAGAACCAAGGCTAACTGACCAGTCTTTTCCGGACCGCGTAAAGAACGATCTCGGCGGTATTGTGCACATTCAACTTTTGCATCAGGTTGGTGCGGTGACTCTCTACTGTGTAGGGACTTACGTCCAGCAGCGTGGCCACTTCTTTGTTTGTTCTTCCTTCGGCGAGCAGTTGGAGCACTTCTTTTTCTCGCGCCGTCAGGAGGTCAAAGGTATCCGAGAGCCCTTGTTGCTTGAGCACCCGCATGTAATCCTCCAGCAGGACCTCGTTGATGGCCTTGCTGAAAAAAGGCTTTCCGTTGGCCACCGACTTGATCGCCGCCAGCAGGTCATCTTCGGCCGACTCCTTCAACAGATAACCTCTGACCCCTGCGTGCAGTGCTCTTAGCACGTAGCTCTCGTCGGCATGCATGGTGAGCAGGATGACGCCCACCTGGCTGTTCACCTTCAAAATCTGTTCGGCCGCCTCGATCCCGTTTAGGATCGGCATGGCAACGTCCAACACCACGACTTGTGGAGAAAGACTTGCGGCCATCGTCACTGCCTCGCGGCCATTGGCCGCTTCTCCCACCACGATGAGCTCGGGATATTGCTCGAGAAGAAGCCGCAGGCCCTTGCGCACTACTCCATGGTCATCCGCTATGAGCACTTTGTATCGCATGTTATCTCGTGCCGTCTGCCGGCTCTCTATGCCGAAATATTGTGCAGCTAACGTCCTGCTCATCTTAGTCCACCGTTAGAGAATCAGATTTCCCGCTGCAATAACCATAGGGAAAAATGAGGCTCAAACGAATCCCGTGCACACACCATTGAAAATCCGAAATGACAGCAGGACAGGGCGGAACTGCGGAAAAGTAGCCATCAGGATAGGCCATTGTTGAGCGCCGGCAATTCGAGGCTGATCAGTGTTCCAGAACCCGGCTCTGATGACACGGACATACGCCCTTGCAAGGCGCGGACGCGCTCCGTCATGCCCAATAACCCCAGCCCTGGCGTCTTTACAAGCACATCAAAACCCCTCCCGTCATCTTGCACAGATGCGGTGACTCGGGTTTCATCCTGCTTCACCATCACGGTGACGCGGCTGGCTTCGGCATGTTTAACGCAGTTGGTCATCGCCTCTTGAATGGCGCGGTACAAACAAAGCCGAAGCGCTTCCGGCAAATTGTCGAGATTGCCTTCAATGTTCAAGGAAACAGGGATGCCGCATCTACGAGAGAACTCCTTTACCTGCCAGGCCAGCGCCGGTTTCAGTCCCAGGTCATCGAGCATCGAAGGCCGCACCAGTAAAGCCAGATTGCGGACCGAACGAAGCGCTTCTTCCGTCAGCCGCTTGACGCTTTCCAGCCGTTCACGAAATTCCTCATCCGGGTTGTAATGCGACAACGTTCCCAATTCCATTCGCAACCCTGTCAGTATCTGACCCACTTCATCGTGAAGCTCTCGCGAAATAGTCTTTCGTTCCTCCTCCTGCACCCGCACCAGCTGATTGGATAAGTGCCTGAGCTCTTGTTCCGCCTTCTCCGCACGCGTCCTTTCAGCCTCAGAGACGTTGTCCAGACGAAACATGTAGGCAGTGCTGAAGATCGCAATGGCAAACTCCAGCAGGAGCAGTATGAGGGTTGCGACAATCGCAAACTCCCGCAGCTTGGCCTGTTGTCCTTCTGTCTCTTGTTCCTCGCGGGCCAGGCTTGCCTGATTGAGGGCATCGATACGCCCAGCCAGATCGAGAACTTTTTCCGGCTGGTTCTCCAGCTCAGCAAACAGTTTCTGCTGCTCCTGCTGCATACGCGAGGTCGTGAGACTTTGCTGGATGGAGGTCCAATACTGATCCAGGCCTTGCCGCAGGGCAAGAATCTGTGGCTTCTGGTTGGCCCCAATCAGGTTGATCAGGGTGGTAAGGTCATTTTTAGTATTTACTTCGAGGTCAGAGATCCGGTTCGCCGTCTCAATACCCTTGGGATCGCTGAACGCACTCTGCTCGAGGAGGGCGCCCTTGTTGATATTGGCCTGTATATCAGAGATAGCGTCATCCGCCAGCTTGTAGATCTGGTGAGCAGTTTTAGTACGCTTGTTGATCCGGGCAGCCTTGCTTGAGACGAGTAAAGCGAAGAGGAGCGAGAGCAGGATCAGTGCGCCAAATGACACCGCGACCGCCGGCCAGAGTCGTGCCCGCATAAGATAAATTTACTCCTCCCGGTTCCTCCTTCTGAAACGGGGGAGCTGAGCAAGATGCATCCCGTCGACACCGTTGCTCCCAGGAACCGATGCCCCGCTCCAAAAGAAAGTAAAGGGCGTGCTGTTTCGGGACAGTCCAGGGTGAGGGACTATCCGTCATCATGCGCGGCCGTGAGGACAATTCCTATCCCCTAAAGACACTAGAACCGGGGTTGGGAGGACTCGGACTCCGGTTGTCCGCTACGGGGCGTTGCGCTCGCCCGTTTAATGGTAGCCGCTACGGCGGCTTATTCCTTTTCGGCCATGGGTAAACGCAGGCCGGCCGTCCTAGCGAATCCCAGGGCTTGGGGATAGCCGGCGTCCGCGTGCCGCAGCACGCCCATCCCTGGATCCGTGGTCAGAACCCGTTCCAGACGCAGAGCCGCCTCGCTGGTTCCATCCGCCACTACCACCATGCCGGCGTGCTGAGAATAGCCAATGCCCACGCCTCCACCATTGTGGATGCTGACCCAGGATGCACCGGCCGCCGTATTCACCAGTGCATTCAGTAATGGCCAATCAGCCACAGCATCAGAGCCGTCCAGCATGCCCTCGGTCTCTCGATACGGCGAGGCAACCGAGCCGGTGTCCAGGTGGTCGCGGCCGATCACAATAGGCGCGGAAATTTCGCCCGAGCGCACCAGCTCGTTGATGGCCAGTCCCAGCTTTGCCCGCTGCCCATAGCCCAGCCAGCAGATCCGTGCCGGTAGTCCCTGAAAGTGAATACGCTCCCCCGCCAGCTTGATCCAGCGTTTGAGCGACACATCTTCAGGAAAGAGCGAGAGTACCAACTGGTCGGTCTTGCGGATGTCTTCAGGGTCGCCGGAAAGTGCTACCCAGCGGAAAGGCCCCTTGCCTTCGCAAAACAGCGGCCGGATATATTCCGGCACAAACCCGGGAATCTCGAACGCGTCATCCACTCCTGCCAGTTTGGCATTCGTTCTGAGATTGTTTCCGTAATCAAAAACAACCGCCCCACGGCGCTTGAGCTCGAGCATCGCCTCTACATGCTTGCCCATGGCGGCCATTGAAAGCGCAACATACTGCTCGCTATCCTTCTCACGCAGTGCCAAAGCAGCGTCAAGACTCATTCCGTTGGGCACATATCCGTTCAGCGGATCGTGCGCACTGGTCTGGTCGGTGACGATCTCAGGAATAACATTGCGGCGGATCAGATCAGGCAGAACGTCGGCGGCGTTCCCGACCAATCCCACTGAGAGCGCAGTTCCCTTTCTGCCGGCTTCCGCAAGCAACTGCAGCGCCTCGTCGACTGAGGTCGCGATGCGATCGCAATAGCCGCTCTCGACCCGCTTCTGAATGCGTTTTGGATCGACATCGATCCCCAGAAAGCGGGCACCGGTCATCGTTGCGGCCAACGGCTGCGCTCCTCCCATTCCACCCATACCGCCGGAGACGATCAGCTTGCCCTCCAGGCTGCCGCCGAAATGCCTGCGTCCAGCCTCGGCGAAGGTCTCGTAAGTACCCTGCACGATGCCCTGACTGCCTATGTAGATCCACGAGCCCGCGGTCATCTGGCCGTACATCATGAGCCCCTTTTTCTCCAACTCGCGAAATACCTCCCAGTTGGACCATTTGCCCACCAGGTTCGCATTCGCGATCAGGACCCGCGGAGCCATCGCATGCGTGCGTAAAATCCCCACCGGCTTGCCTGACTGGATGAGTAGCGTCTCCTCGTTTTCCAGGCTCTCGAGCGAGCGCACAATGGCGTAGAACGACGGCCAGTCGCGAGCAGCTTTCCCGGTGCCGCCGTACACCACCAATTCTTCAGGGGCCTCGGCCACTTCTGGATCGAGGTTATTCATCAGCATGCGCAGGGCAGCTTCCTGCTGCCATCCCTTACAGCGCAACTGCGTTCCCCGCGGCGCACGAATCGCACCTCTATCCGGACCAGCTATCAAAGTCTCCATCGCGAACCCCCTTTGCCAAGCGTTCAATGTCTCCGGCAATGACCCGGTCTTCCTCCAGGAACGGAACCATCGTGCGCACGAACTGACGGGCGCGTTCGATTTCTGTCGCCGCCTTGAGCGGCAGGCGATACTCAAGTCCCTGCGCCGCGGTCATGAGCTCAATAGCCAAAACGTTCTCCGCATTTTCGACGATCTGCTTCAGCTTGAGCGCAGCTGTCATGCCCATGGAAACATGATCTTCTTTTCCGCCTGAGGTGGGCAAACTGTCCACGCTGGCAGGATGCGCCAGCACCTTGGCTTCATTTAACAGCGCAGCCGCAGTGACATGAGCAATCATAAGGCCGGAGGAGAGGCCGGCCCTTCGCGAGAGAAAGGGCGGCAGGCCCTCATTGACGTCGGGATTGATGAGCCGGTCGATCCGCCGCTCGCTTATGCTCATCAGGTCGGTGACCGCGATGGCCGCGTAGTCCAGCGCCAGGGCCAGGGGCGCGCCGTGGAAATTGCCTCCGGAGATTATCTCGTCCGCGAAAATCAGGGGATTATCGGTCGCCGATCCGGTTTCGATCTCGATCACTTCGCGCGCGTGCTGCATCGCGCCCCGGGCCGCACCGTGTACTTGGGGCATGCAACGGAGGCAATAGGCGTCCTGCACCCGAGGATCATTGGTCCGGTGAGACTCGCGAATCTCGCTATCACGCAACAACTGACGGAGATGCGCGGCAGCCTGCAGCTGGCCGGGATGCGGCCGCGCCTGGTGAATGCGCTCATCGAATGCCACCGGCGTGCCCATTAAGGCCTCCAGGGCCATGGCGCCTGCCAGATCAAAGAGCCGATTCACCCGCATCCCGCGCAACAGAGCCAAGCCGCCGACAGCAGCCATGGCCTGGGTTCCGTTGAGCAGAGCCAGGCCCTCCTTGGCTTCGAGTACCAGCGGAGTCAGGCCCGATTGGGCCAACGCTGCAGCGGCCGGCATCCGCACGCCACGGAAAAACGCCTCGCCTTCCCCAATCAGCACCAAGGCGAGATGTGCCAGGGGAGCCAGGTCTCCACTTGCTCCCACGGACCCCCGGGCTGGGATGACTGGGTGCACGCCGCGATTGAGCAAGCCGATGAGCAACTCAATCAGTTCGTAGCGGACGCCGCTCAATCCTTTGCTGAGCACATTGGCGCGCAACAACAGCATGGCGCGAACCTCAGCTTCTTCCAGCGGCTCGCCTAACCCGCAAGCGTGGCTGCGCACCAGGTTGCGTTGCAACTGTTGTAGGTCTTCCGTGCCAATGCGCACATCGGACAATTTGCCGAAGCCGGTGTTGATACCGTAGGCCGTTTCATTGCTGGTGACGATGCGCTCGACCACCGCTTGCGATGCCGCGATTCTCGGCCGGGCCGGCGCCGCAATGAATGCGTCCATCGAGCCCGAGGCTACCTGGCCGATCTGATCGAGGGAAAGTGGCTGCCCATTCAGTTCCAGGACGCCTGGGCGAAGACCCGTTGTCATACTGACCATCGTAAGAGGTTAAACAGATCTAAGCCAGTAGGTCCGGAACCAGAGGCGGTGGTGGGGCCTCGCCCATCATTCTCAGCCAACCTGCGCTGGTGCCGCGTAGATCTTGGGACTCGCAGCAGGTTTGAGAGGAAGGCCCGCGGTATCCCACATCTCGCGAAAAACGAGCGAGATATGGGGCACCCGGCGATTGATTAGGGGATGGAGCCCAAAAGCGTTGATCCACGCTTAACTTAACTTGCTGCCGGCAAGTCGCTTCGGTCGAGATTGGTTCTAACTTCGAAATGCGAAAGCAAGCACTTCCCGGATAGTCGCAACAGGGATACCAAAATTCTCCGAGATCTCTTCGACCGGACTCGAGTCCTGTTGTTAATTTAACGTTTTCTAAACATTGGGATTCGAGAAACGCCCCGTGCAGCCTGAAATCGGTCGCGGCAGCCCCAGCCGAACCTAATTTCTCACCATCCGCGTTTTCCCTGTTGCGTTTCCCGTCTATCCGTCGGAAACTGCGAGGAACAGCTCAAACGGGGATTTCCTAAACTATGCATCCATCGGCTTTGGAAAAGAGTGGTTTCAAGACAACTCTTAACATGGCCCTAAGCTCCACTGCTCCCGAGCGGTCCGCTGAAATGATGCACCGCAAACAGCTCGCCCGCTTCGGTAAGTGGTTGTATCGATTAGGTTTCGTGCCGGGCACCGCAGGTAACCTTTCAGTCCGCCTCAGTGATGACCGGATCCTGGCCACTCCTACTGCGATGAGCAAGTGTCTGCTCAAGGCGTCGGACATGGTGGTGGTTGACATGGAAGGCCGGCGGGTCTGCGAAAGCCGCAACGTGACCAGCGAGATCGGCATGCATCTGGCCATCTATCGCCAGCGGCCAGACGTGCAGGCCGTGGTTCATGCGCATCCGCCCATCGCAACTGGATTTGCCTCCTGCGGCTTGGCGCTGGAAGAACCCCTTTGCTCGGAAATCGTCATGGCGCTTGGCTCCATCCCGCTGGCGCCCTATGCGACCACAGGCACAGACGATGTGGCGTCCAGTATTCAGCCGTTGATCGTCGATCATGATGCGGTCCTGCTTGCCAACCACGGCGTCGTCACTGCCGGAGGTACATTGCAGGACGCCTTCATGCGCATGGAAACGGTCGAGCACTTTGCCCACATCTGCCTGGTTGCGCGCCAGCTGGGATGCCCTCAGCCCCTCTCTCGCGACCATCTGAAGCAGCTCGCCGAAGCCCGTTCCCGTTATGAGAGGAACGCTTCTCCCAGTTGCTAAAGGTTTCATCCTCCGCCTTTCCCCGCGTTCCATTCGATCTCCAGCCGAGTCCGGTAGCATAGGTGTAGGGAGAGCCCTACACGGCCGGCATGACCACACAGACAGTTGAGGATAGCGAGCTCCGGAATCCCCA
Organism: uncultured Acidobacteriaceae bacterium; assembly: GCA_964609355.1. GTDB lineage: Bacteria > Acidobacteriota > Terriglobia > Terriglobales > Acidobacteriaceae > PALSA-350. Next base: position 1,047 of record CAZSUK010000012.1, on the reverse strand, counting down.
TCCGGTCCAAGACAAGACCATCTATCGCGTGTTGATCGCAGTAAGCTTTTGCCACCTGCTGAACGACACTATGCAGTCCCTGATCCCCTCCATCTATCCCATTCTTAAGAGTTCGTTCCATCTGAACTTTGGTCAGATCGGATTGCTGACACTGACCTTCCAGATGACGGCATCTATTCTGCAGCCTTTTATCGGACACTACACGGACCGCAAGCCCTTGCCCTATTCCTTGCCCATGGGCATGGTGTTTACGCTGAGCGGCTTGCTGCTGCTGGCCGTTGCTCCCAGCTTTTCCTTACTGCTGCTGGCGGCGTCGTTGGTGGGCATGGGTTCGGCGGTGTTCCATCCCGAATCTTCGCGCGTGGCGCGGTTGGCGTCGGGTGGCCGGCTCGGTTTGGCGCAGTCCGTCTTCCAGGTTGGCGGGAACAGCGGGTCGGCAATCGGACCGCTGTTGGCAGCCTTTATCGTGCTTCCACACGGTCAACGCGGCGTGGCCTGGTTTTCACTGGTAGCGGTCATGGCCATCGTGGTACTGCTGCAGGTAAGCGGCTGGTATAGAGCTCGCCTGCTGCATCTGCGGAAACAGCCCTCTCGGCAGATTGAACACCGCACGGGCTTATCGAGCCGGCGAGTGGCTTCCGCGATTGCCGTGCTGATTGCCCTCGTCTTTTCCAAGTTTTTCTACTTGGCCAGCTTCACCAGCTACTACACCTTCTACCTGATCACCCGCTTTCATATTGGGGTACGGAATTCGCAGATACACTTGTTTGCCTTCCTGGGGGCGGTTGCTGCCGGAACCTTGATTGGAGGGCCGATCGGGGATCGAATCGGCCGTAAGACCGTGATCTGGTGCTCCATTCTCGGCGCGTTGCCGCTCACCTTGCTGCTGCCGTACGCAAACTTGGTTTGGACCGGGGTGTTGACGGTGATCGTCGGCCTGGTGCTGGCTTCGGCCTTTCCCGCGATCCTGGTCTATGCGCAGGAGCTTGTGCCCGGACGGGTGGGGATGATCTCTGGCCTCTTTTTTGGGTTTGCGTTCGGCATGGG
>CAZSUK010000011.1:0-3362 GCA_964609355.1 uncultured Acidobacteriaceae bacterium | reverse complement strand
ATCGATGGCATGTCCCCACGTATAGGCGGCCAGCAAGCTGAACCCATTGGTGAATCTCCGTTCCACCTGGGCCTGGAGAGAGTTGTAATTCGCGTCGACGAGGGGCGCGTAGGCATGGAGCGCACTGAACTGTGGAAACGGCCTGCGCGCCTGCACCGAGCCGGGCCCCGGCGTTGGCTGATCGATCTGGTTGGGATAGTAGAGCCGATGGGTGCTTGAGCCGACGTAAGTGAGCTGTCCGACAAAGCCGAAACCGAAATCATGCTGGAGGTTAAGGGTCCATTGCTGCACATAAGGCGTGGGCGAATGTTTTAGGTAAGAATTTACAGAAGGGGTTTTTACAGATGTCGGACTGATCGCGTTGGCAGGGAAGCCGGTGGCGAGGATGATGCTGGGATCAATCTGATCCGACGTATAGGAGCTGAGAACGTAGTAAGGCGGGTTGTTGGTGGGGCGGTCAGCCACAGGAACATTTTCGTCGCGGGCATAAAAGATTCCGCCGGCTGCGCGAACTACGGTTGCCGGGCTGGCCTGGTAGGCGAACCCAAGACGTGGGGCAAAGTTACGGAAATTCGGGTCAACGAACGATCTGCGATAACCGTGCAGCCCGGCTTGGCTGGCATCCAGCAGTGTTCCGTACAACGGCCCCGGCTCCAGAATGGCATCTGCGTAGTGGTTCGACGTTTCATAGAACGGCAGCGGCAGCTCGTAACGCAGGCCGGCATTGACCGTTAGCCGCGAAGTCGCCTTCCAGTCATCCTGAACATATCCCTGCCAGATATGCTGCCTGCTCTCGCTGTCCGACGCCGTGGAGACAGAAGAAGAGCTGGTGTAACCGAGCAGGAAGTCTGCCAGCGGATTGCCCGTACCCGTACGGCTCTGAGGGTTCTGCGTATACACACCAGAGAAGCTATAGGCGGGCCGCGCAGACAGCGTCACCTTTGCGTACAGTGTGACCTGCTGGAAGTCAAAACCAAACTTCAACACGTGCCGCCCATGCTGCCAGGTAAGGTTGTCGTTGACCTGAATGGTACGCCCCTGTTTATCGATCGGCAGATTGCCAGAGCCTGTTGCCGAGGTTTGCAGCGTTCCGGGTCCGGTCGTGCCGATCGTCGTAAGGCCGGTGACGGCGAAGGTCGGCAGACCGGTTACGTTGGGAAGGTCGGGTGCGCCGATAATCCCGTACTGATCGAACAATCGTGGCCCCAGGACAGTTTGTTTCTCGCGTGTTTCCTGGTATCCAATGCGGGCTTCATTCAACAGTGTTGGCGTAAACACATGCGATTCGCTGGCTGCAAAGGAGTGTGCTTCGGGCCATACTACGCTGGGACTGCTGGCAGGCGGCGGCAGAACCGCGGGCAAAACATTGGTGCTGAAATTCGCGACATAGCGCGCAAATGCGGTGTCCTTTTCAGAAAAACGGTGATCGAGGCGGCCGATATATTGATCGTTATTTACCGTCTCTTTCTGGTTGGAAAAGAAATTATTAGCGCCCGTAAGGTTCGGCGCCGGAAAAAGCGTGAGCAGCTTTGCGGCCACCGGATCGAAGTCAGAGACCGGGATGTGATTTCCCGGAAATGGCGTCCGCACAGATCCCGAACCGTTCGGGTTCGGCGCGGTCGTGGCAGGGTTGTAGATGGTAGTGGTGAAGTTTCCTTCCAACTGCGAAGCGGTAGGAACAACAGCAAGCTGCGGTGATGCGTCGTTGATACGCGAGCTTTGCCAGGCAAAGAACAGGAAGGTGCGATTCTTCACGATGGGTCCACCGACGGTGGCTCCATATTGGTTCTGAATAAACTGCGGCTTGGCCGTCAGTGCCGGCTGGAAGAAGGGACTGGCGTCGAGCCAGGAGTTACGCAGGTATTCGAAAACACTTCCGTGAATTTGATCGGTGCCCGACCGGATAGAGGCGTTCACCACTCCTCCGGCCGATTGGCCGAACTCGGCAGAGAAAGTTGCGGTCTGTACTTTAAACTCTTGAATCGCATCGACAATGGGCTCGACCGATTCGGCATCCGAGCTGTCAAAGCCGACGATCTTGTTCTTGTTATCTATGCCGTCCAGAACATAGCTGTTCTGAATCTCGCGCTGTCCGTTGGCGACGAACGAATTGCGTTCATTGCTCCGCTGCGATGGAGTAGTGCCCGCACCCAAAATCGCAAGTTGAATATAGTTGCGTCCATTCAGGGGCAGGCCTTCAATCGCGTGGCTTTCCAGCACTTGTCCCAGTGAGGAGGTCTCGGTTTCAAGCGCCGGAGCGGCTGCCTGCACCTGGATGGAGGTCAACGCCTGGCCCACCTGGAGATCGAAATTGATCGCGAGCCGGTCCTGCAGGCGAAGGTCGATCCCTGTCTTTGTAATGGCCTGGAATCCCGGCGCAGCGGTTGCGACGCTATAGGTTCCGGGCTTGAGATCGACAATCGTGTAGAAGCCATCCTGGTTGGTCTTCGTGGTTACCGACGCTCCGCTGCTCGGATCTGTAATCGTCACGGTGGCGTCGACAATCACCGATCCGCCGGCATCCTTTACCGTTCCCGAGATACTGCCTGTATCTACCTGTGCATAGGCGACGACGGCAAACCCGGTCACAAGAAATGCAAAGTGCTTAAGAAACTTGCGCATGGCCATCACGATTCCTGAAAAGCTTCGTGCGAAGACACGAAGTCCCGTTCTGGCTGCGAATCGACGGAGACAGAGCACCGCATGTGCTTGTCAGCACTCGCGTAACGCGAGGCAGGCACACGTCTGCTGCAATCCACAGCGTTATGAATTAGTTTTGTCGGGGAAACTTACGAAGGATCAACAACCAGAGCGGCAACAGAGCGTTGGCTTTGGGGTACGCACAAGCGAGGATGAGAACGCGAGCAAATGTCTCACAATGGTGTAATTCAACCATGCCTCTCTTGTACTGTCAAGACGGATCACGCTTGCTGAAATTGACAATCAACTTGATCTCTTCTACTGTGAGCCGGAGACAACTTGATGATTACCTCTCACTTTGTTCTTCAGCGATGCGCGCCCGGGACCCGGATTTCAACGTACTCTCGTTGTCGTTGCTTGTCGCGATAGCTTTTTCCTGGTTACAGAGTTCCTTCGACAAATTATTGAGCGCGCCTTTGTTAGTGATGTCAGATCGCGTTCTAAACTTGGCGAGTGGCACGGGAGGACTCTCCTTTGCCTCGGCCGGTGGGACAGATGAGACGACTTTGTGAAGTTACCGTGGTGGCGACAATTGGGTCATTCCTTCTGGGGGGCTGTTCGGGTAAAAAAGCTTCGAACATGGCCGAGCAGCAGGTTACGAATGCAAACCCGGCAAAAGCCCAGGCCGCGTTTCCAGAGGATGTCACGGCCAGGCAGGGTGC
>CAZSUK010000010.1:0-25926 GCA_964609355.1 uncultured Acidobacteriaceae bacterium | reverse complement strand
CCAAGGCAACGATCGTGAACAACATTGCGAACAGGAACCGTTTGCGCATGGACATGATCGGTATCCTTCCCACAGTAACGAACTGTGCCTAATTACAGGCTACAACTTAGCCACGTTTATAGTGGCAGTCATCGTTCCTGGAACGTCAGGATCGGCAATCCGGAAACAACGACCGAGTCGGGAGCAGAGCGTCGAAAGTTCCGCATAGCCGGTAATCCGCCCAAAACTCCAAGAAACCCGGTGACAGGCCACCGGGTTTCTGTCGGCAGTAATAAACTGGGCACCAGCGCTTATGTTCCGCTCCATACTCCGTATCGCTCTCCTTGTCGCAGCGGCCCAGGACAGCGCCTCGCGACAAGCTCCAAAAATCAGTCTCACTTTGCCGTCTGACATCCCTTCCGAAACCGTCCAGATCAACTACTTTATGATCGGACCATTCGGCGGATACGGAGGTTTCGTCAGAACCGAAAAGGGAAGATCTACTTATGACGTCGTCGCTTCAGTGGACGGAAATGCACCGGCCAGCGTAAAGGTCATCGCGTATTTGCCCGGATGCGAGATTGCAACCCTCGAAATTCCGACGCAGGGCACGACCCTGTCGCGGTCCCTTTCGTGCAAACCTCTTGGGCGAATCTTGTTGCGTGGGCAAATCTCACCGATTTCGATTATCCAGGACCACCCGCCGGCCGAAGTCGAGGTTGAATATCTCGCAATGTGGGGTCACCAATTCTTTGGCATCATGGACGGACCGGTCACATCCCTCCATGTTGCAACCGTCGTTCCTGATGAGAAGGGACAGTTCGAGGTTGCAGTCCCTGATTTCAGCAAGCAGCCGAACCTGGGCGAAGGCGAGTTCCAATTCATCCTGCGACAGACTACTACGGGAAACATCATCGCGTTCCTAAGGCCAACGAGCGTGGAGCGCGGTGATGTTGGGCTGAAGGTGCGCCCTTCCTATCCGCCGCTCACCCAGTTCTTGGCAAACCGACAATAGCTGTCTGAATTCCAACCTCTATCTCCCCGTCAGGACGGTGTGATCCAGACGCTTACGATTTAGAAGCCTCGGTTTTATTCAGCCACTCTCGATGGTTCCAGCATGCCGCGACTCCTCCGAGCCGTCCAAACGTAATATAGGGTCGTCGGACTGCACAAGGATCAACAGCCGTCGTCCCAAAAGCATGTGGTAGCGCACGGCTTTTGCGAAGACACTGAGCACGACCTCTGCTGTGATTCTCTCATTTGAAGCATGATTATGAGGCTTTGGCAAGACGATCATAGTGGTTCAACACAAGCGCCAGTCCACCTGAGTCGGGCACGACGATATCATCCAACATACATTCGTCGAGGGCGTCTAGATTATTCCGTAGTAGTCCGGAAATGACAATTGAGCCTTGAACGACTCATGCATTCGGCGCTCTGATTCCCACTCGCTCGCAGACTGCCACTCAACGGCATCGAAGGAAATAATCTTGTACCCATTCGATTTGTAAAAGTTCGCGGGACAGACGGACCAACCACCATCACCAGGCGACGCCCAATGTTAGAAGATCAAGACCAAAACCTGTTCTGCTGGTCGAAGGAACGAAGGACGACACCGATAGGCGCGAGATGTTCCGTCTGGTCCACAAATCTTTCGTGATGGGGGTTATCCCGTCCCGTCCCGCAAATACCCCGATATTGCTCAGACCTGGCGGGATCACGAGGAAATAACCAGAATAAATGGCTTATCATTCTCTTGTTTCTCAGGGGACTTCGCGAATGGGCGGCTTTTGGTTTCTTAACGGCTGGGGTCGCGACGTGCGCTATGCGCTGCGTCAGTTAAGCAAATCACCCGGAATCACTTCCATTGCGGTGATGACGTTGGCTCTTGGCATCGGAGCGAATACCGCGGTTTTTACATTGACATGGCAGGTGATTCTAAAAAGCTTGCCCGTCTCGCGCCCCGACAGACTGGTTGAATACGAGATGTGGGATGGTACACATATGCTCGGGCTGAGCGGTCCGGAATACACGGCCTTACGTCAGCGGCAACATGTCTGCATAGATCTTTTGGCATGGGCGAGCGACGAGGCAACCGTGCGGACGAGGCAACTTGGAGAAAAGCGCACGAGAATTCAACTGCTAAGTGGAAGCGCGTTTCATGTGCTCGAAATGAAGCCCTATTTGGGAAGTCTATTTATGGAGAACGCGGACACGGAGGAAGGCCCGCATGGAATACCAGCGGTCCTGAGCTACGAATATTGGCGGGAGCAATTCCATGGTGATGCAGGCGCGTTGGGACAGACGTTGATGGTGGAAAACCACGCCGTCACAGTGATCGGTATATTGCCGAAAACATTTGAAGGATTGACTGCGAATTTTCATCCGGCTTTGTATCTACCGTTTTCATTTAGCGACCTGTTATACGGTAGCGACTTTCGCCGTGATCCTGGCCATTTTGCGCACTTTGTCCTGGGGCGCCTGAAACCTGGAATGGATCTGGCAGCAGCCGATGCTGAGCTGAAGGCGATCGAGCCATCGATTCGGCATGAAGCAGACCCGAGCGGAAACTACCTGCGGAAGTTCTTAAAATTCTATCGCCTTAGGGTGCAAAGCGGGAGAAGCGGCGTCTCGTGGGTGAAGGCAACCTATACGAAACAACTGCTTGTGGTGGAGATGCTGGTCACATTTCTTCTGGTCTTATGCTGTCTGAATACCGCCCTCGTTATGCTAGCGCTCGTAAGCGACAGACAACGAGAATACGCGATACGAAGCGCATTGGGTGCCCGCTGGCTTAGACTGATCCGTCAGGTACTGGTCGAAACCATCATGCTGACTATTCCAGGGCTGCTTTTGGGGGGACTCCTGGGTTGGTCAGCAGCTCGCGTACTGGTGGCCATGCTTGGCACGATGGGTGGCGCATCCTCAATGGATGTGCGGCCGAACATGATTATTTTGAGCTTCAATGTTGGGCTGAGTCTAATCGTAGCCATCGCTGCTGGTCTGTGGCCAGCACTTCGGGCTGCAAAAGCGGCTCCCGCGCTCGATTTGAAAGACCGCGGCATCACGGCCAAAGGAATTGGGGGATCGGCTGTAGTCCTACAAGTAGCTGTCAGTGTAAGCCTGATGACGTCTGCGCTGCTGATGGGAAGTACGTTGCAGACTTTGTTGACAAATCGTGCCGGTATCGATGCAGCAGGAACGGGAATGGCATTCATCGACTTCCGTCCTGCGAAACAACAACCAAAGGAGACGGCTGCAATGGTCGGAGAATTGTTGCAGAAGATCCAGCATGCCCCAGGAGTAACCGCGGCCGGGATCACCGCCATGAGGCCCTTGATCGGCTTTTCCACTGCCAGCCCGCAGTTTGCCTTCGACCAAGTTGGAAATATTCGCAGCGAGCCTCGCGCATTGTCCGTTCAGGTGTCACCGGATTATTTCAAGGCAATCGGGACGGGGCTGCTCTCGGGAAGTAGCGAAGCGTCAATGAGCACAGGATCGATGCCGCAGTGCGTTATTAGCCAAAACCTTGCTGAAGCCTTCTTTCCAAAAAACAGCGCAGTCGATCGCATCGTTTATTCTTCCACTTTGGGACAACCGGACGGAACCGATCTCGACCCGAAGAGCGCCTGCCATGTAGTAGGCGTGGCGGAAGATGCGCGTTTGGTTTCATTACGGGTGCCTCCTCCACGAACGGTGTACGACTTGATCTCGCCTTCGCAGTCAATTGGTGACACCCCTAACATTCTCTCTGGCCCTATTGTTAATGTGATCGTTCGAGCGAACACATATGCACTGGCAAACGTGGCTTTGCAGGATTCAGTTAGACAAGCGTTGCCAGGTTCGGTTGAAGTGAAATTCCAGACACTTGAGCAATCAGTGAGTGACGATTTGAACCGTGAACGGATGCTGGTGAGCATGTCTGGAACCTTTGCACTTCTCGCACTCCTGCTGACGGTGCTTGGAATATACGGATTGCTTATGCGCAGCGTTGCTCTGCGCACCAAAGAAATCGGGATACGTGTTTCGCTCGGGGCGCAACGGAACCAGATCGTGACTGCGATTGCAAAAAAGACGCTCGTCGAGATCGGTGCGCGTCTTCTGGCGGGGGCGGCCATGACGACCATTTTAGTCAAGATCATCCATCGGCTTCTCGTGGAACCGCAGCCTTCGGCTGTGTGGGTTTACGCGATCAGTAGTGGTGTGATCTTGTTGGTTGCTGGGGCTGCCATGTACTTCCCCGCAAAGCGGGCGGTATCGGTAGACCCCGTGTGCGCCTTGCGAACGGAATAATTTAACTTCCAGAGGGGTGTTCACGGACCAAGCCAGCACGCGGAAGCGACGACGGAAGCCGCGCCCAAGTACCGCAGATGGCTGCTACTTCCGCGCCACTAGGCTCAAGGCTCAGCGCTAGTGCGCAGGGATGCTTACGTCCAACGTTCCGAATTCTCCAGTGGCACGATCCCGAATCCCGATGACCAAGGTCGTTGCGCCAGCCTTGAGCGCGATGCTTTGCTTTGCAGTGATTGCCGCAGCGGGAGACTGCGTCTGCTGATTAGGGCCTTTGCTCTCAGAAAGCCTGATTAGCGATTTTTCGAGAGCCTTGCCTTTGGCATCGAATTCCAAAATCGCGCAATCCAAATCAGCTTGCAGCTTGCCGTCCGTCCCTTGGGTAAACTGCACAGTGGACGGATCGATTGCGTACTGTAAGTCCGCAGAATCCCTTGTCGAAACGACATTGACTCTAAACAACACCCATGCTGCGGAGGGCGCACCTGGGTCCAGCGCATCCCTGAACTGAGCCGCGGTCGGCGGCGGAGCAGCCTTGACGTCGCGCGCGTAGTAACCCTGCCGGTAGACCACCTGTATGCCGGGCCGGTCCAGGGTCAGCTTGAGACGGTGATAGCTGCCGTCCCATGCCTCATCCGGCGGCGTGTAGGAGAGCGTGTAGTAGCTCTCGCTCTGCCGCAGGCCCTGCAAAAGGCTCTGCGTCAGGTCGTTGTTGAAACGGGCCACACCGCCGGTCGCATGCGCGATCTCCAGCATCTCCGACTGCTGGCCAGTCTTCAGGTCACTGTCCTTGCTGGCGCAGGTTCGGCACGCGCCAGTGGTGTCAGCGGTGGTTTCGCCCTCGATATCCGCGACCGCCACGCCGCGGACATCGAGCGGATAGATCGCGACGCGGGCGGCTTCAAGCTGTTGGTCGGTCTTGTCCTGCATGGGCAGCTGCTGTCCCTTGGTGGATGCGGCCAGGCTGTTGTAGCTCGCGCTGCCCAGGGGCTTGGCTTCGATCGGAAATCCCGACGACAGCCAGAAGACATTCTTCTTGCCCGGATAGGCTGCGAGCCACCTGGCGATGAAACCGAAGTCCTCCAACGTCATCTGCCCCCGTTGCGCCTGCCGTTCGACATCGATATCCGCCTTATGCTGTAGGCTGTCCTGGTGCTCGAAGTCGACATTTTCCGCGATCTCGCCTCGCTCAACGATGTTTGCAGGGCCGCCGATATTGAGCGGCCCGAGCCCTTTCTTCAGAGCCTGCAGCAGGTCCGGCTGACCCGCTGTGAACGAGCTCAGCACCTTGATCCCGTCCGCCATGGAGACGAGTGCCACCGGCGTTCCCGGTGGAATCAGCTTGGCGAAAGCTTCCAGCTGGTCCTGCAGGTGGCCGCGATCTTCTTTCGGAGTATTGATGAGATCGACCGCAACAACGTTCCACAGCGTTCCATCGGGCGGCTTGTTGCTGACCGCCATGTCGCCTGCCGGAGCGGCGGTCGAAGGCTGCGGCGATGTACGGCCCTGCGCGCCGATATGTTCTTCAACGTGCGCGACCTTCTGCGGTCGGCCGGCATCCAGCAACTGAAAATCATCGGCTTTTAAGCCCGCAACCGGCACCCCTTTGTTGTCCAGAACCGTGACGTCCAGGATGACCAAGCGAGCTTGTGTCCGCAACGGGGCTTGATGAACGCCAGGGCTTGAAGTTGCAGGCTCCGCAGTGGACTGCGGTAGCCCGGCATAATAGGCGGTATTCGTTCGGACCGTCACCCCTGGACGGTTAACCTTGATGTCGATGGTTCGATATTGGCCGAGAGGTTCTCCTGGAGCGGCCTCGAAGGTAGCCTCGTAGTAACCATTGGCATCCCCAAGACAGCGGCCAATCTGACTCACCAGATCACCACTCTTGTAGAGGGCTAAGCCGCCTGAGTGAACGGCTAGTACTTGCACGCTCGCTTGCGGCGAGTCCGCCTGGGCGGGGCTTGCAACACCCTTCAAATAACCCTCGAAGAGAAATGCAGACTGGGGATCCCCATGGGCAAGGTTGAGTGGGGCGACGCTGTAGAGAGCGATGTGAGCTCGCCTCACAGCGGTAGTCGTATCCACGATGGAGCCGTAGTATCTGCGCTGATTTTCTTCGCTTGGAGAGCCGCTCCTCGCACCTGCGAGCAAAGGCCATCCCGGTCCCAGCCAGATCATCAGCTTTCGTCCGGGTTTCGCCGCCTCGTAAACACAAAGCATTTGCAAGGCACGCAGAGAGCGTTGCGCCCGATCCATCGCGCCGCCTAAGCCTTGCGCGGAGCCCAACACCCTGATTGGCGTTTGAAGCTTCTTAAAGTCATTCGCCAGATCTACTCCATTCGCGGATGCCTTTATGATCTTAACGTCTGTGTCTGTCAAGAAAACGATTGAAACACGAAGCGGAAGATGTCCTCCGTCTTGCCTCAGAAAAGCGTCCACGCCCTGCCGGATGATCCCTACATCCTCAAAGGTGGCATTCATCGCATCGACTACCAGGACCGCTTCCGCCGGTTGTGAGTCACCTCCACGTATCTCCTGAAGAGAGGCCGGGGGTCGAGGTTCCCCCTGATCGAGCAGAGTGAAATCGTTAGCGTTTAGCCCGCCTATTAGCTTTCCTGCTGAATCGGTCACTTGGATATCGAGCGTGATGCGCCGATCTAATTGCTGTCTCGCCGCCTCAGGTTCGGGGGTTCGCTGAACCAAGCCAGGCGTTGATTGAGCTTGGAGGCTAACAACTGCGCACAAACCTAACGTCACGATCAAAGGCAGCGGACGCATAAGAGACCTCCCTGTCAGCAGGTTCACCCTATTCCGTATTTCCGCCACAAAGGTTAGCTGCATTCAGTAGAGCGCGTGAAATACTCATAGCCCATTCGACGGTCATATCCTCGAACCTATAGACGAACACTTTAACCCCCGGGATGCTCTCTAGTCGAGAGCATCCCAGCAATCCGAAATGATTAGCTAGCGGGCTAGCCGGTCAACCGGTGGCCGCCCCGACGATAAGCAACAGAGCACTACCTTGGTTACCAAAGAAATCTTCTAACTCGCTCGACGAGGCCCAAAAACCGTACTACTGTGGGAATAGCCACTACCATCAGAGCCGTCTTGCATGACGGTCCTGCTTGGCTTTGCACCGGCGCAATGTGCCCGTGCATCCGCCGCCAACCACCGGGAAAGCTTCAGTGCCTGCCGGCACCATAACTGGGTGTATTACCGCGCTCGTAAGAGGGTCATCTATTCTCGGCATTTACCAAGATGCTCAAATTAATTAATTGAGCATCTTGATCATCTTCATGAAACAAAGGACTTAGCCGCCAACTTTGAGCACCTTGGGCTAACATTTGAGCACCTTCGTGAAACAAAGGACTTACCCCCCGCCCTGGCGCTGCCGGTCGACTTCAACCTCTTTGGAGCCGGCATTTTCCGGCAGGGAATTGGCAGACGCGGTCTAACCGCTATAGCTGACGGCGTCAAAAAACATGAATCGCTAACGCGACAAAACTGCCCAATTTCTCATCTATACAGTGTGTCCACTAAGAGCACTCTGTTAATCCAAACCACTCGCCAATTGCGCCAGCCGATCATCCTTGGCATCGCGAGCCTTCCCGGTGCCTTAGTTCGTACTCGTACTAATAGACAGCTGATGATTCATAACTCCGCGCCAGGCCGCCACCCTACACGCCAACGTCTGGTCAACCGTCCCGGACGCGGAACCCAGGTTCCGCAATCGCGCAGCAAGGGCCTTAGTGCGCATAGTGCGCGTATTTTCCGGAAGACCCTTATCACGCATACCACGCTTATCACGCATGTTTTCCGGACAACCCCTCCATGCCCCTCCCGCGGCACTTTCAACCCGCCCAGGCGAACAGCAGGGGCTTTTTGCGCTTTTTGCGCACTTTTCGGATTTTTTGCAGCGGCGTCGCTGAGCGCGGGCTCCGCCAGTACAAAACGAGACTCCGCAAAAAATAGTACGGACTTGACCACTTTCAGGAAAGCAAAGGGCCACGCGCGGCTGCCGGTCCCTCCGGCTCACCCCTGCTGCGTGCAGAAAAACGGTTAACAGGTGAAAATGGATGCCGTGACCATACTCGACCAGAACCGTCTTTTTCCCGCCGAACCCACCACCCGAGCCATTGCTCGCAAGCTGTATGGAACCGTCTGCAATTTACCCATCATCAGCCCGCATGGCCATACGGATGCCCGATGGTATGCCGAGAACGAGCCTTTTCCTAATCCAACCAGTCTCTTCATCGTTCCCGATCACTACATATTCCGCATGCTCTACAGCCAGGGCATTCCGCTCGAAGACCTGGGTATCGGCCAGAAGGAGTTAACTGCAGACGAAGCGCGAAAGATCTGGAGACGCTTCGCGGCGTCGTATTATCTGTTTCGCGGCACCCCTACCCGGTTATGGCTGGACTTTGCTTTTGAAAAACTGTTCGGCCTGGAAGATCGGCTGTCCGCCGCCAATGCCGACACCTACTACGACACCATCAGCGAAAAGCTGGCATCGCCCTCCTTCCGGCCCCGAGCACTCTACGAGCAATTCAATATCGAGGTGCTCGCCACCACCAACTCACCGCTTGATCCTTTGACCTACCACCAGGCGATCCGCGACTCCGGATGGAAGGCGCGCATCGTGCCCACGTTTCGTCCTGACTCGGTGGTCGACCCCGTATTCGACGGCTTTCGCCAGAACGTGCAGCAGTTGGGAGAAATTCACGGAGAAGATTCTTCCCGCTGGCAAGGTTATCTGCTCGCGCTGCGCCACGCCCGGGACCGCTTCAAGAAGCTCGGTTGCACGGCAACTGACCATGGCCACCCCACCGCAAAGACCGCGAACCTTCCTCTATCCGCAGCGTCGGCGCTGTTCGAACGGGTGATTTCGGGCAAGGCCGATACCGCCGAACAGGAGCTGTTTCGTGCCCAGATGCTGACCGAGATGGCGCGCATGAGCGTAGAGGACGGCCTGGTGATGCAACTCCACCCAGGCAGCTACCGCAATCACAATCACCAGCTCTACCAGCGTTTTGGCCGGGACGTGGGGGCGGACATTCCGACCGCGACCGATTACGTGCACGGGCTGCAACCATTGCTCGATCGCTTCGGCAACGAGACCAACCTTACGCTCATTCTCTTTACCCTCGATGAGTCGACCTACAGCCGTGAGCTGGCGCCCCTGGCGGGACATTATCCCTGTCTCCGATTGGGGCCGCCCTGGTGGTTTTACGACAGCCCCGAGGGCATGACGCGCTTTCGCGAACTGACCACCGAAACCACCGGCTTCTACAACACGGTCGGCTTCAACGATGACACCCGTGCCTTCCTCTCCATCCCAGCACGCCACGACGTGGCACGCCGGGTGGACTGTGCTTTCCTCGCCAAGCAGGTAGCGGAGCACCAGCTGGACGAGGACGAAGCCGTCGAGCTGGCCCACGCCTTGGCCTACGACCTCGCGCGAAAGGCCTATCGCCTATGAGCCTCTACTGGCAGGAGGGCGGCCCACAAGCCGAGGTAAATCTGTGCGACTCGCTCCACCAGGCGCTCGACCGCCTCGGACCCAGGCGCAAAGTCCTGGCCGTGCCCCCGGACGGCAGCCGCTTCCACTCCCGGGCCGGCGACCTCACGCAATACGCCTACCAGTACTACGGCGACCGTTTGGGATGTGTCCTGCCCGCCCTGGGAACGCACATGCCGATGACCGCAGCCTGGCTCACCCGCATGTTCGGTGACATGCCGCACCAGCTGTTCGCGGTTCATAACTGGCGCGCCGACGTAGTGACCCTGGGCGAGCTGCCCGCGTCCTTCATTCAGGAGCAGTCAGGGGGCCAGCTGGACTACACCTGGCCGGCGCAGGTGAACCGCATCATTGCCGAGGGCGGTTTCGACCTGGTGCTTTCTGTCGGCCAGGTTGTGCCGCATGAAGTTATCGGGATGGCAAATTACAACAAGAACATCCTGATCGGTACGTCCGGCCCGCTCAGCATCAATCGCAGCCACTACCTGGGAGCGGTGGTGGGCATGGAGCGGATTATGGGAAGAGCCGATAATCCCGTGCGGCGCGTCCTGAATCGGGCGGCGGACGAATTTCTCCGCAATATCCCCATCGTGTACGTCCTGACGGTCATTGGGACCAACCAGGCAGGAGAGCTCGTAGTCCGAGGCTTGTTTGTGGGTGATGACGTGGAGTGCTTTCACCTGGCCTCAGCGCTGAGCGTGCAAGTCAACATTCAGCTGCTCGATAAGCCCATCCACAAAGCCGTTGTCTACCTTGATCCCGAAGAATTTCACAGCACCTGGCTGGGAAACAAGGCCATTTACCGCACCCGCATGGCACTGGCGGATGGCGCCGACCTGATCGTGCTTGCTCCCGGAGTGGAGCAGTTTGGAGAGGATCCCACCATCGACCGCAAGATCCGCAAGTTCGGCTACTACGGCACGCCCGCCACGCTCGAAAAAGTGAAAAACAATCCAGACCTGGCCGCCGAACTCGGAACCGCTGCCCATCTCATCCACAGTTCTTCAGAAGGACGATTCAACATTACCTATTGTCCCGGTGGGTTAAGCCGGGAAGAGATAGAAGGCGTAGGATTTGGCTATGCCGACCTGGCCGGCACCATGGCACGCTATAACCCGGCTCGACTGCACGACGGCTTCAACACTGTCGAAGGTGAAGAAGTCTTCTTCATCTCCCATCCAGCGCTTGGATTGTGGGCATCTCGCGACCGGTTTAGAGCAGTTTAGGTACCTGCCGGAGCGAAAATTCGCATCGAACAGATAAGCTGCCCATTAAATGAAGTGTTTCGGAAGGGTACCAAATGGAATTCCACGTCTCCCGTGAAGCTCGCGATCGTTATGAATTCAATCAGACGCTGTTTGCCTTCAGCGGCAACGTAGTCTTCGCCAACCTCGGCGCCAGTAGGGAATTCGCTTATCGCATGAACGAGCGGCGGGGGCCGGAAAAGGATTTTTCGAAGACCATCCAGCCCGGAGCCCTCTATGCCATGGGGCTCATCGATGAGATGAGCCACGCCCTGGTTGCCTATTACCGCCAGAAGATCGATCCCAAAGTGATTGCGGAGGCATTGCAATGGTTCGACGCCCGGCTCAGCAAAGAGGAGCTGGACAAGACGATTCTTGCCTTCATTGAGCGCTTTCCGACTGCGGACGTTTACCGTAAGGAGAAAACCCCCGAGGAGTGGCTGGCTGGGCAAAGCGACGGCATCTTTAACCGGGCCGTGGCATTCGAAGAGATGATGCTGCTGTGGCTAGCCAACGCCAACCCGGCTTTCAAACCCTTTTCCGAATTGTTTACCGATCAGTCTTTGGCCGCGGTCACTCGTTATCAGCTGATCACCGCCGGCCTGCGCGATTATTTCAGCACCCGGCCTCCGCTCGGTTCCAAAAATCAGAACCTGATCGACTTTCTGCGTGCCCCGGCGCTAGCCTCGCCCGATTCGCTCAGCGGCCAGTTGGCCTACATTGTCGAGCACTGGGCCGATCTGATTGGCGATGCACTCTCCAAGCTCTTGCTGGCCATCGACGTTCTCAAAGAAGAAGACGTTGCCATCTGGATGCGGTTTCACCCCGCGGATGCCATGGCGGGACGGAGGAAAAACTTTCCCTGGGCTTCTACCGACCAGCAAGGGGTAGTGCCGTCTTTCACCGAAGCGACCCAGGAGAGTGAGCGATTCTCGCCTGACCAGGAGTGGATGCCGACCACCGTGCTCATCGCCCAGAGCACCTATGTGTGGCTGGAACAGCTTTCACGCTTCTATGGCCGCCACATCTATCGTCTGGATCAGATTCCCGATGAAGAACTCCGCCGCCTGGCAGCGCACGGTATTAACTCGCTGTGGCTGATTGGCGTTTGGGAGAGAAGTGTGGCCTCGCAGACGATCAAGCAACTGTGCGGCAACCATGACGCAGTCGCCTCTGCTTACTCGCTCTATGGGTACGACATCGCCGCCGACCTTGGCGGCCAGTCGGCCTATACCCATCTGCGCGACCGGGCCTTCCACCACGGTGTAAGGCTGGCCAGCGACATGGTACCCAATCACATGGGCATCGATTCCAGCTGGGTGATTGAACATCCCGAATGGTTCATGTCTCGCCCGGATAGCCCCTATCCCGCTTACCGTTTTGAGGGGCCGGATCTTTCCCGCGACGGCCGGGTAGAAATCAAGATTGAAGACCATTACTACGAGCAGACCGATGCGGCCGTAGTCTTCCGCCGCCGGGACAAGTGGACCGGGGACACCCGCTACGTCTATCACGGCAACGACGGCACCAGCTTCCCCTGGAATGACACTGCGCAGCTCGATTACCTGAACCCCGCCACCCGGGAGCAGGTGATCCAGACCATTCTGCACGTGGCCCGGTTGTTTCCCATCATCCGTTTCGACGCTGCCATGACCCTGGCGAAGCGCCACTTCCAGCGGTTGTGGTTTCCCATTCCGGGCACCGGCGGAGCCATTCCCTCACGCGCCGAGTACAGCATGAGTAAGGCGGACTTCGATCGCGCCATGCCGGAAGAATTCTGGCGCGAAGTGGTCGACCGCGTGGCCCGCGAAGTTCCGGGCACTCTTTTGCTGGCAGAGGCTTTCTGGCTGATGGAAGGCTACTTCGTCCGCACACTGGGCATGCACCGGGTGTACAACAGCGCCTTCATGAACATGATGCGCGACGAGGATAACGCCAAATATCGTTCGGTGATCAAAAACACCATTGAGTTCGATCCGGATATCCTAAAGCGCTACGTCAACTTCATGAGTAATCCCGATGAGCGCACAGCGATTGACCAGTTTGGCAACGGCGACAAGTTCTTCGGGGTTTCCACTATGATGTCGACTCTGCCGGGCCTGCCCATGTTCGGCCACGGTCAGATTGAAGGCTTCACCGAGAAGTACGGTATGGAGTACCGCCGCGCCCGTCACCAGGAAGATCCTGATCAGGGATTGGTGACGCGCCACGATCGTGAAATTGGTCCATTGCTCCATCAGCGCTGGTTGTTCGCTGAGAGCGAGAACTTTCTTCTCTACGATTTTTACCAGCCCGACGGCACGGTGAATGAGGATGTTTTTGCCTACTCCAACCGGCGCGGCGACCACCGGGCACTGGTCATCTACCACAACAAGTTCGCTACTACCTACGGCACGATTCACCAATCGGCCGCGTATGCCGATAAGGCAGCAGGCCATCTGCGTCAGCAATCGCTGGGTGGAGCCTTCGGCCTGCCGAACGACAGCAATCTCTTCCTTGCCTTCCGCGATAACTCCACCGGACTGGAACATCTGGAGCGGGCCTCGAAGATCGTCTCCAACGGCTACTCGATCGAGCTGCAGGCGTACAAATGCCACGTGTTTTTGAACTGGCGAGAGCTCAGGCCGGCGGATGAATATCGCTGGGATCTGCTGTGTGACTTCCTGGGTGGCCGCGGAGTACCGAGCCTGGACGACGCGCTGGTGGCCATGGAACTCGCTCCGATGCACGACGCGCTCGTTAGCCTTCTGCACCCGGATCTCGTCACGGAACTAGCCAGTGTCTCCGAACCCTTGCCGGCGTGTGAGCAGGAGGCGCAGGAATCAACTCCGGCAGCACAGCTGATGCAGCGAATCGAGGCACTCAGCTGGCGTTTCGCGAGCGAAGCGTTTGCCATCTACAGCCGCAAGACGGGCACTCCGATACAGGTGAGTGAGAAAGACCTGTGGCAGGTGATTTGCCGCCAGGTGCATGCGGTCAAAAAATTGGCAAACTCTGATGTTGAGGTGACGTTCTCCGAGCCCTGGTCACGCGAGGCCAGGAAGATTTTGCCCAGCACCAGCTCCGAACTCCATTCCAGCGCCGTCTTGGGGCCGGTACTTGGATTTGCTGTCCTCCAGGGGTTGGCGGAAGCGATCGGAGGCAAAGACACCGCGACCACAGCATTGGGGCTCTTCGACCGGCTCCGGCTACGCGAATCCTTCGCTCGTGCCTATGTTGGCGGCGGGGAAATCACCCAGGACGCCTGGCGTGCGGCAGCCCGAATCCGGCTGGCTTTCTTGGCCCAGACGTTTGCTCCCGCCAAAAAGGCACAAGAGGACGTGTTCGCTGGTTTGCCCGCGGAACTGTGGAAAGATGGCGATGCCCGTTGGTTGCTGCAAGTGAACGAATCGGGCGGGGAGGAGTACTTCAACAAGGAGCTCCACGAGCAGATGCTCTGGTGGTTGCAACTGCCGGCTCTGCTGGAACTCGCCTCTGCCGTGCCGGTTCCGGAACCCGTAAGCGCAGGTGCAGTTGCAGAAAAGAAGCCGCGCCGTTCGGCCCCGCGTCCCGTCCCATCGACGGCCATGATTGAAGACAAGGTCAAGCAGGCAAGCGAGCAGGCGGAAGAAGCTGGTTTCCGCCTGGAAAAGAAAAAAGAAGCGGTGGTAAAGCCGCCGAAAAAGGAAAAGGGAGCCCTGGCAAAGCCCTGAAAGGGACATGCGGGGGTAAGAAGAACGGCACCTTTGGAGTACTTGCCATGTCGTAACTAGTAGAATGACAAGCGGTTGGAACTCCGGAGGTCTATGGCTCGAGAGGTGAGTGAAGCAACAAGTCCGATCACGCTGGCCATCGATATCGGCGGCAGCGGATTAAAGATCCAGGCGCTCAGCGCAGAAGGTCGACCCATCAGCGACCGGCTGCGCGTCCCTACCCCCGAACCGGCAACGACCAGTGCCGTCCTGACCGCCCTGGACGAACTCAAAGTAGGCGTTCCTCTTTTCGACCGGGTATCCGTCGGCTTTCCCGGGGTAATCAAGCAAGGCAAAACACTCACGGCCGCTAATCTCGATCCGGGATGGATTGGTTTTCCCCTGGCGAAAACGCTCGAAAAACGCTGGGGCAAGCCGACGCGGATGGCAAATGATTGCGCGGTGGGCGGCTACGCGGTGATCAAGGGCCACGGAGTGGAGTTGGTCATCACCCTGGGCACGGGGATGGGGTCCGCGCTCTTTACCGAGGGTCTTCTGTGTCCCGGTCTTGAACTCGGGCACCACCCATGGCGCAAGAAAACCTATGAGGATTATCTGGGGAGGCGCGGGCTCGAAAAGTATGGAGTAAAGCGCTGGAATAAGTTGCTGGAACGAGCAATTGAGCAAACCGCCGCCACGTTTAACTGGGACGTTTTATACCTGGGCGGCGGCAACGCCAAGAAACTAACTCTCAAGCACAGTTCCAACATCAAGATAATCTCCAACGAGGAGGGTCTGCTCGGGGCGATGGCTTTGTGGAGAGATTGGCAATAAGGTTTGCGCCGCCGTCACTTCTTCGAAGTCCTTGACCAGACGTGGTGCCCGGCAGCGGTCCGCCATGGAGCCACCGATTGTCTTGAAGCCATCATCAGCCGGGCAGACGTCTACCGTACCGTTCAGGCAGATATTTTTCGCGCCATCAGCGACAGCGGTGCTGCGTGTGTTGTAGACCTTTGCTCTGGCGGCGGAGGTCCGTGGTTGAGTCCAGGGTGGCGCGCCGCGCTCGCGCAGCAAGGGCCGCTCAAGGTCGTGCTGACCGACAAATTTCCCAGTGATGTGCTGTCCGCCCGGTTGCAAGAGGATCCTTCGATAACGTGCCTCGATGTGCCCGTGGATGCGGTGAGCGTGCCCGAATCTCTCAGCGGATTCCGTACGATCTTCTCGTCATTCCACCATTTTCCCGATACGGTCGCGCGCGAGGTACTTGGGGATGCAGTGCAACGCAGAGAGGGCTTCGCAATGGCCGAGGTGACTTCGCGTACTCCGCGAGCGTTCGCGACCATCTTGTTCATGCCAGTGTTTGTCTGGCTTCTTACTCCGTTCATGCGGCCCTTCCGTTGGTCGCGGCTGCTGTTGACTTACTTAGTACCTCTGATTCCGCTCGTGGTTTTGTGGGATGGCATCGTTTCATGCTTCCGCACCCGTACGCCGGAGGAGTTGCTGGAATTGAGCAGTAGTTTTCCGCAGTATGACTGGACGGCAGGTTATGCAAAGGGTAGCTGGCTGTCCCCGGTGTACCTGATTGGCCGGTCTAGGGATTTTCACGGCTCAAAAATCGCTGCCAGGACTTGTGAACCCATCAACAATAAAAGTGACAGGGAAGTCAAGCAGTGAGCAACACTAAAGGGGTAAGACCTATCTCTCTAAACACGCGATTTCGCCGATCAGTTCTTAAGGAGAGATTTTCCGTGGCCAACAGCGTGACCAAACCGAAGGTACCACCAAGCACGTCTGGCCACGTCTGGAGTTACGTCTCCCGTTCTCCCTTAAAGTCGATGTGGGACCTGCAGGGAGTTCCACCCGGGGTGATCCTCAAAAATACCTGGAATTCCATGTTTGACGACAACCTTCTCGGACGTTCGGCCGAGCTGGGATTCTATTTTCTTTTCGCCCTGTTTCCCACGCTACTTACCGCTTGCGCCGTGCTTGGTCTGGCAGCTCGTTCGGCCGCCCACATCTATGAGCATCTGCTTCAGTACCTGTCGATCGTGGTTCCACCGTCGGCATTGGGGGCGGTCCTTGACGCGTTCAATCAGACAGCAGCAGCCGCAAGCACAGGAAAGGTAACCTTCGGACTGGTAGCGGCTTTGTGGTCTGCTTCAGTAGGGTTTTCCGCAATTCAAGGCACTCTGAACGTGGTTTATCGGGTCAAGGAGACCCGGCCGTATTGGAGAGCGAGACTGTCGGCAATCGGTGTCACATTTCTTCTATCCATCGTTGTCTCCCTCATGCTGGCGTCGCTGCTGATAGCAGACTTCTTCGCGCGCCTGGCTCATCTTCGCATCCGCGAGCACTTGCTGGCTGTAGTTACTGCGACGTCTGCGCGCACCATTGGATGGGTGCTCGCCACGGCATTTCTCTCCTTGCTCTTCGCGCTCATCTATTATCTTGGCCCCGACGTTAAGGTGAGCCGGTGGCGCTGGCTTACGCCTGGCGCCGCCTTCGGCATGTTGGGCTGGCTGTTAGGATCGCTAGGGTTGCGGGTTTACGTTCATTACTTCAACAATTATTCGGCTACCTATGGTTCCTTGGGCACAGTGATCATCCTGCTTACCTGGTTTTATCTCAGCGGGCTGATGCTGCTGCTGGGAGGCGAGATTAATAGCGAAATAGAGGCCGCTGTGCAAGCAAAGAATCTGGCCGCGGCGGGAACGCTGAAACCTGAGATTGTAGCCCCATCGGCCGCAGCATCCTAGATTGCACAGTGTTCTATCCTGGATCAAACCGCTTCGCGCCATTCCGGCATCTCAAGTGCAGATGGCGTGGCTTGAGCTGTTTCTGGGATACTTTGGCGTGACAGCTCAATTTAATTTTCTGACCAGGGGTACACGCTTGCAAGTCGCGGGAGCCCTAAGCATTCTCGCAATATCCGTGAGCATGCTGGCGCAGAGCTCAGAGCAGCCGGGTCAACAGCCCAAGACAGCACCGCAAACCCAGGCAATCTTGTCTTCCTACGAGGGCCAGACCGTAACTGCTGTTGAGATCGCCGGCCAACCGAACCTGGATAGCGGCAAGCTGGTGCGGGTCCTCGAGCAGCACCAGGGCGAACCATTCTCGAGAGAAAAAGTTGATCAGAGCATTGCCACCCTGAAAAAGGAAGGCAAGTTCGACGAGGTGCAGCTACAAGTCGAACCCGAGGCCAACGGGGTGCGGGTGCTCCTGATAGTAGAGCCCGCTGTTTGGTTCGGCATTTTTGAGTTTCCAGGAGCAGAACGGTTCTCGTACTCGAAGCTGGTGCAAATCGCTAACTATCCTCCGCAGGCCCCCTACAACGCCGGCGACGTTCAGAGGGACACAGACGCGCTGATTCGCTACTTCCAGCAGCAGGGATACTTTGAGGTGGAGGTTCGTCCCCAGGTAAAGCTGGATACGGATCACAATGTCGCCAATGTGAACTTTCAAGTCAGCCTGAATCGCCGCGCCAAATTTGGCACGGTGAATGTCGCAGATACCACCCCTGAGGAGGCTCAAAATATGGCGAAAAGCCTGCAGGGGTTGGGGGCGCGGATCAGGGGAGCAGCCATTCGGCCAGGAAAGAAGTACCGCCGCGGAACGTTAAATAACGCCCAGAAGTACCTCCAGAAGCGGTTAGAGAAGCGAGAGAAGCTGTCCGCACAGGTAAAACTAGCCGGAGCCGCTTACACTGCAGATACCAACCGTGCCGACATCCACTTTGATGTGAAAGCAGGTCCCACCGTTCATGTCGAGGTGAAAGGCGCGCACCTGTGGAGCTGGACAAAAAAATCTTTGCTACCGATCTACCAAGGGGTTGGCGTCGATCCGGAGCTGGTGCAGGAAGGCCGTGAGGCGCTGGTCTCTTATTTCCAGAAGAAGGGATTCTTCGACGTTGCCGTTGACTCCCAGTTCAATAAAAAAGATTCGGTCGACACCATCGTCTATACCATCAACAAGGGTAAAAAACACAAAGTGGTCGACGTGGCGGTGACCGGCAACCACGAGCTCAAGACACCGGATCTGATGGCGCTGGTCACGGTGAAGAAGGCGCACCTGTTCTCTCCGGGGGACTACAGCGAGCAACTGGTTAATACCAGCAAAAAGAATTTGGCCGCGCTTTACGGGTCTGAGGGTTTCAGCAATGCGCAGGTCACTCCAGCAGTGAGTCATAAGGATGGAAACGTGGCGGTGATTTTCCACGTGACCGAGGGCCCGCGGGACATTGTGAGCTCTCTCAAGATTGAGGGAGCCGATACTTTTCCGGAATCGAAATTTGCGCCGGGCGGTCTGAAGCTTGCGCCGGGGAAACCCTACTCGCAAAAGCTGGTTGCCACGGACCGCGCCAATATCGTTGCCCGTTATCTGCAGGCCGGCTATCTGACCTCCAGCTTCCGCGAAACGGCCAATGTGGTTTCCAAAAACGATCCTCATCATATCGACGTGGTCTATCACATTTTTGAGGGTCCGCACGTCCACACCCATGATGTGCTGACCCTGGGGCGTGTACAAACGCAGCAGAGGCTTATCGACAGGGATGTGGCCACCATTGTTCCCGGCCAGCCGCTTACGGAGACAGAGTTGCTCAGCTCCGAGAGCCGGCTCTATAACCACACTGGAGTATTCGACTGGGCAGAAGTGGATCCCAGACGCCAGGTAACGACGCAGACGAGCGAGGATGTGTTGGTCAAAGTCCATGAAGCCAAGCGGAACACGATGACTTACGGCTTCGGATTTGAAGTGATCAATCGCGGTGGCAGTATCCCCAGCGGGACCGTGGCGCTGCCCAGTCTACCGCCGGTCGGGCTACCTTCCAATTTCACTACCAGCGAAACGACCTACTATGGGCCGCGAGGGAGTTTCCAATACACCCGTAATAATGTGCGGGGTAAAGGCGAGTCGCTTTCCGCGACAGCGTTTGCCGGGCGCCTCGATCAGCGTGCCGCAGGGTATTATATCGACCCGAATTTCCGCTGGTCGAGTTGGGGCTCGACGACTTCTGTCCTGGTGGAACGCGATGAGGAAAACCCCGTCTACTCCTCCCAGGTTGAAAACGGGAGTTTCCAGCTGCAGAGATTTATCGACAAGACCAAACATGATGTTTTCTTCCTGCGTTACAGCTTTAGCCAAACGGATTTGACGCGGATCCTGATCCCCGAGCTGGTGCTGCCGCAGGATCAGCATGTCAGGCTCTCGACGATTGCGGCCAACCTTACGCGCGATACACGCGACAATCCTCTCGACGCGCACAAAGGAATGCTGGAGTCGATCGAACTCGATTTCAACGATACCAAGTTAGGTTCGAGCGTAAACTTTGCCAAACTCAATGGACAGGTTGCATATTACCGGCCTACCTTCCACAACATTGTTTGGGCGAACAGCATTCGCATTGGATTGGCGCAGCCCTATTCCAACAGCCAAGTTCCTCTGAGCGAAGCGTTCTTTACCGGGGGCGGCAACACGCTGCGCGGCTTTCCGCTGGATGGGGCCGGGCCCCAGCGCCAGGTTCAGGTTTGTAGCACAGGCTCTTCTACCGATTGCTCCTACATACAGGTTCCGGCTGGAGGAAATGAGCTGCTGATCATCAACTCCGAAGCACGCATTCCGCTACCCCTCAAGAAAGGGCTGGGATTGGCTGTGTTCTATGACGGCGGCAACGTGTTCCCCCTGGTTGGCTTTCACGACTTCACCTCGCTCTACACCAACAGCGTGGGGCTGGGGCTGCGTTACGCCACCCCGGTTGGTCCGGTGCGAATCGATCTCGGACATAACCTGAACCCGGTTCCGGGGGTTAAATCAACCCAATACTTCGTTAGTATCGGCCAGGCATTTTGATCGGGGTGACCATATGAGCACGGCAGAGTCTGATTACAAGCGAACGCCAGCATCGCGGCTGTGGAAAGCAGCCGCTTGGGTCGCCGGTATTTTCATTGTTCTTCTGCTCGTAGCGGGCCTTGCAGTCACCATCCTGCTGCACAATGCGCGGTTCCACAACTATGTTCTCAGCACCGTTGAACAGAAAGCCAGCGAGAGTATCGGTACCAAGGTACAGTTGCAGAACTTTGCCCTCAACCTTTCGAACCTGAGCCTGGACCTTTACGGGTTGACGGTCGCTGGAGCAAGTCCTTACCCGGATCCGCCTTTGCTCCAGGTCGCTCATGGTGAGGTTGGGGTTCGTATTGTCTCCGTCCTTCATCGCAAGTGGTATTTCGACAGCCTGGTCATTGATCAGCCGGTGGTGAAGGTATTTACCGATGCTCACGGAGTGAGTAACATCCCGACGATCAAAAGCAGCGGGTCCAGCAGTAGTAATACGAGCCTGTTCGACCTGGGGATTCGCCACGCAGTGCTCGATCGGGGAGCGGTCTACTATAACGATCGCCAGAGCGTTCTTTCCGCAGATTTACGCAATGTAGATTTTCGGGCTTCCTTCAACAGCCTGCTGCAGAAGTACTCTGGCAAGCTCAGCTACACCGACGGCCATCTGCAATCCGGGACCTTCAAACCGATTCCGCACAACCTCGATGCAGCGTTCGATGCTACGCCGACTACTTTCCACTTAACGCAAGCCAGGTTGACCAGCGAAACATCACAGGTTGTTCTCAACGCCACGTTGCAGGACTACAGTCATCCCCAGGTGCAGGGAAACTACATTGCCACATTGGACGGGACCCAATTCCGCAGGATTCTTGCGAATCCTTCAGTGCCGGTTGGATTCATTCGCGCCAGCGGGTCGGTTCAGTACCAGGAAATAGCCAATCACTCTCCTTTGGATACAGTGCTGATCAAGGGCGACCTCAGCAGCCAGCAGCTGAACATACAGACTCCAACCGTTCGTTCGCAGATCAGAAACATTACGGCCCACTACGTGCTTGAAAATGGTGACGCTACACTCCAGGATCTCCGCGCCAGCCTGTTGGGCGGTGAGCTTACGGCTAACGGCAAAATGAGCAGCATCGACGGCAATGCACATTCGAAATTCAACGCCGGGCTGCGCGGTATCCAGCTGGCAGCTTTGAATGGCGCGATGAAGTCGTCGGCGCTGCCCAAGGGAGTAAGCCTTGGGGGAGTGCTGAATGCCGACGCAAATGCTTCCTGGGGAAAGAAGTTTGACGATGTCGTCGCCCACGCAGACGCGGCTGTTCACGGAAAAGTGTCCGGCCAGGGCAAGGACGTTCCGGTAGAGAGTGGGCTTCACGGTAACTACACGGGAAAAAATCAGGAGCTGGCGCTTAAGCAGAGCTTCTTGAAGACGCCACAAAGTACGCTGACGATGAACGGCGTGGTAAGCCGGCGGTCGAGCCTGGATCTGAAATTTCAATCCAATAACCTAAGCGAGTTGGAAACGGTTGCTGATGTGTTCCGCGCCCCAGGGCCGCCGCTCGGGCTTGCCGGGACCGCATCGTTTCAGGGCACGGTGCGTGGATCGACGAGCGATCCCCATCTGACCGGCCAGCTGACGGCCTCTAACCTCCGTTTCAACGGGACAGAGTGGCGGTTGCTCCGCACCAATGTGGATGTGAACCAATCAATGGCCAGCCTGCAGCATGCAGACCTGGAGCCGGCTTCTCACGGAAAGATCACCTTTAACGCCAGCACCGGCTTGCACAAGTGGGCGTTTACCGACGCGAGCCCGCTCGAGGTCGATCTCCAAGCCTCGCAGTTGGATGTTCAGGACCTGGTAAAACTTTCCGGACAACAAGTACCCGTAACGGGCACGCTAGCAGCCAATGTAAAGATGCATGGGACTGAACTCAGTCCAATTGGGCAGGGGAATGTCTCGCTGACCCATGTCACTGCGTACGATCAACCGGTGACTTCTGCGACCTTGAACTTTGACGGCACAGGAGAAGAAGTCCACGGAGATCTTGGGGTGGAGCTTCCCGCGGGCAGCGTAAAGAGTAAGGTCAGCGTCCATCCGCGGCAAAAGACTTACAACGCTCAACTGACAGCGACGGGAATTCGCCTGGAGCAACTGCAGGCAATCAAAGCGCAGAACATTAACGCCAAGGGCGTGGTGAGCGTAAAGGCCAGCGGGGCGGGCACGTTTGATAACCCGCAGCTCGACGCCACGCTACAGATTCCGCAAATCGATATTCAGGATCAGAAGATCGCAGACGTCAATCTGCAGATGAATGTGGCCAATCACCTGGCTACAGCCAATCTGACTTCCGCAGCGGTCGGTACGGAAATCAAGGCAAATGCAAAGGTGGGTTTGACCGGCGATTACCCGGCAGACGCCACGCTCGATACGCAGACGATCCCGTTGCAGCCGATCTTCGCGATCTATGCTCCGGCGCAAGCCGATGATTTGACCGGCCAGACCGAGTTGCACGCCACGCTGCATGGACCTCTCAAAAACAAAAATTTATTGGAAGCGCACGTTACCATCCCTACTTTGAAGCTGGCTTACAGCAATACCATCCAGTTGGCAGAGACTTCGCCCATCCACGTCGATTACAAAGACACGAAAATCACGCTGCAGCGTTCCGGGCTCAAGGGCACCGATACCGATCTGCAGTTTCAGGGTTCGATGTCCACCACCAAGGGCGCTCCCGTTTCTCTGCTGCTGTTGGGCACGGTGAATCTGCAGCTGGCACAGGCATTTGCTCCCGATATCAGAAGCTCGGGCGAGTTGAAGTTCAACATCAATTCGAGTGGGGCGACCGATAGCCCTGACGTTGGCGGCCAGGTGGAAATCGTGGATGCCAACTTCGCCAGCGGTGATCTGCCGGTAGGATTGCAACACGGTAACGGCGTCCTGACACTCACCAAGGACCGGCTCAACATCTCGAAATTTGAGGGCACTGTCGGCGGTGGTACGGTAACCGCGCAGGGCGGCGTTGCGTATCGTCCTTCGGTCCAATTTGATCTGGGTCTATCCGCAAAGGGGGTTCGCGCTCTCTACCCTCAAGGGGTTCGCGAGACGGTCAACGCGGATATTCGTCTCGCGGGCAGTACCGACAACGCGGTACTCGGGGGCCAGGTGAGACTTGCCGACCTCTCGTTTACTCCGGCATTTGATTTGAACAGCTTCATCGATCAATTCTCGGGTGGTGTCTCCGCACCTGCGACTCCAGGTTTGGCACAAAACATCCAGTTGAACCTGGGGGTCACTTCCGAAAACAACATCAACCTGGTCAGCCGAACCCTCAGCATCAATGGCTCAGCTAACCTGCGGGTGCGTGGCACGGCGGCGGAGCCGGTGATCCTGGGACGGGTGAACCTCGACGGCGGCGACATCATTCTCAACGGTGATCGCTTCGTGTTGAACGGTGGAACCATTGAGTTCGTTAATCCTTCAGAAACACAGCCGGTGGTCAACCTGGCGCTCAACACCACGATTCAGCAATACAACATCTCCATGCGCTTCAATGGGCCGGTCGACCAGTTGCGCACGAATTACTCCTCTGACCCGTCGTTGCCGGCCGCCGACATTATCAACCTGCTGGCATTTGGAAGCACCACCGAAGCCAGCGCGAATAGTCCCTCTCTGCCGGCAAACCAACAGGCGGCAGGGTTGGTGGCCTCGCAGGTAAGCAGCCAGGTGACGAGCCGCATTTCAAAGGTTGCGGGCATTTCGCAGCTTTCCATCAACCCGGTCCTGGCGGGAGGCACCAGCCAGGGGCCCCCGGGCGCGAATATCACCATTCAGCAGCGCGTCACTGGAAATCTGTTTGTGACCTTCTCCAGCAATGTGGCTTCGACTCAGAATGAGACGATTCAGGGGCAGTACCAGGTTTCGCCGCGAGTGGCGGTGAGTGCCACGCGCGATCAAAACGGTGGGGTCGCCTTCGATACGCTGATTAAAAAAACCTGGTGAGGTATTTTCCTCTAGACTGACGGCAAGATGAATTGCCGACGTTATCTCCCATTCCTGCTGATCATGCTTAGCCGGCTGCACTGCCTCGCAGCCGCTGACCTTGCGCCTACTCCGCCGATGGGCTGGAATAGCTGGGACTCTTACGGGTTGACCGTAACGGAAGCCGAGTTCAAAGCAAATGTTTCCTGGTTGCATGAGCATCTGCAGCCATTGGGATGGCGCTACGTCGTGGTTGATGAGGGTTGGTACCTGCGTGCCCCGGGGCAAAAGGGAGCGGCGCAAGGTTTTGTGATGGATGACTACGGACGTTACATCGTGGCGGACAATCGCTTTTCGTCTTCCGGATTCAAACCGCTTGCGGACTGGGTACACGGCCAAGGGCTCAAATTCGGACTCCACATCATTCGCGGCATCCCGCGCCAGGCGGTGGAGAAGAACTTACCCATTGCGGGATCATCCTTCCATGCAGCCGATGCGGCCAACACGACCGATACCTGCAGATGGAATTCGGATAACTATGGGCTGAATGCGAATGCCGCTGCCCAAGCTTATTACGATTCCATTATCAGGCTCTACGCTGGATGGGGCGTCGACTACATCAAGGTCGACTGCATTTCCAAACCGTATCAAGCCGATGAGATTCATATGATGAGTGCGGCGATTAAGAAGTCTGGCCGTGCGATGGTGCTGAGCCTTTCCCCCGGACCGACACCGGTTGAGGAAGCGGATGACGTGCGGAAATATGCCCAGCTTTGGCGGATATCCGACGATATGTGGGACACCTGGCCGGGCCCAGCGGGACAGACGTTCCCCGCGGGGCTGGTACGTCAATTTGACCGTACCGCGGAGTGGGCGCCACATATCGAGGTAGGGCACTGGCCAGACGCCGACATGCTGCCCCTGGGTTATCTTGGTCCCCGGCCTGGATGGGGCAAGCCGCGCATGTCGCGGCTTACGGAGGATGAGTCGCGGACGCTGATGACGCTGTGGTCGATGGCTCGTTCGCCACTCATTGCGGGGACGAATCTCACCAAAATGGATGCGGCGACGGAAGCCCTCTATAGCAACCCTGAGGTGATTGCGGTCGATCAGCATTCGCGGGATAGTCGACAGCTTATACGCTCCGGTTCGTTGGTGGTGTGGAAGGCTAAGCCTGAATCCGGGGGTGGGGATTATTTGGCGGTCTTCAACCTGGGCGATAAGACGCAGCAGGTGAGCTGCTCCTGGAAAGATTTGGGATTACCCGAGGGTAGCCATGCGGTTCGTGATCTGTGGGCGCGTAAAGATCTGGGGTCGGCCCCCTCGCTCAAGACTGAACTGCCTGCGCACGGGACGAAGCTCTATCGAGTGCGTTGATTCGACCGGGAGCTGTGGCTGAGGGGG
>CAZSUK010000009.1:0-7404 GCA_964609355.1 uncultured Acidobacteriaceae bacterium | reverse complement strand
TTACTTCTTCTTCATGCGATCGAAGTCCAGACCGAAGTGAGGATCCGATCGGGTGCCGTCGATTTTGAAGGGGACCTCGGTGCCGGCTCCGTTCTTCTGGAAGACTTTATCGAAGGGCATCAGCAGCACGCCTTGCCATCCACCGACCATCCGGGAAACAGTGGCTTGCATATCGGCGGTTCCAGCAAAATTGAATTTGGCACCGTCAAGGGTGTAAATGCCGGCAACCTTGATGCTGGCTCCGGGCACTTCGTAGTGCAAGTTCGACAAGTTCAAACTTGCATCCGCCAGGTTGAAGTCGCCACGCAACTGCGAGTGCACAAGTTCAAACTTGCCATCGCGTGCCTGCTGCGAAGCCAGCTCTACCTGCCCCTGGCTCCTTAAACTCAGTTCGTCAATCCGGCGCTGTATTTTGTCGCTGCTGAAACGCCCGTTGACGATGGCGAAATTGCCTTGCAGGCGCAGCCTGTGAGCCACATCCTGCGTACCCGGCGGCAGATCCAGTTTGGTCTGGAGCTTCACGTTCCCTTCCATCACCGGCGGATCGGTGCGTACGCCCATACGCAGCAGATCTTCTATCCGAGCCTGTTCCATATCTATGTCGAGGTATACGTGGCGTCCTGGTTCTCCCTGAACCCGCACCACGTATCCTCGAGCAATCAGGAAGGAATGCAAAAATTGTGCTTTGACCGGCTGCAGGTAGGTGTTGCCATCGGTGCCATCCACAATCGCGTGGAACTCTGTATGCAACGGCACCTTGTGCGCGCTGATTTTCACCTGGAAGTCCGGGGTGTCGGTCTTGCCATCGACCACGATCCTGTCCAGCGTTCCCTGGTATGCACCCTGCGAGGAGAGGATGCCGCCAATGCCCTTGATGGTGCCCAGGTCAGCATTGTGGAAGCCGTAAGTACCGCCGACCGCGGTTGCTCCAGGGTGGTCCGCATCCCAGGGGCCCCAAACGCCACGGGTCTCGATCTGCCCTAGTGGTTTGGGGTTGGTGAGGATGGCGTTGAAATCCATCGGTTGGCCCGCACCTATGGACCGTAGAGAAAGGCTCTGGATGACAAACCGCAGCGGCACTTTGCCAGGCTTATCCGTTCCCAACGTGAGGATGGTGTTGGCACAGTCCATCTCATCCACAGAGAGGGCGATGTTGGCCTGCGAAGGATGTCTCGGCCCAGGCAGTTCTTTTCGCTGGCTTTTGGGCGGCAGGTTGATGTGCAGTCCCTCCACCTCCACGTGGCCGATATGAAGAGGGGACCGCAGCAGGCTCGAATAGCCGGTACGAAAGGCGAAATGCCGCACCGAAAAGGTTGGGGTGGTGGAAGCGACATTGTAGGGATAGATAGACAGGTCTTTGCCTGAGACCTCAAAGCCGCGGAGGAGAGAAACATCGAAGTCCCCCAGTTCCACACGGCTATGGAAACGTTCAGAGAGGCCTTCGAGCAGGCGTGCCTTCAGGATCGGCGCGGCTCGGGAAAGAAGGATTTCGAGCGCTGCTCCCGCAATCACGACCACTACCAGGGCGCAGATCCCCACCCAAAACCATGCCCTATGCCCCCGCCACGCCACGCCGTCGCCTTTCTTCTTTGCCCGATGCTACACGCCTGGCCTGGGCCATGTAACATCGCACGGTGGAGGAAAGCTCATGAGGATGGTTCGACTCTTTACCCTCTTGCTGCTCCAGGTCGCGGGCCAGTGGATTTGGGCTCAAGCCCAGCCGGCACCGGCTCCAGCCCCCGCTCCAACGATCGACGCGTACATTCACCAGGGGTGGGACAGCCTCTCTCGTTCGATGTCCGACTGCCAGTCGTTGGTCGACCCCAAGGTCACTACTCCGCCGCTGCTGTACCTGCCCTATGGCGCGCCCACCCCTCTTCAACTGCAGCGCCTGAGTTCGCACTGCAAGGTGGAGATTGCCCACTTGCCCCATCCCATCAAACACCTGGGGGACGTCAAAGGGTCGGAAATCTCCCGCCCGGGGCTGCTCTATCTGCCCAATCGCTATGTGGTGCCGGGAGGGCGATTCAACGAGATGTTTGGCTGGGACAGCTACTTCATCATCCTCGGCCTGTTGCGCGATGGCCGGATTGATCTGGCGAAAGGCATGGTAGAGAATTTCTTTTATGAGATTGAGAACTATGGGGCAGTCCTGAACGCCAACCGCACCTACTTTTTGACCCGCTCGCAGCCGCCGTTCCTGAGCAGCATGATTCGCGTTGTCTACGATGCGGAGATTGCCCACGATCCTTCGCCGGCCAATAAGGCCCGGCAATTGCGATGGATTGCTCACGCTTACCCTTATGCCCGCCGCGATCACGATTTCTGGCTGAGCGACATTCACCGCGCCGGGAACACTGGCCTGGCTCGATTTTTCGATATCGGCGAGGGCCCGGTCCCCGATATCGCAGACCATAGCGATTACTACATCGATGTCATCAAGTGGCTGGTGGATCATCCTGATGTGCATACCAACTACCTGGTCCAGGCGCCCGAAAATCCGTCTGCGGCGGAACAAGCAGAACTCGCGAAGACCAGTTGCAATATGACCCAATCCGTGGTGTGCAAGGAGGCGTGGTCGGGTGGCTATCGACTCACCCGCGATTTCTACAAAGGTGACCGCGCGGTGCGCGAGTCTGGTTTCGATATCTCTTTTCGCTTCGCACCGTTCAGCGGTTCGACGCATCATTACGCTGCCGTCTGCCTGAACAGCCTGCTGTATAAATACGAGCTGGACCTGGCTGACTTTGCCACCATGTTGCATCAGACGACGCAAACTGCCCAATGGAAGCAAGAGGCAAAAGTGCGCGGACAAGCCATCAACAAATATCTTTGGAATGCCGAGAAGGGAATGTTTTTCGATTACGACTACACCACGGGCGAACAGTCCAGCTACGTGTACGCGACCATCTTTTACCCTCTGTGGGCGGGTTTGGCCACCAAGGAGCAGGCAACGGCCGTGGACAGCCACCTGGGACTGCTGGATAAGCCGGGCGGCCTGACCTGCAGCACCTATGCGAGCGGTCTGCAGTGGGATTTACCCTTTGGATGGGCTCCGCTGAACTGGATAGCAGTTGACGCCCTCAAGAAGACTGGCTTTATGGATGACGCACGCAAGATTTCAGAACAATTCACTAACACTATCCGCAAGAGCTTCGAAAAAGAAGGAACCATCCACGAGAAGTACAACGTTGAGACCGAGTCGTCGAACGTGCAATTAATCGCCGGGTATCAAAACGTGATTGGCTTTGGCTGGACGAATGCGGCTTATGTTGAGATGGAGCACTTGTTGAATGGCCATTAAGCACGTGCTTGCTCCGACGGAACGCCGTGCGTTTGGGCAATCGCGGCGAAAGCAGGTACGCCGTCAGGAGCAGAAGCGATGGAGTGGGACCGTTCGGCAGACTGATCCCATCGACGCCCTGGCCGTCTCGGCGGTTGGCCGGGTGCCGTCGCTGCTGGCGATTAAGTGGCAACGGATGGCGGCATCCCCTTTTGGATTTTTTCGGGGGGCGGTCCCGGTCATGGCTGCCGATCTTGCGGTGCTGCCGCATACCGGTATCCTTTGCCAGTTATGCGGGGATGCCCATGTACGCAACCTCGGCGCCTTCGCCGCGCCGGATGGCCGGCTGGTCTTCGACATAAATGACTTCGACGAAACCATCCGCGGGCCGTTTGAATGGGATGTGAAGCGTATGGCGACCAGTATCATTCTGGCCGGCCGGGAGGCGGGGAGTAAGGGCTCGATCTGTGGTGAGGCTGCTGCGGTTTTTCTTGCGGGCTATCGGCGTGCGATCCATGCCTTCGCCCGTATGACGGTGATGGATATCGCCCATTTCCAGGTGCATCGCCTGCAGCGGATCACGCCGGTTTCGCAGATCCTCCGTAAGGCGGAGCGGGCAACGCCGCAATACAACGCATCGCGTTTGCTCGAACAACGGAAGGGCTTGCCTCACCGGACCTTTATCGAGCAAAAGCCTTTGCAATTCCGTTTATCGGGCGCCAAGTCACAAATGATCCTCGATTCGCTTAGCCAGTACCGTGCGAGTCTGCTGCCTGAGCGGCAACACTTCTTCGACCTTTACCGGCCGCTGGATGTAGCGTTTCGAGTCGTGGGCACTGGTAGCGTCGGCTTGCGTGACTACATCGTTTTCATGGAGGGTAACGGCAGCGACGATCCGCTTTTCCTACAAATTAAGGAGGAACCTGGCTCGGCGTATGCTCCTTATCTGGGCGAGATAGGCGCACCGCAACATCAGGGCCGTCGTGTGGTGCAAGGACAGCGCGCGATGCAGTTCCTCTCCGATCTGCTGTTGGGCTGGACCACGATCAACAATCGCCAATATCTGGTTCGCCAGCTCAATGACCACAAGGCGTCGATCGATATGCAGGACCTGAAGGGCGACGGGTTGAAGCAATACGCAGAGATTTGCGGGGAGCTGATGGCGCGGGGCCACGCGCGATCGGGAGATGCAGTTGCTTTGGGCGGTTATATCGGCACATCGGATCGGTTTGTGGAGGCAATCGCGGATTTTGCCGTCGATTATGCTGACCAGACAGAGCAGGATTATGAAACGTTTCTGCATTCGCGCTTCGCTCCGCCTAGCGTACGGAGGAAGCCTGTGAAGACTGCTAAAACAAAAAAGAAGCAGACGACCAAGCGAGCCGCTCCCCGGACTCCCACGCTCTCGTAAAGCCCTCTCGCCCGAGGACCTTCGACATACCCACGAACCCGGATGCCCCACACCCCCGATTTCCTGTGAGGTTTCGTGGGTTCCCTGAACTTCATGCGCCTTTCCTTAAAAGAAAGGCGCACACGCTGATCTTGCTTCATCCACTTGCAGGAAATTCGGGGCATCTCGCTCGTTTTTGGCGAGATGTGGGAGTGGGTGAAGGAGTTTCGGGGTGAGAGCCGTGGAATCCCACATCTCGCGAAAAACAAGCGAGATGTGGGGCACCCGGCCTTGGTTTCAACGGAACCGAAAGCTCTCGAGCTAATCTGCGACAATGAGAGCAGCGCCTTGGCGCTGCTTTTCTTATGCTTCAACTTTCTGCTGCCGGCAAACGATTCGGCCCCCGCATCTTGTTCGAGAATGCCGACTGGCTTATTACGCCCAATGAGCGTACCGCCCTGGTGGGCGCGAACGGCACTGGCAAGTCCACGCTGCTCAAGGTCTTAGCCGATTCAGAATCGCTCGACTACGGGGCCCTGCAGCGCACGCGCGGCATGACCATCGGCTATTTGCCGCAGGAAGGTCTTGTTCTTAGCGGCCGCACTGTGTTCGCTGAGTGCCTATCGGTCTTCGCCGAGTTGCAAAGCATGGAGCTGGAACTCGAAACCCTCTCCACACATCTGGCTGAGTTTGACCCGGCAACCCCGGAATACGCCGCAGCCGCCGATCGCTTCTCTTATCTCGACTCCCATTTTCGCGCTCATGATGGCTATGCTCTCGACGCCCAGGTGGGTACGGTGCTGGGCGGCCTGGGCTTCAGCAAGCACGACTGGTCGCGGCAGACAGATGAGTTCTCAGGCGGATGGCAAATGCGCATCGCACTGGCCAAACTGCTGCTGCAAAAACCGAGCCTGCTGCTGCTGGACGAGCCCACCAACCACCTTGACCTCGAAACCCGCAACTGGCTTGAGGGGTACCTGCGCAATTATCCCAACGGCTACATCCTCATTTCCCACGATCGCTACTTTCTCGACGTCACCGTGGACAAGACCATCGAGATATGGAATAAGGCGCTGCACGTTTACCACGGTAACTACGAGAAGTATCTGACCCAGAAAGAAGAACGCCGGGCGCAACTGGCCGCGGCATACAAGAACCAGCGGGAGCATATTGAGCATCTTGAAGCCTTTATCAGCCGCTTTCGCTACCAGGCGACCAAGGCCAAGCAGGTACAGAGCCGCATTAAGGAGCTGGAAAAAATAGAGCGCATCGAGATTCCGGTTGAAGAACAGGCGATCCACTTCACTTTCCCTCAACCTCAGCCGTCGGGCCGCACTGTGGTCGAGGTCTCGGGATTGGCCAAAAACTACGGCCCTAAGCAGGTGCTTGAAGAGGTGAGCTTCACCATTGAACGCGGGGACCGTATCGCGTTGGTGGGCGTCAATGGGGCGGGAAAATCGACCCTGATCCGCATGCTGTCGGGCATGGAGCCGCCTTCGAGCGGTACTTTGCGCCTGGGCCACAACGTGACCGCGGAGTACTTTGCCCAGGATCAGTACAAGGTTCTGGACGGAGAAGCACGCATGCTGGACGACATCAGCAACACCGCGCCCCGGGTATCGACCACCGACCTACGCAGCCTGCTGGGCTGCTTTCTCTTCTCCGGGGACGATGTCTTCAAGCCGCTGGGTGTGCTGTCGGGAGGAGAGCGCAACCGCTACGCCCTGGCCCGGATCCTGGTGAGCCCGGCAAACTTTCTGCTCCTGGACGAACCTACCAACCACCTCGACCTGCGTGCCAAGGATGTTCTGCTCGACGCCATTGCGCGTTTTAACGGAACCGTGGTCATGGTTTCGCACGACCGTTACTTTATCGATCGTCTCGCTACCCGCATTTTTGAAGTGGAGAGCCGGCATGTGCACGTGTATCCCGGCAACTACGAAGACTATTTGTACCGCAAGCAGGCAGCCCAGACCCAGGGGAACCTATCGAACGGCTCTACGCCCGCGATCGAGGACAAGCCTTCCCTCGAGGTCGCGCCGGCCAAAGCGGGGCGCCGGGTGAACCCCATCAAGCTGCGCCAGATGCAGGAACGCTGTAGTTTCGTTGAGGAAGAGATCCCACGCTTAGAGAGTTCCATTGCCAACGCGGAGACATCGCTGGGGGTGTATGAGAGTGCGGAGGAAACGCAACGTGTGACCCAGTTGTTGGAGGATCTGCGGCGGCAACATGCCTCCCTCACGGCCGAGTGGGAAGATCTGGTGCTGCAACTGGAACAGCAGGCTTAGTAGACGGGTTCCTGTAACCAGATTTGCCCGGCAACGCCTGGCCCATGGATTAAAGTTAGGGAAACGTCACCTCCATCACAGGGCCCCTTGACTACGTCAACCCAGCCTAAAAGCACGTCTACCCGCTCATCCGCTTTTGCTGTCAGCGCGGGCATTTTGCTCAGCCGGGTGATCGGGCTGGTGCGGGAGCGGGTGTTTGCACACTATTTCGGCAACTCTGACGCTGCGGACGCGTTCCGATCTGCTTTCCGCATTCCCAACTTCCTGCAAAATCTTTTCGGCGAAGGCGTTTTGTCCGCCTCGTTTATCCCCGTGTACGCGCGCCTGCGAGCGGAAGAGCGGCACGAGGAAGCCACGCAGTTGGCCGAATCGATCTTCGCCATCCTTTTCTTCATTACTTCACTGCTGACACTCGTTGGAGTGTTTGCGACTCCCTGGTTGAT
>CAZSUK010000008.1:0-6147 GCA_964609355.1 uncultured Acidobacteriaceae bacterium | reverse complement strand
GGGGACGCCGGATTGCGGCCACTGTTCGAGGGCGGCCAGGAGGGCCTCCTGGGCGAGGTCTTCGGCCAGGCCGACGTCGCGGGTGAGGCGGGTTAGGCCGGCGATGACGCGGGCGGACTCGATGCGCCAGACGGCTTCGATGGTGCGATGTAGATCGGTAGCGGGCACTGCTACCGATCACACCAGCTTCGATACTTCAGTGCAAGTGGGGTTACTTCTTTGCCTGGCCGACTAGCTGAGCGCGGTGGTGTTCTTTGTGCTGGATCTGTTCCTCGGACAGGATGGGGGCGAAGTCTTCCATCTCAAAGACCTGGCGGATTTCGATTTCGTAGTCGCCGGCGTGGCAGTTGGGGCCGCGCTTGACCCACTCGATGGCCTCGTCAAGGGACTTGACCTGCAAAATCGAGAAGCCGGCGATGAGCTCCTTGGTTTCGCTGAAGGGGCCGTCGGTGACGGTGCGGGACTTGCCGGAGAATTTGACACGAACGCCTTTGGAGCTGGGGTGCAGGCCCTCGGCTGCGAGCAGGACGCCGGCTTTGACGAGCTCCTCGTTGTACTTGCCCATGTCGAGCAAGAGTTGTGGATCGGGAAGTGCGCCTTCTTGTTCGGATTCTTTCGTTGCTTTGACGATGACCATGAATCGCATTTTCTTTGTCCTCTTTGAGTTGGGATGAAGGTGGAAGTGTCGCGGCTTGTTTGGCGGCGAGGACTGGCTGGGCTATTTTGCGGGCTGTTCGTAGAGCTGGCGGATCTCGGTCTCGCCGTCGCCTGCCACTTTCAGGAAGCGCTTGGTGAATTCGATGGCCTCTTCTTTGGATTTGGCCTGGATGAGGGCGAAACCGCCGACGATCTCTTTGGACTCGGTGAAGGGGCCGTCGGTGACGGTGTAGCTGCCGCCGGTGGAGCGGACGCGCGCGCCGAGGGCAGAGGGGAGGCAGCCTTCGGTGGAGAGCAGGAAGCCTTCTTTAAAGGACTGCTCGATGAACTTGCCCATGGTTTCCATCATCTCTGGGGTGGGTGGGGCGCCCTCGGCTTTGGCGGGCTTGTAGATGCATAGAAATCGCATTGCTTCTCCTATTGTTTGTTAGAGCATATTTGCTCGCTCTATTGATACGTCGAAGGAGGTGCGGGGAAATCGACAGGGTGTGGCGATTATTTTTGGATTTATTTTTGGGGGGCTGCAGCCCCACGCTCATTCCCAATAGCAAGAGGGACGACAACATCAAAAGGCAAAGCAGATCCTCCGGTTCGCGAAGGATAGACCTAAAAAGCAACGGCAACTGCAAAAACGAAATGCGGGTCTCTCCACTACGGCGGCAAGTGCGCCGCCTCCGGTCGAGATGACGGCGTTTTGCTAATCCCGAAAAGGAGCTTATGCCCTCCTGAGGGAAACGTCATCACCGATTTGGGCGCCCATTGGAACGTCAACGCGGCCACTTCTTCATCCTTCCAATTCGCCCGCCGGATACTGCCGGCGCCCTTTAGCTCTTCCGCGCCTTCCGACCGGCCATTCTCACCAGGGCTAAAAGCCCTAAATTTATCTAGGCGAGCGTTCACGCGGGTTGAAACCCACTCCTCCGGACTAAAGTCCGGGGCTGGCACCTATACGCTCCGCCGGGACTAAAGAGTTTAAGGGACCTTCGCAACCCGCCGGTGATCCTCCAGGTGCGGCAGTGACGGCGCGACGGCCGCCGAAACCTCAGCGTGGACCATGAACATCTTGAATGGCAGGCACATCGCGAATGCGTAGCCGAGCAAGAGGTCGATCGCCCGCCTCAGAACCTGCCAAGATTTTCCGAATTAGGAAGAGATTCGCGCTGGCCAGAGGGGCCGAATCACCGCCGAACAGGATTCAAGGAGATCCTGAACATCCTTGCTGAACGCGTTCGGCTCTTCACTCTCGATGTCGATCGTGCCCACTACGTTGTTTGCCTTCGCATCCAATACAGGAACAATGATCTCCGAGCGCGTGGTGCCGAACGCCGTCAGGTAACGGGGATCTGTTGAGACATCGCCAACATTTACGGTTTGCTTCTGGGCGACCGCAGCGCTGGTGAGTCCCTTGGTGAGCGGAAACGTGGGATGTTCGGGTGCTCCCGGTCCGCTCCAGGTCAGGTTCCTTACCAGGCCTGCTGCGTGGTCCACGTCATACAGTCCGACCCAACGGTAATCGGCAGAACTCCGTATGCGGGCGGCAACGTCTTCGAGGGAACTTTGGCGATCGCGAGCCGCGGCGACGATGCTCTTAAGATCAAGCAAAAGACGATGACCGCTGACGTTCATGGCTTCAAAATAGCAAACCGGTTAATCTTTCGCCATGAAGTTCAGAAGCGCCACAGCAGCCGATATCGGTCAGATTTGCAGGCTGGAAACGCTGCCACAGTTTCGCACGTTCGTTGGTTCCTGGCCGCCGGATGAGCACCTGAAAAACCTCGGCGACCCGGATGCCAGCTATATCGTGGCAGAAGATGAACCGGGAAACCTTGCCGCCTTCGCCATCCTCCGCGGGCTGCTTTCCGAACACCGCGCCCTCGAGCTCAAGAGGATTGTCGTTGGCTCTCCCAATCAAGGGACGGGCAAAAGATTTCTGGCCGCGATTGCGAACCGTGCCTTTGGTGAGTACGGGGCGCACCGTCTTTATCTGGATGTTTTCGTGAACAACGATCGCGCTCTCCACGTATATGAGGCTTTCGGCTTTCGAAAAGAGGGAATCATGCGCGACGCGATTTATCGGGATGGAACCTACCACTCACTGGTCTTGATGTCGTTGCTGGACGGTGAATATCGAAGCCAGGCGGAAAGAAATGCTTAAGTGTTTGTTTAGGTATTGGATTCTGCCGGCCACCATCCTTTGCTGGAACCATGGTGCGATCGCGCAGGCAGATGCAGGATGGCCGAACTACGGCAATGATCCAGGCGGCAGCCGCTATTCCGCAGCGCGGCAGATCGATCGTACCAACGTTGCCCAACTGAAACCAATATGGACGTATCGCACGGGAGCGCTCGAACAGCAGACCGACTTGATTGAGAAAGCCGCCTTCGAAGCGACGCCGATCCTGGTGGAAAACCAGCTGTTCCTGAGCACCCCTTACAACCATGTGATTGCGCTTAATCCCGAAACCGGCGCCAAGCTGTGGGAGTACGACCCGCATGTGGACCTCACCCACGATTACTCCGAGGTTTCCTCCCGCGGCGTCTCCGCCTGGATCGATACCAAAGCAAAGCCTGGCCAGCCTTGCCGCTTGCGCATTTTCATCGGAACACTGGATGGGCGCCTGATCGCCCTCGATGGAAAGACCGGCCAACCCTGCGTCGACTTCGGCGCCAAGGGAGAAGTCGATCTCACCCAGGACGCAGCCACGGCAACCGAGTGGAACGGCGGCTACCAGGTTACCGCCGCGCCTGCCATTGCCGGCGACCTGGTCATCACCGGCTCGTCCATCGCGGACAATTGGAAAGTAGATACGGGGCGGGGAATCGTGCGCGCCTTCGATGTCCGGACCGGGAAATTACGCTGGACGTGGAACCCGACACCTTGGGCGGACAAGACCGAACCGCGCACCGGCGGTGGTAATGCCTGGTCGACGCTTTCGGTCGACCCCAAAGAAGATCTGGTGTTTATTCCTGTCGGCAGTTCCGCCCCGGACTACTACGGTGGCATCCGCAAGGGCGACGACAAGTGGGCCGACTCCGTCGTAGCCTTACGCGCATCGTCGGGCAAATTCGTGTGGGGTTTCCAGGTGGTTCACCATGATCTCTGGGACTACGACGTGGCCTCGCAACCTACGCTGTTCACCTGGAAAGACGGCACCCCGGCAATTGTTGTCAACACAAAAATGGGCCACGTATTCGTGCTCAACCGCCTTACCGGCGCTCCTTTGTTGCCCGTGGAAGAGCGGCCCGTGCCGCAATCGACAATCCCGGGTGAGCAGAGCTGGCCAACGCAGCCGTTTTCGACCATCTCCCTGGTACCCGAAAAAATTACTACTGACGATGCCTGGGGACCCACTCCGCAGGATCAAGCGTGGTGCAAGGCAAAGATTGCGTCTTCGCAATGGGACGGCATGTTCACGCCGCCGAGCCTTCAAGGGATCGTGGTATTTCCCGGCAACGTGGGCGGAGTGAACTGGGGTAGCGCGGCTTACGATCCGTCCCACCACATCATGGTTGCCAACACCAACCGCCTCATCGCATGGATGAAGTTAATCCCGCGCGATCAGTACGTAGCCGAGCACAAAAAGGATCAGGACAATCGCATCTTTGGAGAATTCGGAGACCAGAAGGGCGCACCTTACGGGCTTTACCGCACCTTCCTGTTTTCTCCTTCTAAGTTGCCCTGCAACAAACCGCCCTGGGGTACCACCGAAGCGGTGGATCTATTTACCGGCAAGACCGTTTGGGATGTCCCGTTGGGCACCATGGTTCCAGGCCAGCAGACAGGATCGCTCAACCTGGGAGGACCCATGATCACTGCCGGCGGCCTAGTGTTTACCGCTGCAGCGATGGACCTATACCTGCGGGCCTTTGACATCGAAACCGGCAACCCACTATGGAAGTATCAGCTTCCCGCAGGAGGGCAGGCGATCCCCATGAGCTATAGCATTCATGGCAAGCAATACATCGTGATCGCTGCTGGTGGGCACGGCAAGCTGCGCACCAAACAGGGTGACTACGTCCTCGCCTTCGCCCTGCCTTAGGTATGGCCGCACTACGTATGGATAATCCGGCGCTTCACCGAAATCACCGCAATAATGCTGACGACTGCCATCGCCATCAAATAGAAGCTGGGAGCGGCGGTGTTGTGGGTTACGGCGATGAGCCAAGTGAAGACGACCGGCGCGAATCCCCCAAAGAGAGTGACCCCCAGGTTGTAGCTGAGTGAAAGGCCGGTGACCCGGGTACGGGCGGGAAAAATTCCAGCCATCACGGCAGCCAACGCGCACAGATAGGCATCCTGCAAAAGCTCGTTGAAGATCAACCCTGCCAAAAGGGTAGCCAGGCTGGGGTGACGCGTAATGAACAGAAACAGAGGATAGAAACACAGCAACATCAGAATGGCGGCAGGCAGCATCATGCGCGTGTAGCCGATTTTGTCTGCCAAGTTGCCGCCCAGCGGGATCAGCACCATGGCCAGCAGAGAAAGAACGATGGTGACGATGTAACCAGTGGCCGGTGGCAAGCGCAGATGCGTGGTGGCATAGGTGGGCATGTAGATGGAGAAATAGGTGCTCGCCGTGCCTACCGCAACCAGGCCGGCGCCCACAATCAACCCGGTTTTTTCTGTCGCAAGCAGCTCACGAACCGGAGTTCGGGTGTGCGTGCTCTCGAGGAACTCCGGCGTTTCATTTAGTTTTCGGCGGATGTAGAGACCGACCGGCCCGACAAGCAACCCGAACAGAAACGGAATCCGCCACCCCCAGGTGTGCAGCTGGTGAGTACTGAGCATGGTAGTGAGCCCAACGCCGAAGAGCGCTGAAAGCACCTTTGCCAGGTGTTGACCGGCAAACTGCCAGCTGGCAAAGAACGCTTTGCGATGGGCGGAGTGCTCGATCATGAAGGCCGTCGAGCTGCCGAACTCCCCCGCCACTGCAAAGCCCTGCAACAGGCGACCGGCGAATACGGTGACGGGTGCTATTAATCCAATCCTGGCGTATGGGGGCATCAAGGCCATGACCGCAGTGCCGATAACCATCAGCTGGATCGAAAGCGTCAGCGCGGCTTTACGGCCGGCTCGGTCGGCGTAGGCACCGAGAACCACTGCTCCAACCGGACGGGCCACGTAGGACAAGCCAAACGAGCCAAAGGTGAGCAGCATGGACACAACGGGGTTGGAGTTAGGGAAAAATGCGCCGGCGATGCTGGTCGCAAAGTATCCGTAGATCAGGATGTCGAACCATTCCAGCGCATTGCCAACGGTAGCGGCCGCGATCTGGAGCGCTCCACTGGCGGGCTTCGGCGGGACCAGTGGATCAAAGGTAGCCGTGCTGGACAAGAAAGCTCCTTGGGTCATCCTTGGATCAGAGGATGCACAGCGGTTCGATGGGTAGGTGGAGCCTACCTGAGCCGGAATCCTCGGGCAAGGATAAATAGCTGGTGCGCATCGGCACTTGCCTTCGAGTCACCGTGACTGTAAGCGCAGAGCTTCTA
>CAZSUK010000007.1:0-5982 GCA_964609355.1 uncultured Acidobacteriaceae bacterium | reverse complement strand
AGATCGGCGAGCCAGCTTTTCCCGAAGATTAGAAATAACGCCGTTGTGGCGTAGGCCACTAACAACAGCCACTCCCGTCGCAGGCCTGAAAGAGCGCTTGAGCTCATGCAGTAGTCCTACCAGAAAAACGAAGGCGATGGTGGCGAAGAACCCTGCAAAGGAGAGGCCAGGTCACGAGAAACGTACGGGTTTGGGTATCTTGCGGCATTCTCACCAGGGCTAAAAGAGGGTGTGTGAATACCGGGGAAAAGAAACTGCAGTCCTCCCGAAACGAAGCTGCGACCCGCAAACTTTGAGTGGGTGGCCCAGGTCTCGCTTTTGAGACCTGGGCCACCCACTTAAAATTCGTCCGCGAGACTCCAGACGGGATGACAATCTGATGTACCCGCGTAAGCGGCCCCGATCAGGCAATGCTGGAGATAATTTTCCGATACTCGCCCTCAGTGAAGGCGCGGTGCGTCACCGTGCGTATTCCACCCTTGGATGCAAGAGTAAGGATAACGCGGGCCATCGTGGCGTCGTCCGGCGCTTCGGCAATAACAGCCATGTCGTATTGACCCATCAACATGAAGACGCTGATTATCTTGCCACCGGCAGATTCGAAAGCCTTTTTGGCTGCGTCCAGGCGCGAGGGACTTTCCTTGATCTTCTCGACACCTTCTTTTGTCCACTGCAATAGGCCAAGATACGTTTGCATAGTTTCACCTCGGCGGGGATTATATGCTCATTTCATGACCTGGTTAATGTGGGCCGTCCTCTCTGCTCTCTTTGCGGCTGCAACCGCCCTGCTCGCCAAGGCCGGGGTCGCCCATGTGGATCCAAATCTGGCTACTGCTATCCGTACCTCGGTGGTCGTGGTGTTTGCCTGGATCATCGCTGTTAGTTTTGGCTCACATGCCGGCCTGATTCATGTGGAACGCCGCAGTTGGTTTTTCTTGATTGC
Source organism: uncultured Acidobacteriaceae bacterium (assembly GCA_964609355.1). GTDB lineage: Bacteria > Acidobacteriota > Terriglobia > Terriglobales > Acidobacteriaceae > PALSA-350. Next base: position 5,039 of record CAZSUK010000007.1, on the reverse strand, counting down.
TTCCGGGTTGGCCACGGGCTTGTCGTGGATTTGTTATTTCCGCGCGCTCTCGATGGGAGAGGCCTCGAAGGTGGCTCCTATCGACAAGCTGAGCGTGGTCTTTGTGGTACTGCTGGCCTGGCCGCTGTTGGGAGAGACGATCACGTTGGCCAAGGCAGCTGGGGTTTTGTTGATCGCTGCCGGGGCGATCGTGCTTGCCTGGGCTTGAAAAAGCAGCACATTTCCAAGTAGGGATCGTTGGAAAGACCTGCTGTTTCGCACTACTTTGCTGCGTCGGACCGGGCGCTTTGGGCAATTTGTTTGAAGCGCTCGACGATAGGGCGGGTTTCCCCTGCCAGCCAGGCGAGTTCGATGTTGCTGACCGCCTTTGCGCCGCGCAGCGGGAGGCACACGACTTCCGCTGAGGCGATGTGGCGAACACAGGCTGGGGCAATCGAAACTCCCTGTCCGGCGGCAATCAGGCGCAGGATGGTAAGCCAGTGAGATGCTTCCTGAACAATTTGTGGCCGAAACCCATGCTCCTCACACAGTGTCAGGGGCTTCTCATAAGCTCGAGCGCCCGCACTGCGCGGATAATAAACGAACGGTTCGTCGCGAAGCACGGCGACTGAGATACTCTTCTGGTTCGCATGGGGATGGGTCGCCGGGAGCACGGCGACAAAAGGCTCAGAGAGGATAGTAGTGACCTGTAAGCCTTCGAACGGGTCCCCGTCACGCAAAATGCCCGCATCAAGAGTGCCGTTTTCGAGACCCTCGGTTACCAGAGCAGTGAATGATTCGTGCAGATGCAGCCTGACCTGCGGATACTTCTTGCGGTAGGAGCGAAAGATTGCCGGCAGGGTGGTGAGCATGGCTGATCCGATAAAGCCTATATGCAAGGAGCCAACATCGCCGCGGCCGATGCTGCGTGTCTCATCGATATCACGCTGCACATTGCGCAGCGTACGACGGGCCCGCTGCAGCAGGGCCTCGCCGGCAGGGGTGAGACTCACGGAGCGCGAGGTTCGGGTGAAGAGTGGGTATCCAAGCAGGTCCTCAAGCTTGCGTATTTGTTGGGATAACGGCGGTTGGGCGACATGGAGGCGCTCGGCCGCACGGCCAAAGTGCAACTCTTCCGCAACCGCAACGAAGTAGCGCAGGTGCCGCAACTCAATATCGCGATCCATATGCAAATCATCTTAATCCTGCCAAACAAGATATTGGACGTACTCAATGATTGGGGGCAGACTGCTTTCAGGGGTGATAAAAATGCATAACGACGAGATGCAGATGTCCAGCCTGGAACACGCGGCGAGCCTTCCCCAGATCGACATTCGACCATTCGCGACAGCAGAAGATGCAATTGCCTTCAGAACCTTGAATGAAGAGTGGATCACCCGCTACTTCACGCTGGAGAAGTCAGACCGCGAATACCTGAATGACCCGGAGAATAAAATTATCCGCAAGGGCGGCCAAATCTTCCTGGTCTATCTTGGTCAGCAAGCTGTTGGCTGCGTCGCGTTGGTCCCCATTGGCAATGGGGTCTTCGAGCTGTCAAAGATGGCCGTTTCTCCTGGACTCCGCGGAATGGGGATCGGGCGGAGATTACTGGAGCATGCCGTGTCTGAGGCGAAGCGAATGGGGGCGAAGTCTTTGTTCCTGGGCAGCAATTCCAAACTCGAAAATGCTGTACATCTGTACGAGGCGGTTGGATTTCGGCACGTGCCCGCGGAGAATCTGCCCGAAATGCCCTATGTTCGGGCGAATGTTTTTATGGAATTACCTCTCTGAAGCGCGAAGTGCGATGCCTCGGATTGATCGGCGGCCTTGGGGTCGGCGCGACGATTTACTATTACCAGGAATTAGTTAAGGCTCACCTGGAAAAAGGGCAAGTTGCAAATCTGCTTATTCTCCATGCGGACGTGAAACGCGTCCTCGAATATGCGGCAGCTGGCGAAACCAGTCGGATGGCGGATTATTTTCTGCAGCTGATCGAACGCATGTCCGCAGCAGGCGCCGAGATCATCGCGATACCCGCTACGACCCCTCACCTATGTGCGCCCGAACTCAAGCAGCGGTCCCCTATTCCGCTGGTGAGCCTGGTGGATGAGATCGTTCGTGAAGTCGACCACAGACGGCTCAAGCGAGTCACCCTATTCGGCACGCGCTTCACTATGAAAACGGAATTGTTCGACCGGCTGAAGGATGTCGATGTGGTATCTCCCAAGCCGGCCGAGATCGACTTCATTCACCAGACTTACCTCGAACTGGTCAACGCGGGCATCGGAACGGAACAGCAATACCGGGGACTTCACCAGCTTGCCCACACGCTCATCGAGCGAGACGGTATCGAGGCCATCATCCTGGCAGGGACGGAATTGTCACTGGTGTTTAATCGGGCCAATACGGATTTTCCTCATATCGATGGGGCACGCCTTCATCTGGAGGCAATTATGGAACAACTTACCGGCAATCCCCCGCATTAGGCTTCCTCCTGGCCGGGAATCGAAGACAATAGAAATGACCTATGCGAAAACCTCTGCTCGCGCTGGCCGTTTCTGCGTTTGGGATCGGGACATCGGAATACATCATCATGGGGCTGTTGCCGGATCTGGCGCACACCCTTCAGGTAAGCATTCCGAAGGCCGGAATCCTGGTATCGGGGTACGCTCTCAGCGTCACCCTGGGATCGCCTCTGGTCGCCCTTGCTTTGTCTCGCATGGATCGTAAGCGGGCTCTGCTGATCCTAATGGGCATGTTCATCGCCGGAAATGCCTTGTGCGCATTGGCCCCTACGTTCTTGCTGCTTCTGATAGCCCGGATTCTCACCGCGCTTTGCCACGGAGCTTTTTTTGGGATTGGCAGCATCATGGCTTTTCACCTGGTGCCGCGTTCCGAACGGGCCCAGGCAATCACGCTCATGTTTAGTGGTTTGACGCTGGCGAATGTCCTCGGGGTTCCTGCGGGAACCGCTCTAGGCCAGGCATTTGGATGGCGGTTCGCCTTTTGGGCGCTGGTTCCGGTTGGTGTGATCGCCGGTCTAGGGCTCTGGCGCATGGTCCCTCACCAGGCGCCGGAGAATATGCACCTCAAGCATGAATTCCAGGCGGCATTGCGTCCCCAGGTGCAGCTGGTACTGACTCTTAGCACTCTTTGCTCGGTTTCATTGTTCTGCGTGTTTACCTATATCGCGCCGATTCTGGAGCAGATAACGCGTCTTTCCCCTACTTCGGTGAGCAAGGTACTGGTGGTCTTCGGAGTGGGCATCACGGTGGGGAATCTGCTTGGGGGCAGACTCTCTGATTGGAAACAGATGCCGGTACTCATTGGCGGGATCATGCTGTTGATCGTGATCCTCCTGGTGATGCCTTTCCTGGAGCTTTCGCTGACGCCGGCTGTGGTCATGATCTTCGTGTGGGGCTGCGTCCACTTCGCGACTGGTTCTCCTTTGCAGGCGCGGATCGTGGAGCAGGCTAAGGGAGCTCCCAATCTGGCATCCACGTTGAATCAGGGTGCGTTCAATCTGGGAAATGCGCTGGGTGCAAGCCTTGGCGGCATCATGCTTACAGAGGGGATTAGCTACCGGTATTTACCGTGGGGAAGCGCGGCGGTTGCCGGCGTGGCGCTGTTGGTGGCGTTGATCGCTTTGCGGGTGGAGCAAATCGAGAAGAGAAACCAAATGGTTCCGGCTTAGTTGTTGGACAAGTCACAAATGTCCGGGTGCCCCATCCTTCGCGCTCTTAGCGAAGGGTGGGATCAGCAAGTGCCATTTGAAATTCCGTCCGGAGCTCCGCTTTTCCCACCCTTCGCTAAAAACGCAAAGGATGGGGCACCCGGACATTTATTAGGACTCGAAGAGGAGCGAGGCACTCACTTAGGTGGAAGTGTTCGTGCACCAGAAGCGGCAACGCTCATTGAGGGCAGGCACCCATAGAATCAAGAACGGCATGAAGAAGAAACTCCGCGTTGGCGTACTTTTTGGTGGACGTAGCGGCGAGCACGAAGTCTCCTTGCTTTCCGCTGCGTCGGTGCTCAAAGCAATTGATCGCAACCGCTACGAAGTGGTGCCCATTGGCATCACCAAGCAGGGCCGCTGGTTAGTCTCAGGCGATGCCGCGCGGTTGCTAGCAGGGGATTTTCCCGATAGCGGAAAACTGCGCGCAGGTGACCCGCAAAACACTGCCCCGGCCGCCCTATTGGCCAAAGGAGAAGGGGTCATCGTTCCCCCTATGCCGGGCGGAGCCCTGGTGCCCTTTGAACGTGAGGCTGCTTCTATTTCACCTATTCACGACGCGCTGCAACTGGATGTCGTGTTTCCCGTGCTGCACGGAACGTTTGGCGAAGATGGCACCATCCAGGGCCTTTTCGAGTTGGCTGGACTAGCCTACGTCGGCTCCGGCGTTCTGGGCTCGGCAACCGGCATGGATAAAGAAGTGATGAAGCGCCTTTTCCTGGCCGCGGGGCTGCCCATCACCAGCCACGTTACCTTCCTGCGAAGGGAATGGGAGCAAAGCCCGAAGAAGATCATCACCAGGCTGGAGGCAGCCCTCAAATATCCACTGTTTGTTAAGCCGGCAAACCTGGGTTCCTCGGTCGGTATCAGCAAAGCCCATGACCGCAAGGAACTTGGGCCGGCGATCGACCTCGCGGCGAGCTTCGATCGCAAGATTGTGGTGGAGCAGGCGGTAGGCGCCCGCGGCAATCGCTCAAAAATGGGTAAGGCGCGCGAGTTGGAAGTCGCGGTGCTGGGCAACGATGAGCCAATGGCCTCGGTGGTGGGCGAGATTGTCCCCGGCAAAGAGTTCTACGACTATGAGGCGAAGTATCTCAGCGAGGGATCACAAGCCATCATTCCCGCCAAACTGACGAAACAACAAACCCGGCAGGTGCAGGCAATGGCGCTCGACGCATTCCGCGCGTGTGACTGCGCCGGTCTGGCGCGTGTGGACTTTCTTCTTGAGGCGGGCGACGCCGGACGGCTCTACCTGAACGAGATCAACACCATGCCAGGCTTTACCTCGATCAGCATGTACCCCAAGCTGTGGGAGGCCTCAGGCATG
>CAZSUK010000006.1:0-8212 GCA_964609355.1 uncultured Acidobacteriaceae bacterium | reverse complement strand
TTTCTATCCTGAATGGCGCGCAGACAGTCGACTTTGCACGCTTCAACGGGCTTAATACACTACTTGACTTCAACTCCATCCCGGCCGGTACTTACACCACCGCGACCATTACCCTGGGCAGCGCAAACCTTAGTTATCTCTTCACGGCCCCGCCCGCGGCGCCCACCATCGCCTCCGAAGGAGCAACGCTTACCCAATCGGTCGTCACCATCAATCTCGCCAACCCCTTTGTCGTCAACGCCGGCGACATGGACGCGCTCAGATTTGATTTCGATCTGCGGCAATCCATTCAGGTAGACGCTTCTGGACAGATCACTGGCCAGGTAACCCCGGTACTCAACCTCACGGCGCTTAGTGCAAGCGATCCTGAACGTTATATCGATGAGTTCGACGCCGGTGTCGTCAGCATCGACTCTGCCTCCGACTCGTTTGTTATTCAGGGCCCACATGGCCGTCAGTACACGGTGCAATTGTCGCCCAACACCGAGTTCGAAAACAACGAAACCATTGCCAACCTGAGTACCAGCTCCATCGTTCAGGTCTCTGGCTCCTTTGCACCCAACAGTCAGACCATCAGCGCAGATTGCGTAGGCATTCTGTCGCAGGACGGTTATTGGGCAGCCGGCCTGGTTACATATGTCACCCCGGCGCAGGGTCAGGCACAGTCATTGAACATGTATGTCCGTGCGGAGCTGCCGGCGGATACCGGGCTGACGCTAGGCCAGATCGCCAACATCAATCTCAACGGCAGCGAGAAGTATTTCATCTACAAGATGCACACCCCGCTCACTACCTTCTTCTTTAACTCGAGTCTCCTGGTTGCAGGGCAGCACATCAGTATCGGTGGCCCGGCGAGCGGCGCCATGAATTCGCAAATGGTCACTCCGCATCGCATCGTCCTTCGCCATGAGGGTCACACGGGTGAATGGGTTGCCGGCAGCACGAATACCGGTAATGGAACCTTCCAGTTCAATTCAAACGGATTGGCCGGCGTTTTGTTCAACGGTCCCATCACCGTCTACACCACACCTATAACCCAATATCTGGGTGGACTCAATGGGATAAGCGACCTTGGCGGCGGATCGGCTATCCCACTCCGTGTGGTTGGCCTGGTGCTGAAGAATCCGGCAAACGGACAACCGGTATTCGTCGCCCGCAGCGTGGAGGAACTGCAATAACTCCTCATCGCACGAACAAAAATGGCCGGTCTCTCCTAACAGAGAGCGGCCATTCCACTTTTCGGACCTATGGTTTAGCGGCAAGAATGAGCGGCGATGGTCCCGGCGCATCGAGAGTCCGCGCATTCTTGAAACCGGCGTCGTTCAACCAGCCGCTGATCTCTTCAAAGGAATAGGTGTCGCCGCTATCTGTGTTCACCAGCATGTTGACAGCGAAGAAGAGCGCATTCAGAGGACCGGTCCGATCCGCATTGACTAGGAATTCGGCGATCGCAATCGTTCCCCCGGGGGCAAGTGCTGCAAACGTTTTTTTGATAAGCGCCCGGCTGCGTTCGCTGCCTTCGCTATGCAGGATGTGGCCAAGCGTGGCCACGGTGTGGCCGCTTCCGAAGTCAGCCTGCATCAGGTCGCCGGCTACAAAGGAAAACCGGTCTGCCAACCCAAAGCGCTCGACAGTCTTGCGGGTTACGGGAATCACATCAGGCCAATCAACCGCGGTGACCCGCACCTGCTCAGAACCTTGCGCCATCGCGATGCCCCACACTCCAGAGCCTGCAGCGAGATCGAGCACGCGCGCCCCCGCCGCACCATTCGCATGCAAATGACGGCTGAGCGTTTGCGCCGCGGGAAAACTCAGGGGCAAGATATCGTTGACGAATTGCTGAAAGAAGTCGGACCCTGGCCCTTGCTGGTTAACGGAAGCCTCGGGTTTGCCGGTCTCGACAACCCTGGTCAGATGAAGCCACCTGGGGATCAATTGCTGGCTACCGTGACGAAGCATGCCACCCTGGAAGGCGGGCTTGCTACTGACAAGGAATGCGGCACTCTCCGGCGTGAGTGAAAACACACCATGCTTATCTTTCTCTAGGAAGTTCAGGCCCACCAAGACATTCATCACCGCAGTCAATCCGCGTTCTGAGGCGCCAGTCTCCTTCTGTACCTCGGAGATGGTTTTAGGGCCGGCATCAAGTACATCAAAAACGCGGTGGCGAACGGCCGCTTCTAGAACCAGTGGTGGTACATACCCCCAGGCAAACTGCATGATGCGTTCCGGCGTCACCGGAGAATTCACAGCTGTCGTCATTCTTTCCTCGCTTTTTGGAATCGCGGAATTATACCTGTTTCCAGCGGCTAGTTCTTGTTGTCGGAAGCTGCAAGAGATGAGATGAGTTTGTCAGCTTCCTGGCTGGAAGCATCGATACTTTGGACCAGGCCGGCGACATCGCTTTGCAGGCCGGCTGAGGTATTTTTCAATGAGCCAATCGCACGCGCATTCAAATTATGCTTGAGAAACAGCACCTGATCATGAAATGCCTTCAACACCGGTGCGATCTGGTCCTCAGTTCGGTGCATGGCGCGCATATATGTGGCCTGGCGCGTTTTCGCGTTGCGCAGCATGACACTATCCTGCGACTTTAATTTGCCGTTATCCATGGCGTTGATCTCGCCCTGCCACTCTTTGAACAGATCGTTGCTCACCTGGTCAATCGACTGAATCTTGTCGTGAAGTTTGTCCGCCTGCGATGCGGCGCTTTCGTAATCGGAGTTGAGACGTTTGTAAGATTTTTCCAGCGATCCGCCCTTGAAGCCGGTCAGGGCCTGGAACGACTCCATCGTGGTTTGTAGCTTCTGCTTGGTTTGATCCTGATCCTTTTTCGCGTCCTTGATTCGCTGCACCAGGATGTCGCGCTTCTCTTTGCCCAGGGTGCTCATGGCTTTGTAGTAAGTCGAATGACAGCCAGACAACAGGAGGGAAAAAACGATGACAGAGAGGGAGACTGCTCGACGCACAACTTCTCCTTAGAGGACCGCGTATTCCTTCTTTGCTGCTACCAGCATGGGCAGATCAGCATCTGCGTCTTTCCAGGTGGTAAAGAATGCCTCGTAGGCCTTCTTCGCATTCGCCTTGTCGCCGCCCATCGCGTAAGCGCGCGCGAGCCCCACTTGCAGCTGTGCCAGATACGGTGCAGCTGCAATATTCAGGGTCCCTGCGTTGGCCCGAGTGGCGGTTTGAAAGGCGGCCAGCGCATGACCGGCGTCGTGCAATTGAAGGTATGCCAGGCCTTGCACATAGGAAGCGGGATAATTCGCGTTATAGGGCTTGGCTGGTTCGGCTGCGTCGATCGCTTCCTGCGCGTGGCCGGCGGCCAGAGCCACAAACGCTTTTGACAAGGGTCCGAACACATCCTGGATAAGCGTGTCCTGAGGATATTTTTTGGTCAACTCTGATGCCAGCGGCAGGGCAACCTTGCCGTCGCCACAGACGGAAGCGGCCAAGGCCGCGAAGGCCTGGGTCTGCCTGCTTTTGTCGAGTGAAAGCGCCTGTCGCACGACGTCGCCGGAGTCGCACAGCCCGGCCAGCCCGCGTGCCAACGCGCCCTCCAAAACGAAGCCCGCTTGCGCATCGGGCGCCTTGGCTCGGGCCGCCTGCTCGGCAGCGCGTTGCATGGTCGCCGCGGCCAGCCGGTACTGGCCAGAATACTGCTGCGTCGACGCCAGTGTCTGGGTAGCCAGAAATTCGTCGGGCCTCCCCGCTGTTTTCGCCATCACCCTTTGCACTTCCTGGGGCTCGCCCAACAGGAAATGAGCAACCATATAAACGACAAGGTCACCCGTGCTGCTGTTCAGATCCAGGTTTTCGGTCCGCTCCATTTCCTTCTTCATATCGGCCATCCGGCCCAGGGCGATGTAGTCGGACAACAGATTCTCGGCAGCGATCGACTCCTGCGGATCGATCTCAACCGCTTTGTGCGCATAGGGAAGGCCCTGATCGTATTGACCGAGTGACTGGTAAGCGACGTTGATATTGATATAGTTGTCGATCTGCCCCGGGTAAGCCTGGATGGCTTCCTGCAGCGTTTCCACAACCTTCGGTATATTGCCCTCCACGGCCTCGTAATAGTGACCGGTGATGTAGAGCCTTTCCCGTTCGCTCACATTCTTTGATAACTCGTAAGCCTTGGAAAAATAGTTGTTTGCCTTAGTCACCTGGCCGGAATTAATAGACACCACTCCCAGGCGCGCGTAGGCCATGGCGAAGTTGGGATCCAGTTCGATGGCACGCAGGTAGTGCCCCTCCGCTTCTGGAATGTCATGCGCCTTGGCGTGCGCCTTATCGCCCAGCGCATAGGCGCGAAAAGCCTCGAGCGAAGATGTCGTTGCCTGGCCAAAAGGTGTGTCGAGCTTCTTGATGCTGTCCAGGTCCTCGCCTAGCTTCCCGCGCATCGCCGCAGCCGCTTTGCCCAACGCATCCAGCACATGCTCCTTGTCCGGCGCCTGGGCCTGCTCGCTGACGATCTCGTCTCCGGTAGCGGTGTTCTGTGCCGAAAGGGTAATGACATATTGCTTACCCAGGTTGGCGATGGTTCCGGTAATGATGGCCTTGATGCCTTCACGCTCGCCTATTTCGCGCGCAATCGCGGGCGTGACCGGCGTGCCCTCCGGCTTACCCAGATACTTCACGCTCTGCAAAAGGTGCTGAGGGCTCACGATATTAATGACCGGCGATTGCTCCAGATCAATCTGCAACGCCTGGTTCAGCGTGGTGTCAAACACCGGGTCACCCGTGCGGTTGACGAAATCCGCCAGGATGAGCGAGTCCTTCTTCGTCTCCGGCCCAGTTGCGGCAGTCCCGTTCTCTGGCTTAGCACCGGGCGCAGCCGCAGGCTGGTATTTCCACCAGGCAAGTGCGAGTAGCAGCGCCACTATCGCCGTGCCCGCTACCCACGGCCATTTGGGCTTGCCGGCCGAGGATTTGGCTGGCGGGAGCGCAGCCGCGCCGCCCAGGCTGACGCCTTCCAGATCTTCCTGCAGTTCTTCCGCGCTCACATACCGCAAGGCCACGTCTTTTGCCAATAGCTTGGCCACGATGGCATCGAGCTGCTTGGGCATGGCCGGATTGACCTTGCTTACCGGCGGTGGATCCTCCCGCAGCAGGGCCACAAAGACGTCCGCCGTCGATCCGCCACCGAAGGGCGTCTTCCCTGTAGCCATCTCGTAGATAACCGTACCCAGGCTGAACAGGTCTGTCCGCGCATCCAGCGGCGAACCACGTGCCTGCTCTGGAGACATGTAGGAAACCGTTCCCACTGCCGAGCCGGGGCTGGTCAGTTCCATGGTTGCTGTTCCCGGCCCTACAGCCGTCTCGTCCAGGCTGCCATTGCCCTGCAGATCGTAGGTTCTGGTGTCAGCCACCGCGAGACCTGCCTGCTTCTTCGCCAGGCCAAAGTCGAGGATCTTAATTTGCCGTTTACCGCGAGGGCCATCGACGACAAACAGATTGGCCGGTTTGATGTCGCGATGGATAATCCCCTTGGCGTGAGCCGCTGCGATCGCCGCGGCGGCCTGCTGGGCAAAGGCCACTACCTCTTCTGGCGGCAGCCCGTGTCCGCCGGATTTTGCCAGATAACGCTTCAGCGTCTCTCCGCGCAGCAACTCCATCACCAGGTAGGGGCGGCCATCCTGTTCCCCGGTGTCATAAATTGCGCATACGTTGGGATGATTCAGCGTCGCCGCCGACCGGGCTTCGCGTAAAAAGCGCTCGTGCGACGCATGGCCGGGGGAGTGCGGTGTGGGAGTGGGTGTGGGGTGCCCGGGAGTGGGGGAGGGGGACCCGCTGCCCAGATCCGCAACGAGGTAGCTGTCAGAAACCAGCTTCAGAGCGACTTCGCGCTCCAGCCTGGTATCCAGTACGCGATAGACTTCGCCCATGCCGCCGGCGCCGATTTTCTCGAGCAGACGGTACGGTCCGAACTGTGTTCCCTCTGCTATGGTCATCGGTGCCAGCAGTCTATCAGCGTCGCTGCATCAATGACTTGTAATTAACAAGCCTGAAGGTGAGAAAGGGATCCGCTACGCTTTCAAAAACTATGCCCGCACAGGCCCAGGTCTGCCGGAAAACACTTCCAGGAAAAGCATCCACACAGAGATCTCTCCACTGCGCTGCGCTTCGGTCGAGATGACAAAGGGGAGGGTCGTTATGGCCCGGAGCAGCGGCCTAGCGATGGGAGGAAACCGCAGGTCCCTCCACTGCGCTGCACTCCGGTGGGGATGACAAAGGGGAGAGACGGCACTTACAGAAAGTGAAGTTGCTGAACAGAAACCGATTTTCATCACCTCGGGCGGCCCCAAAGGCCCATGATTCTACTGGTGGATTGGTCCGTTCCATTTTCGAAATCTAGAGGGCGGCGTATTCCTTTTTGGCCGCTTGCAGCATAGGCAGGTCCGGGTCCGCGGTTTTCCAGGTGGCAAAGAATGCTTCATAAGCTTTCTTCGCCTCTGCCTTGTCGCCGTTCATGGCATATGCGCGCGCCAACCCGAGTTGTGCCTGCGCATAAAAGATCGTCGTTGCTTGCAGATTGCCGCCAGGCGATAAGGTTGCGTTCTGAAATGCGTTCACGGCACGGCTGGCGTCATGCAATTGCAGGTATGCGAGACCCTGCAAATAGGCGGCTGGAAAAATCCGGTAATACGCCCGCGCCGGTTCCGCATCTTCCAAGGCTTCTTTCGCTTGTCCCGCGCCAAGTGCGACAAACGCCTTGCCCAAGGGCACATATACGTTCTGGATCAGCGTGTCGTCCGGGTACTTTTTGCTCAAATCCTCAGCCAGCGACTGCACCACCTTGCTGTTGCCGCAGATGCCGGAAGCAAGCACAGCAAACGACTCGGTCTGCCGGCTCCTGTCTAACCCCAGCGCCTTTTGCACTTCGGCATCGCTGCCTTCGCACAATCCCGCGAGTCCGCGGCTGGCGGCGTTGGTGAGCAGCACATTTGCCTGCACGTCCGGAGCCTTGGCGCGGCCCGCCTGTTCGTAGGTTTGCTGGATGGTCCCGGCAGCCTTGTTGTACTGGCCGGCAAAAAGCTGTGTGTTCGCCAGAACCTGCGTGGCCAGGAACTCATCCGGCTGACCAGCAACCTTGGACATGATTTTCTGCACTTCGCCGGGTTCGCCCAGCAAAAAGTAGGTCTGCAGGTGGCCTGTAAGGTCGAGCGTGCTGGTGTCGAGACCCAGCTTTTGGGCTCGCTCCATTTCCGCCTTGGCCTCGGGTATCTGGTTCAATCCCAGGTAAATCCCCAACACGTTTTCTGCGGCGATGGAATCCTCAGGCTGCATCTCCACCGCTTTCCTGGCAAACGGGAGAGCCTTTGGAAATTCGCCGAGCGCGGTGTACGCCGCGGTGATGTTGATGTAGCTGTCCACCTGGCTTGGGTAGGCCTGGATCGATTCCTGCAACGCTTCAACCACCTTAGGCATGTTGCCGGTGACATTCTGGTAGTAGTGGCCGGTGATGTACAACCGCTCGCGTTCGCTCACATTTTTCGAGAGCGCATAAGCCTTTTCGAAGTACTTGTTAGCCTTCGCCACCTGGGTGGAATTGATATACACAACCCCCAGTCGCGCATACGCCATGGCGAAGTTAGGATCCAGCTCAATCGCCCGAAGGTAATGACCCTCTGCATCGGGAATATCATGCGCACTCACGTGCGCCTTATCTCCCAGCGCATAGGCGCGAAACGCCTCCAGCGACGAGGTCGTCGCCTGACCGAAGGGAGTGTCGAGTTTCTTGATGCTGGCCAGATCCTCGCCCAGCTTACCCCTCATGGCGGCGGCCGCCTTGCCCAGCGCGTCCAAAACGTGCTCCTTGTCGGGAGCCTGCGCCTGCTCGCTCACGATTTCGTCACCGGTCGCGGTATTCTGCGCCGTCAGCGTGAGTACGTACTCCTTGCCTAAGTTAGCAATCGTTCCCGTGAGGATCGCCTTGACGCCTTCGCGCTCGCCTATTTCGCGTGCAATCTCCGGGGTGAGCGGAGTGTCCGCCGGCTTGCCCAGATACTTCACGCTTTGTGCCAGGTGCTGCTGGCTCACGATATTGATCACCGGCGATTGCTCCAGGTCGATCTGCAACGCCTGGTTGAGCGTGGTATCGAAAACGGGATCGCCGGTGCGGTTGATGAAATCGGCCAGGATAATGGAGTCCTTGGTTGCCACGGGCGCCGCTCCGGTTGCGGTTTCGCCGGACGGGGGCGGCACAGCG
>CAZSUK010000005.1:0-6012 GCA_964609355.1 uncultured Acidobacteriaceae bacterium | reverse complement strand
TGACGATGGTGAGCATGTGGTTCATCTACCGGATGATTGGCAAGAATAAGTCCTGGTACATTCTGGTCGGGGCTGCCTTCTTTAGCGGCTACTACTTGTGGTTGATGAAGGTCGATCACGACTTTCTTTTTATTTACGACTTCTTCCACCTTCATCTGGCGGGCGGGGAGCCGGATCCGAACGCTCCGTTCATCCAGCTGTTTATCCAGCACTTCCTGGGAACAGGGTTCTTCGAGGAACTGGTCAAGGCACTCCCTATCTTTGCCCTGGTAGGGTTCGCCGGCTATATGACGCCGGAGATCCGGGCGAAGATCGGAGTGGAAGAGCCGCTCGACGGCATCCTGATCGGCGCCGCTTCAGGCGGTGGCTTTGCGCTGATGGAGACCTTGCTACAGTATGCTCCGCACGACCTGGTGCATACCTGGATGGAGACCATTTTGCGCTTCCGCGGCGTTAGCCCGGAGAACATGGAATCCGCGATCAACACTGCAGATCGCGCGCAAGCGCTTAATTTGATCTCCACCGGTAGCAACATCCTGGGCACCGCCCCGGGGATCAAGTGGGTGATTATTCGCTCCATTGACTTGTCGTTTGGGCACATGGCCTACGCAGGCTACTTCGGATACTTCATCGGCCTGGCGGTGATCAAGCCGGAACAGAAATGGAAGATTCTGCTCATTGGGCTGGCATCCGCCTCTCTGCCCCATGCGCTGTGGGACACGGTCGCGGGAATGGACACGGTGCCCCTGCAGGCAGCCATCGCAGTGCTCTCGTACGCGGTACTGGCTGCCGCCGTGCTCAAGGCGCGCGAGATCTCACCCAACCGCAGCATCCTGCAACCGAGCGTGATCTTTGGGGCGAGCAGGACGACACCGGCTTACGTTGCCCCGGTGAGTGCTCCTCCCGTAGCGTATGCCCCCGCAATTGCGACCGCCCCCGCGGCCGCCAGGGTGGGTCTAACGGCCGATGCCGTTGCGGCGCCTCCCTCAAATGGCCCGGCGGGGAGCAATGGAAACCGTTTGCGGGTCGGCGCCAAGTTCCTGGTGATTGTGCCTGGACTGCGATTGCTGGAGCATCAGGTTCCGGGTCTGCTGGCGCAATCGCCCGGAGGCCCAGTCGCCGAAGTAACCCGGAACCCGAATGATCCCTCGGTTCTGGGGTTGACGAATCTATCCAGTTCCGCGTGGGATGTAGTCTCCAACGGTTCGCGGCGGCAGATTGGCCCAGGGCAGACGATCAAGCTGTCTCCCGGGGCCAAGATCGACTTTGGTTCCACCGACGGTGAGGTGGGCTGACGTGGGACACGAAGACAACCTGGAGGAGTAGCCAATGGCGACCGAAATGCCGCGCGAAAAGTTGAAGGAGTTGGTGGAAAAGAACGGCGACAGCCTGTTTCAGGACCGTGACCGGTGCGAAGGTCTGTTGAAGGACTATTGCGGCGGGCATCGGCGGGAGATTTCTGCGCTTGTGGGTGCGTTGGAGGAAAGGGTTCCGCTGGAACTAAGGTCCTCGTGGCAAACCGCAATGACCCCCGAGGCCATGCGGGCACGCCTGGTGCAACGGCTGGAGGACAACCGGGGGCTTGCGCCGGAGATTGCCAACTATGCTGTGGACACCTGGTCGTATGCGCTGGGAGTGGGTCTGGGACGGAGTTCCGACCGGGTGCAGGACGTACCGGTGGTTGGGGTGGCGAATGGTTTTGCCAGCGGCGCATCGGCTGCGGAGCGTGCGGCAGCAGACCGCCCGGCGGGCTCCGTTCCGGCAGCAGGGACCGTGATTCCATCGGCTGTAACCAGCGGCGGGCTTAGCAACCAGAACAAGGCAATCGTGGGCGGCGTGGGATTGCTGGCGGTGGCAGCGATGGCTTTTGCGCTTCTGCATCATCCCCAACCGGCCGCCCCGACGCCACCAGTGGTCAATCCACCGGCGCAGGGCGACCAGCATGGGCAGACCCCTACGCCACCCGCGCCGATACAGGACGGACAAAGCAAAGACGGACAAGGCAAGACCCAAGCTCAGGACGGGCAGTCAGGTAACAACACGGTTGCCGATCACAGTGCTGGACCCGGCAGCCAGCAGGCAAAATCATCTCCGGTAATATCGGCCCCTACCTCGGTCGTGGTGCGCCTGGACACGGACTTTAATTCGGACAACGCCACGGTCGGTGAACTGCTATCGGCGACGGTGGTGACGCCGCTGACCAGCGGAGGCAACGTCGTGGTGCAGCGTGGAGCACCGGCGCAATTGAAAGTAGTGAGGATCGATAAGAGCGGCAAGATCTCGGGAAAATCACAAGTCGAGTTGGCGCTGGTGGGATTGACGACACACGGCAAATTGCTGCGTATCTCCGGGTCCTCCAAGCAAGTGGACGGACCGTCGCAGGGGGTGCGGACTGCTGAGCGGACGGGCATCGGCACCGCCGCGGGCGCAGCCATCGGCGCGATCACGGGTCACCTGTTTCATCATGCTGGGACGGGTGCGCTGGCGGGCGCCGGCGCCGGTGGGGCAACAGGCGCAATCACCTCTCATCCTGCGCCGGTGAAGGTGAGTGCGGAGACGGTGCTTCAATTCCGCTTGCCCAAAGGCATTCCGACCGGCTCTTAGCTGGCGAGATCAAGGGCAGGATGGCAAATTTGTTAGCGTGACGGTATCTTAATCGTGAGCAAGTTTATTATCCGGAGCGAAGCAGCGGTCCCCGATTTTTAAGTAGTTCTGGACAGAGAAGAAACGCAATTCTCCGGCAAAGCCGTTGATGCGGGATAGAGAAAAGACAGACCTTTGATGGGGCTTCCCCCGGATTTCCTGTGGGCCCCGTTGGCTTCGCGGAACTTCATGCGGCTTTCCTTAATGAAAGCCGCACACGTGGCTCTTGCGAATGCCTCTGGCAGGAAATCCGGGTCGCCCCGTCTTTATCAACCCACGTACGCTGGTGCGAACATGGGGCACCCCTACAGAGTTGGTACGAGTGAAAGGGCGTGATACCAGGACACCGTTCAGAGTTGGTTTGAGTGAAAGAGTGGATTACGACGGAGAGTAGACAATATGGCGGTGCGACCTGGTGGAGAGTATGCGGGCAGACCTCTTCACGTTATCTGGCTGCTGGATTGTTCCGGATCCATGGCCATCAGCGGCAAGATTGAAGCGCTAAATAATGCTATTCGGGAAGTGATCCCCGCGATGCGCAAGGCCGCGGAGGGCAATCCCGAGGTGCAGTTTTATGTGCGAGTGATCCGCTTTGCCAGCGGTGCGAGCTGGCATATTGCCGAGCCCACATTGCTCAACGATTTCAAGTGGGTGGATCTGCATGCGGAGGGCGAAACGGACCTGGGCCAGGCGTTCGCCCTGCTGTCGATGGAACTGAGTAACATGCCCGCCAATGCCCGCATGTTGCCGCCACAGCTGGTGTTGATCTCCGATGGCAAGCCAACCGACGACTGGAAATCTGCACTGCAGGCACTGCTCGATGTTCCCTGGGGCCGGCGCGCAGTGAGGCAGGCGATCGCCATCGGCCAGGATGCCGACCAGGAGACGTTACGCAAGTTTGTCGACAACCCAGAGAAGCCGGTGTTACGAGTAGATAACGCGGAACAACTGGTCCGCTACTTCCGTTATGTATCCACTTCGGTAACTGCTACGCCTCCAGGCAAGGAGGCCGCGTCGGCTCCAGTGGTGAGTGCCCCGTCGACCGACGATGATGCGTGGTAAGGATTTTTGTCAGCCGTGAGCACAAATAGAGGTATCGTGGCTGAGGTGAAACGATGAGTTGGAAAGTGGCCCATGCCTGCATACGAGGCAGCTCCCATCAGCGCTCCGGACTCCCTAACCAGGATGCAGTGCAGTGCACGGTCACTCCTGGTGCACAAGGAACCGTGGCGGTAGCAGTTGTTTCTGATGGCCATGGGAGTGCACGACACTTCCGCAGCCAGATTGGCTCTTCGCTCGCCGTGAGTACGGTTGCCGCCACGCTGCAGACCTTTCTTCGCGAATCCGTCTCCAGTAACGGCCAGGTGCCCTTCGTTCCCGAACAGGTACATGAGCTGGAACGGAAGATTGTGAGTGGCTGGCTGGCCGCAGTGCAGAGTGACCTGGAAAACACACCTTTCAGCGAAGCGGAACTGGCGAACGTGGAAAAGGAAGAAGGGGTGGAGGGCCGGGCCGCGGTCGAGAGCTCACCGGAGCTGGCCTACGGCGCGACCCTGTTGGCAGCAGCGGCCACCGATAAAGTTCTGCTCTATCTGCAACTGGGCGATGGGGAAATCCTGAGCGTGAGCGCCCAGGGGACGACGACCCGACCGCTGCCTCCGGACGATCGGCTGATTGCCAACCAGACGACTTCTCTGTGCCAAGCGGAAGCGTGGAAAGATTTTCGCTCGTCGTGGGTAATCGCGGGGGTCACCGCGGGAGCGCTTCCATCCCTGGTCTTGTTGTCGACGGATGGCTATGCCAACTCGTTTCGCTCCGACGACGATTTCCTGAAGATCGGGCAGGACTACCTGGAAATTATCCGTGAGCAAGGTATTTCGTCACTGGCAGAGGAACTGCCGGCCATTCTGACCGAGGCGACTCAACAGGGTAGCGGCGATGACATCACGCTGGCAATCCTGCAGGACGATCTAAGCGCTGCGGGAGCAGCCAAGGCGCCACGGCCGCTGATACCGCCGGCGTCCAAGTCCGCTTTGATTGAACAACTCAAGGCGCGGCACAGCAGCCAGCAGCATAAGTTGCACGAGCTTGCGCTGCGGGTAGAACAGACGCGCAAGGATAACCGCCGGCTCCGCAATACCATTGCGGTGCTGGTCATCGCCGCGATAGCTATCGTCATAGCGGTTTTTCACAATAGGATTTTTCCGCCTTCCGCGGCGCGCAGTCCTCTGCCTCCCACCCTCGACGCTGCGAGCAAGAAACCACCGGCAAAGCCCGCGGCCTTGACTCACAAGCCGCCGCCGGATGAATGGCTGTTGCAGGTGAACGACAAGAAGCTAACGCTGGGCCAGGATTCGCACGTTCCCCCGATCCTCATTGGCCCCAAGGCGAAGCCCGCGGAATTTCAAAAGGATTACGCCGAAGTTGCGTTGGATGAGAACAAGGCCTTTATTCTGATCAACCGCTCCACCGATAAATGGGAGGTGGTGGGCACTCACAAGCGGATTCCTCCGGGAGACAACGTCAGGCTGGGTGAAAAAACTGTCACCATCATCTTTGAACCGGATATCAAGGGAACTCTGACGCCGGCAGCAGAAGCTTCACCCGCAGCGCCGGCCGATCAACCGCAGTGAGGGTCCCACGATGATAGCGGGAATGTTGAAGCGGGGCGATGTGCTGATCGCCCGCAATATGCAATCCGCGGCGACGATTGAAGATACTTTGGGCGAAGGCGCCCAGGCCGAAGTGTATCGCGCGCGCATCGGCGATAAGCACTATGCCCTGAAGTGGTATCGGCCGGAGTTTCTGTCTGGAGACCAGAGACTGTGGGAGCGGCTGAAGGTAGCCATCAGCAGCGGGACGCCTACGGAACAGTTTCTATGGCCCTTCGACCTGGTCTCGTATCCCCGCAGCAGTGTCTACGGCGGCTACCTGATGCCCATCAAAACGCCAGAATTCATCAGCATGGCAGGCTTGATTGGGGGCCAGACCGCACCCACTTTCCGGGCGCTGACCATGGTGGGATTCAACCTGGCGCATAGCTTCCTCAAGCTGCACGCCGCCGGTCTGTGCTACCGGGATATCAATTTTGGCAATGTATTTTTCAACCCTGACACAGGGGACATTCGGATTGCCGATAACGACAACGTGGATGTGAACCTGAAGCCGGGCAGCATCAAGGGCACGCCCGATTTTATGGCTCCCGAGGTGGCCAGGGACCTGGTGGCCCCCAACGCCGCCAGCGACCGCTTCTCGCTGGCAGTGCTGCTCTTCCGCATTTTTGTGATCGGGCATCCGTTGCGCGGCAAACGCGAAATGACCTTGCCTTATGACGCAGTCGATCCCGATCAGTCGCACCGGCTTTGCGCG
>CAZSUK010000004.1:0-16005 GCA_964609355.1 uncultured Acidobacteriaceae bacterium | reverse complement strand
CAGCCACCACCAGGTCGCCTCCGGAGATAGCGCCGGCCACCAGATAGGTTCCAGCTTCAATCCGGTCGGGGTTGATGCGGTGCTTGGCGCCATGCAGTTTGGTCACGCCCGTCACCTTGATGACCGGGGTCCCGGCGCCCTGAATATTTGCGCCCATGGCCACCAGAAGAGCGGCCAAGTCAACCACCTCAGGCTCGCGGGCGCAATTTTCCATCAGAGTATCGCCTTCAGCCAGAACCGCTGCCATGAGCAGGTCTTCTGTCCCGGTGACGGTGATCTTGTCGAACACGATGTGGGCGCCGTGGAGTTTTTGGGCGCGTGCTTCCAGATAACCGTGCTCCTGCACGATGGTCGCCCCCATCGCTTCCAGTCCCTTGAGGTGAAGATCGATGGGCCGATCACCAATCGCGCATCCGCCAGGCTGGGCCACGCGCGCGAGCCCACAGCGTGCGACCAGAGGGCCCAGAACCAGCGATGAAGCTCGCATGGTCTTGACGATTTCGTATTTGGCGGTAGGGTCTGAGAGCACGCGGCAGCTGATGGTGGAACGGTGCTGCGCTCGCCCGTAACCGAGTTCGACCTCAGCGCCCATGGAAGTCAGCAACCTACGCTCGGTCTCAATGTCGCGGACCTGGGGAATGTTCTCCAGCACCACTTCATCTTCGGTGAGGATCGCGGCGGCCATGCAGGGCAGGGCGGAATTCTTGGCTCCGCTTACCCGAATCTTTCCTAGCAGCGGATTTCCGCCGCGAATCACAAATTTGTCCATGAGAGCCCGGGGGTGCTCCTTACCTTGACTTATGTTCTATAACTCAAGCGTCGTATCTTCGATTGCCAAACGAACATTGCCATCGGACTTCGCCAGGCGGCGCACCGCCTCGGGTTTGTCCACACCTGCCTTAAGCATCACCAGGGCGACAGGAACGCTTCGTCCAGCAGACTTGATGGTGAGCACCGCCTGGTCGCGATCGATCTTGCAGGCCCGCATCAAAATGCTGATGCCACGCTCCACCAGTTTGGTGTTCTGCATGTGCACATTGACCATCAGGTTGTCATAGACGTAGCCAAGCCGCGTCATGGCGCCCGTGGTGATCATGTTGAGCACCATCTTCTGCGCCGTAGCGGCCTTCATGCGCGTCGATCCGGAGACCACTTCGGGTCCGACTTCCGCCACGATGCAAATGTCTGCCACGCCAGAAAGAGGAGTGTTGTGATTACAGGTAACGGCTGCGGTCTTGGCGCCGCGGGCACGCGCATATTCAACGGCAGCGACCACGTACGGTGTGCGCCCACTGGAAGAGAGACCGATGACCACATCCTTGCGGGTGGGGCGGCGGCGGGCAATATCGCGCTGTCCTAATTCTGTGGAATCTTCGTTCACTTCGACCGCAGAGGCCAGGGCCTTCGGGCCCCCTGCCATGATGTACTGGACGCTTTGCGGAGGAGTGGAAAAGGTGGGCGGGCACTCGGAGGAGTCCAGTCCGGCGATGCGGCCGCTGGAGCCAGCGCCAACGTAGATCAGGCGTCCCCCATCGCGCAGGCTACGCGCCACCATGTCAATCACCAGAGCTATTTCAGGAAGGGACTTCTTAACCGCGGCGGCAATTTTGGAGTCTTCATGGTTGATAATGCGCGCAATTTCTAAGGCGGATTTGGTGTCGAAGCCCATAGAGGCTTCGTTGGAACTCTCCGTCGTAAGATCGTGCAGGTCTTGCGGCTGATCGACATTTGCGTCCTGGCCGGTGCCTGTCTCGGTGTGAAAACTGCTTGTTGTGGCCATTTTGGTTTAGTCAGCTCCAACTCAACTGTTTGATTTTATCTCTAACCGGGAAGACTTTGCTCTGAAATTAGGGCTTAGCGTGCCAGCGACGCAAACACTTTTGGGTTATGGCGATTACCCCCCCTTCAATGCTTTCATCACCGCGTCGTGGAAGGCAGGCCGTACAACGCGTATGGCCTGCCTCTGCCGGTCGGGCCAAGTGCGATTGGTAAGCAACACGACAGCTATGTGATGCTCGAAGTCGATCCAGAGCGATGTACCAGCATAGCCGAGATGCCCGGCGGAATGGCGACTGAAAAACTTGCCCGAGGAGGAAGGCTGCGAGGGCGTGTCCCATCCCAGCGCTCGGGAGCTATCCGGCGGCAACTGCGCGCGGGTCGTAAATAGTTGGACGGTTTCGGAGCTGAAAGGTCGTCCTTTGCCCAGCAGGCACTCGGCGTAACGCAGGGTATCGAGAGCGTTGGAGAACAGCCCGGCGTGGCCGCCAATTCCACCCAGAACAAAACAGTTTTCATCCTGTACCTCTCCCTGGATCACGCGGTGGCGGAAGGTAACGTCTTGTTCGGTGGGCGGGATCGCCGAGCGCCAATCGTCCGGCGGCCGAAAGCGAGTGCTGGTCATGGATAGCGGAGCGAATACTTCGCGCGTGCTGAAGGTTTCCAGTCCTTCCCCGGCAATCCCCTCGAGCACCTGGCCCAAAAGGATGAAGCCCGGGTCGGAATATTCGGCATGGCTCCCAGGAGGAGATTGGAGGGAAAGGCGAAGGCAGGCAGCGAGCAAATCCTCGCGGCCGGGAGTCTCTTCGAATAGACGAGCGTACCCAGGTAACCCGGATGCGTGGGCCAGTAACATGCGCAGGGTCACCTGGTGGCGTGCGCTTCCGGCGGCTTCGCCCTGTGCAAAACCGGGAAGAAAATGGACCAAAGGCCGGTCGAGCGCGAGCCCTCCATTCTGATACAGGAGCATGGCCATGGATGTGGTCGCGATCACCTTGGTAACACTGGCCAGGTCGTAGACAGTTGACGGGGTAACAAGTGGGCCCTGTGGGTTGTAGGTAAAAGCGCCAAACCCATCGAGCGCAGCCACCTGACCTTCCGCCAGCACCCCAAAGACGGCGCCAGGGAACGCCTGTTCGGAAATGGCCTGATCCAAAACTGAGTAAGCGTCGGCAAACCGAAGGCGCTGCGCCGAAGCAGAAGCGGGAATGGTTACGATCGGTGGAGGCATTCTCAAATTGGGCCTTGGCCTCGACTATGCTAGCTCACCGCAGAGCGATCTAAACGAAGGTGCTCCCGATCGCTCTCAGGACCCGTCTATACTTAAGCATTGAGGATTGCAGGGGATGACCATTCATAGCCGACTCGTCGCGATCGGGCTGGTAGCCGGAATGGTGTCCATCCAAGGACTGGCGCAACAGGGAGCGACGCAGGGATTGGCGCAATCGCCGCCCGCAGCTCCTCAGCCGGCCGCCGCAACACCGACCTACACTGTGCCCGCCGGAACCAAAATCCTGCTGTCACTGAAGAACGGGATTAACACCAAGACGGCACAACAGGGAGATGGCGTTTACCTGGTTTCTTCTTTTCCGGTAGTCGGCAATTCACGGGTCATGGTGCCAGTGGGAGTCTACGTGCAGGGTGTCGTCGACCGGGTACAGCGGCCGGGCCGGGTCAAGGGCCGGGCGCAACTCGATCTGCACTTTACCACCATGATTTTTCCCAACGGGCAGGTGGTGGAAGTACCAGGCGTCCTGAACAGTTTGCCTGGCTCGGACGGTCCGAAAGTAAAAGGAAGTGAAGGTACGGTGGAGCAAGCAGGGAACAAGGGACGTGATGTCGGCAATGTGCTCAAAGGAGCAGCGATCGGCGCCGGCGCCGGTTCGATCGCCGGTATCGGTACCGGAGACGTGGCCAAGAGCGCCGGTTATGGTGGGCTCGCCGGGGCGGCTGCTGGTGCCATCTATACCCTGTTCACACGCGGTAACGACATTGTCATTCCTTCAGGAACCTCGGTGGAGATGGTTCTACAAAGGCCTCTTATCCTGCAGCAGTCTCAGCTTGCCAGTGCCGACGAATCCCGGGGACAGGCGCAGATGGCTCCTGCCGGACAGCAACAACCAATGGCCAAGCCCAGGCAGCGCATCCTTTGCCCCTTCGGCAGCCCGGGTTGTAACTGATGAGTGTGGAAGAGCAACACGGTCGCAGTTTTTGGCTGTGGGGCCGCGACATGCTGTTTTCTCTTGCCGTGTCGTTTTTCATCATCACTTTTCTTTATCAACCGGTGAGGGTTGAGGGCACGAGCATGTTGCCGCGCCTGGGAGATCAGGACCGGCTCTTCATTAACAAGTTTGTGTATCACTTCGAAGATGTGCATCGCGGAGATGTGGTGGTGTTTCACTACCCACGCGATCCGCAGAAGAGCTACATCAAGCGGGTGATCGCGGAGCCTGGCGACGAACTTCGTATTGATGACGGGCGCACCTACATCAACGGCAGACTCCTGCCCGAGCCATATGTGCCAAGGAGATATCACGATAGCCGCTCTGAGGACGCGATCGTGATTCCGCCGGGCGAGTATTTCGTCATGGGCGATCATCGCTCGATTTCGAGCGACAGCCGCGACTTTGGCCCGGTGCCGCGGGACCTGATCTACGGCAAGGCCTCCTTCGTATATTGGCCGGCGGAAGACATGGGAATCATCCACTGATTCGCCGCTGATTACCTGTTAAAATTGACTAAATCCACCCTACGGAGAAGCCATGCAGGCAATCCTCGCGCTCGAAGACGGGCGCATCTTCCGCGGTGAGAGCTATGGAGCCAGACGCGAATGTTTTGGTGAAGTGGTTTTCAATACCGCCCTGACAGGCTACCAGGAAATCTTTACTGACCCTTCTTACGCTGGACAGATTGTTGTCCTGACCAATCCTCAAATCGGCAACTACGGGACCAACGCTGCCGACAATGAAGCCAGCCGGCCCTACATTGAGGGGCTGGTGACGCGCGAGTTCTCGCCCGTCAGCTCCAACTGGCGTTCGCAGCAGGTGACGGAAGAATATCTGGAGCGATTCAACGTTCCGGTGATCGCCGAGATCGATACGCGCGCGGTAGTTCGCCACCTGAGAACCCATGGTGTTTTGCGTGGTGTCATTTCCTCGCTCGAGACCGATCCAGACAAACTCATCCTCAAGGCTCGCGGCATCCGCAAGATGGATGGAACGGACCTGGCCAAGGTCGTGAGCACCAAATCGTTGTATGAATGGGACTGCAACGACCGGCGGAATTTCGATGGCGATCCCTTGCAACAAGGCGATGAGAGCCTGAAGCTACCACCTCCTGATCTCCACGTCGTGGCTTACGACTTTGGCATCAAGCACAATATTCTGCGCATGCTTACGCGCGAAGCCTGCCGGGTCACGGTAGTGCCCGCGGAGACACCCGCCGAAGATGTGCTGGCCTTGCAACCTGACGGCATTTTTCTCTCAAATGGGCCAGGTGATCCGGAGCCGGTGACCTACGCCCAGGAAAACATCCGCAAGCTGGTGGGGCGCAAGCCGATGTTCGGCATCTGCCTGGGTCACCAGTTGATCGGTTTGGCTCTCGGCGGCAAGACCTACAAGCTCAAATTTGGGCACCACGGTGGAAATCACCCAGTGCAGCAAACGCAAACCGGCAAGGTGGAGATCACGGCGCACAACCACAACTACGCCGTCGATCCGAACTCGATCAATCAGAACGAGGTCGAGCTAACCCATATCGACCTGAACGACAACACGCTCGAGGGCTTGCGTCACCGCACGCTGCCACTGTTCAGTGTGCAATATCATCCCGAGGCGAGTCCTGGGCCCCACGACTCCAATTATCTCTTTCGAGACTTCAGAAAAATGATGGAAGAATGGAAGCGATGAAGCTGGGTTGGACCGGGATGGAATTGAAGGGACAGAAAAGGCGCACTTCGGGGGCTAAAGCCCGACGTTTTCTCAACATTCATGACCCGTTAACTACCAAACAAGGCCGTCCCGTTGAAACGGAATAGATAAGATGCCACGCAGGAACGACATAACCAAGATTCTAGTAATCGGCTCTGGGCCAATCGTCATTGGGCAGTCGGCCGAGTTTGACTACTCCGGCACCCAGGCTTGCAAAGCACTCAAGGCCGAAGGCTACGAAGTGGTGCTGGTGAATTCCAACCCGGCGACCATCATGACCGATCCGGAGCTTGCCGACCGCACCTATATTGAACCGCTAACCCCGGAGTACGTCGAAGAAATCATTCGCCGGGAATCTGAACGGATGACCGATACAGCCGGCCGCCGCACTGGCAAGTTTGCCCTGCTGCCCACGGTGGGCGGGCAGACGGCGCTGAATCTTGCCGTCGACCTCGCCGATGCTGGCATTCTGGAAAAATATGACGTGGAAATGATTGGCGCCCGGCTCGAAGCCATCAAGAAAGCGGAAGACCGGCTGCTTTTCAAAGACGCCATGGCGCGCATCGGCTTGGATGTTCCGCGCTCCGCACTCGTCAACAACATTCGCGACGGCGCAGAATTTGCAGCCAAGATCGGCTTCCCGGTTATCATCCGGCCATCCTTCACACTCGGCGGCTCAGGCGGCGGCCTGGCCTATAACCGTGAAGAATTGATGGACATCCTGGGTCGCGGGCTCGACCTGTCCCCCGTCCACGAGTGTCTGATCGAAGAGTCGGTTCTGGGCTGGAAGGAATACGAACTCGAGGTGGTCCGCGATCTCGCCGACAACGTGATCATCATTTGTTCCATCGAGAACATGGATCCGATGGGTGTGCATACCGGCGATTCCATCACGGTTGCGCCGGCGCAAACCTTGACCGACCGTGAATACCAATCGATGCGCGACGCCGCCATTCGCATTATGCGTGAGATCGGGGTCGAAACCGGTGGTTCCAATGTGCAATTCGCAGTCAATCCAGCCACCGGACGAATGACCGTGATTGAGATGAATCCGCGGGTATCGCGGTCTTCGGCGTTGGCCTCCAAGGCCACTGGTTTTCCCATAGCCAAGATCGCCGCCAAGCTGGCGGTCGGATATACGCTCGATGAGATTCCCAACGACATCACCCGCAAGACTCCCGCATGCTTTGAGCCGAGCATCGACTACGTGGTGGTAAAAATCCCCAAGTGGCAGTTTGAGAAGTTTCCCGGCGCCGACGAGAACCTGGGCCCGCAGATGAAGTCTGTAGGCGAAGTGATGGCGCTGGGCCGTACCTTCAAAGAAGCGCTGATGAAGGCACTTCGATCGCTCGATACCGGCAAGCGCATCAGTTCTGAAGTGATCGAGCCCAAGCGGCTGACGCAGCGCCTGGTGACTCCACAACCGGAGCGGTTGAACTACATTCGCTACGGGCTGCGCAGCGGGCTCTCGGTGCGCGAAATCGCTCGCATGACGTCGATGGATCCGTGGTTCCTGTATCAGATTAAAGAGGTCACTGAGGCCATCCAGAAACTAGCCGACTATTCGCTGGAAACGATGCCGGCGGATGTGTTGCGCAAAGCCAAACGGATGGGCATCTCCGACGCACGAATCGCTGAAGTATGGGGTATGGATAGTGTGGACGGTGCGGTCGCGGTCAGGGATCTGCGCCTTCGCTATGGCGTCACTCCGGTCTTCAAGAAGGTGGATACCTGCGCCGCAGAATTCGACAGCGACACTCCTTATCTGTATTCCACCTACGATGAGGAAGATGAAGCGCCGCCGACGTCGCGGCGGAAAGTCATTATTTTGGGCAGCGGCCCCAACCGTATCGGGCAGGGAATCGAGTTCGACTATTGCTGCTGCCATGCCGCGTTCGCGCTCAGCGAAGACGACTACGAAACCATCATGGTCAATTGCAATCCGGAAACGGTGTCGACCGATTACGACACCAGTGACCGCTTGTACTTCGAGCCCCTGACCCTGGAAGACGTGCTGGCCGTCTATGAGCACGAGGCCTCCTCGGGCGTTGATATAGGGATGATTGTGCAGTTCGGAGGCCAGACTCCGCTCAATCTCGCTCTCCCGTTGAAAGCTGCCGGCATAAAAATCCTGGGCACGTCTCCGGAAAGCATCGATCTGGCTGAGGATCGCAAGCGGTTCGGCAAGTTGCTGGAGGATCTGAAAATTCCTCAGCCGCCGGGCGCCATGGTGACCACCGTTGAGGAGGCACTGGAAGGTGCGGAACGCGTCGGATACCCGGTGCTGGTAAGGCCGTCCTACGTGCTCGGCGGCCGTGCAATGGTCATCGCCTACGACGCTGATGCGGTACGCCGGTATATGGGCGAAGCAGTGGAGTACTCGCAGGAGCGCCCTGTCCTGGTTGATCACTTCCTGGAGGATGCAGTCGAAGTCGACGTGGACGCCCTGTGCGACGGAAGAGATGTCGTCATCGCTGGCATCATGCAGCATATTGAAGAAGCGGGCATCCACTCCGGCGATTCTTCCTGCGTGCTCCCCGCAGCCGATTTAGCTCCGTCGACGTTGGACACGATTCGCACCTACACCCGTGAACTTGCGCTGGCTCTGAATGTGGTCGGCCTGGTGAATTTGCAGTTTGCCATCCAGCGCCGCTCGGGCGAACCGGACAAGGTGTTTGTCATCGAGGTAAATCCGCGTGCTTCGCGGACCGTTCCGTACGTATCGAAGGCGACCGGAGTGCCGCTGGCCAAGATGGCAGCACGCCTGATGACCGGCCGTACGCTGCGCGAGTTGATGCCGGAGCAGGTCGCCGAGCGCACCGATCTCGCGACTGGCAGCCACTTTTTCGTCAAGTCCCCGGTCTTTCCGTGGAACAAGTTTCCCGGGGTCGATACGGTGTTGGGTCCGGAGATGAAGTCGACCGGCGAAGTGATGGGTGTCGCCGACAATTTTGGGGAGGCCTTCGCTAAGGCGCAGCTCTCCGCCGGACAGGTGTTGCCGGTCAAAGGCACGGTCTTTTTTAGCGTGAATGACCGCGACAAGGCGGTGGTGCTGGACTTGGCCCGGCAGTATGTCGAATTGGGTTTTCACCTGGTAGCTACGCAGGGTACTGCAGACGTTCTGGAGCAGGCCGGCTTGGTCGTGGAGCGCGTCTACAAGGTCAAGGAAGGCCGTCCCAACGTAGTCGACTTGATCAAGGGCGAGCGTATCCAATTGATCGTGAATACACCACACGGTCAGGACACGTTCTTCGACGAAAAAGCGATTCGCCGAGCTGCGGTGACCCAGCGAATCCCTACCATCACCACGATTGCGGCAGCAAGGGCAGCGGCGGAGGGAATTGCAGCCATCCAGAGACGCCAGATCACTGTCAACGCGTTACAGGAATTGCGCCGCGAACCTGTAGCTGCTCACTAGCAGGTGGCGCTCTTCCGCTCTATCCCCGCCACCAATCGACGGGTGCCCCATCCTTCGCGCGACCCTCACTTGGTTAGGGCCATCCGCACTTTATAGATCCACGCGCGCGATAGGTATACTGGCAGCTTGCCGCTTTACCCCTCATGGCCAGGGCTTCCAACCAATACGTCGACGCGGCAACACCTCCCAGCAATGTGGTTGCCGGACGCTGGCCCATCGTGTGGCTGTTGTTCGCCGCTTCTCTGATTAATTACCTTGATCGATCCAGCATCTCCATGGCTTTGCCCATGCTTTCCAGAGACCTGGGGCTGGGGCCGGAAAGCAAAGGGTTATTGCTTTCGGCATTTTTCTGGTTGTATGCCCTGATGCAGATCCCGGTTGGTTGGGCGGCTGATCGCGTCAACCTGCGCTGGCTCTATTTCGGCGCCTTCGTGTTGTGGTCGGTAGGCCAGGGGTTGACTGGCTTTGCCGGCAGCCTCGGCGTGCTGATCCTGTTTCGGATGCTGCTCGGTTTGGGCGAGTCAATCTACCTGCCCGGCGGGACGAAGATTGTGAGCATGTTGTTCGGGCCCAAAGAGCGCGGGCTGCCCTGCGGTCTGTTCGACTTCGGCACGCGCATGGGACTGGTTATGGGCGGATTGATTATCCCCTGGCTGCTGGTCCGGTTGGGTTGGCGAGTCACTTTTCGCGTGATCGGTTTTGCCGCGCTGGTGTGGGTGATCCCCTGGTTGTGGGCCACCAAAGGAAAACTGGACCAGCGCCCCCGGCCGGCAAATTCGACCCGCAATCGCAAACAGCAGATACTATGGTTGCTCAGTAATCGAAACCTTATTGGTATCTGTCTCGGTTTCTTTTGCTTCGACTACTACTGGTACTTGTTTGTCACCTGGCTGCCGGACTACCTGGTGACGGTGCGTCACCTTACGATCCTGCGGGCCGGCTTTTTCTCCGCGCTGCCGTATTTCGTGTTTGGCGCCAGCGAGCCGTTGGGTGGATGGATCGCGGACCGATTGATCGTATTCGGTTGGAACGAAACGAAGACGCGGAAGGGGATTGTCACGGTAGCCTTCCTTTCCGGGTTGTTGTTGATTCCCGCGTCGCGGGTGCACAGCGCCAATGCCGCGGTGGCGTTCATCGCTGGCGCCTCTCTGGTGGGATTGGCGACGGGCAATCTTATAGTGATCCTGCAATGCTGCGCTCCCCACGAGGATGTGGGATTGTGGACCGGTTTTGAGAACTTCGCCGGTAATTTAGCAGGTGTGTTGGCGCCTTTACTGACCGGAGTGCTGATTAGCCGCACTGGTTCCTACGCGCCGGGATTCGCGCTGGCCGCGATCGTGCTGCTCGGGGGAATATTTTGCTACTGGTTTATCGTCGGAGATTTGTCCCGTGGCGACGGGTCCGTTGGCTCCGCTGTTCAGTAGACCGTGCGCAGGTCCCTCCACTCCGCGAAAAACATTTCCAAGAAAGCGCATCCACACAGAGATCTCTCCACTTCGCTCCCACGGATTTCCTGTGAAGACCCGTGGCGTTGATGGTCTGCATGCGGCTCTCCTTACAGAGAGCCGCACACTTGGTCGTCGAGGGCAGCGCGAAGTAGGAAATCCGGGTACGCTTCGGTCGAGATGACAAACGGTAGAGGGGCGCCTCCAGAAAGAAGTTGCTGGAAAGGAGCCGTTTTTCATCTCGACGGAAGCGCAGCGAGGTAACGATCTGCGGTTTGCGCGTCCTCAGACCGCTGCTGCGGTCCATAACGACCCTCCCCTTTGTCATCTCGACCGGAGCGCAGCGTAGTGGAGAGATCTGCGGTTCTTTCCCGGGGCACATAGTCCCCACTTTCTCCCCCTCGCCCTGAAATCTCAACGCAGAATTTTCTGAATATGGTGAATCCTAATTGACTTTAGACAGTCTAAGATATATCGTAAGATATATCGAAAACAGGAGAAGAAGATATGTTTGAACAAGAAAGATTTGAAGACCTGCGAGGCGGCCGGCATCACGGAGGGGAACACCACCACGGACGGCATAGAGGCTTCGGCGGCCACCGTGATCACGATCGCGGTTTTGGCGGTGGTCGGGAGAGGCATTTCGACAATGGGGAATTGCGGTTCGTGATTCTGCAGCTGATTGCCGATAAGCCTAGCTATGGCTACGAGATCATCAAGGCTATTGAAGAGCGGCTCTCTGGCGGATATGCCCCCAGTCCGGGAGTGGTTTACCCCACGCTGACCATGCTGGAGGAGGAAGGGTATGCCACCGTTTCTTCGACCGAGAGTAACAAGAAGCTTTACGCCGCCACGGAGAGTGGTTTGGAGTATTTGCAAGAGAACAAAGTCGTCGTCAAGGCGATTTTTGGACGGATGGAGCAGGCGGCCAAAGTTTTCGGCAGGGGGAGATCGCCGCAGATTATGCGGGCAATTATGAACCTGCGGTATGCGTTGAAGATCCGGACGGAGCGTGGCAATTTGTCTCCGGAGCAAACGCGCAAAGTAGCGGAGGCGATCGATGCTGCGGCACGGCTCATCGACGAGGTCTGAAGAACAGGAGCAGGCGGCGGCGCTCGATCATTTGGCGCTCGAAGACGAGTGCCGGCGCCTGCATTTCTTGATTGCCGAGTTGTTGCAGGCAAATCAGGAACTGCGTTGTCAGGTAGCACGGTTGCAGTCCGCGAGTCATTTTGAATAGAGCAACCGAGGCTGGCCCATCCAGAAACGATTGCTTTTGCGGGTGATCAGGCCAGGGACGCGACCGGATAGCCGGGCCTGCGCCTCATGAAAAGGTCCGACAAAACGCAGCAGGCCGGGGAGAGAAGGATAAATGCGGGGCAGCCAGCGCGCGGCCCGCTCGACAGCTCGTTCCTCGGGTGGACCGAAGTCCAATTCGAATTCAGATAGTAGCCGGGGCGGTATCCAGTGGGCGGTCAGTGCTTTGTACCAGTAGGGAGGACGAATCCAGGTGCCTCCTCCTGAGAGCACGCTATGGCCAAGAGCGCGAGCTGCCGCGTCCACGCTCAATTGCGGAGAGCGGAACATCGCGGCGGTGTATTGGGTGAAAGCTTCCCAGTTTACCGGGAGCGCGGCAGCCGGAATGCCGAAGAGGGCAGCCATTCGTTTGCTCTCCTCATAGTATTGTTGGCGGTCGGCAGAGGTGAGCGGCGGCAAGACAAACTCGTAGGCGAGGATCGCGCTCTCGACCAGGGTGGCATAGACCCAGCGAAGAGCAGCGACTTCATTCGCTTCGTAGTGCTCACCTCGAAGGTATGGGCCCACTGCATGCGGCAACTCGCCTCGGATCCCGGTATGTAGTTGGTAGAGCTGCCTGGAGGCCTCGGTGGCCTGCGCGCGGGTGCCGAAGAGCATGGTGTAGATGACACGAAAGGTCGAATGGAAGCGACCGACGGCATCATGCAGCAGTGTGGAATGCTGGGCCAGGGCTGCGGCCACCCAGGGATGAGCCAATTGCAAGAGCGCTGCACGCCCAGCACCGAGAAAGACAGCGGACTCGCTGTTCACCCGCCAGGTGACCGAGTGGGGTCCGAAGAACCCGTGACCGGGGTCACCCGGGAGTTGCTCGAGTGAGGTGAGAAGGGCGTGGCTGTCTGCGTTCGAGACATACTGCCGCGATACTGAGTCCGTCGCCATAGCTCATTAGACGCCAGAATCGATGGCTTCAGCGGCTGAACTCTACAACGCCTCGTTGTACATCGATGGCAAGCCTGGTAATGCCGAGAAGTGCTGGACTCATCAGCCCGTCAAAGTCTTCGTTCCGATCCCAGGGTTTTTGGAGCAGGAAGGCCGGCTGCCCACGAAGTTCCATCTGACCGAACGTCAGGTTGCCCAACTGGACTGGTTTTCGCTCAAACTCGCCCATCCTGCTGCTCGACTGCTGCACGGCAGTTGCGTTCACCCGCGAGACCATGGCTGGCGTTTGCGGCGCAAAGACTATGAGCGCAGATGCCGCCGTATCCAAAACCAGGTGCGTGGAAAGATGATTCAGCTCTGCGGTGACGATAGGGAGTCCACCCCTCAACTCCAGAGGAACGGAGTTCTTTAACGAGGGAATGGGCCCAAACGAAATTTGGCTTGCCGCGTAGTCAATTTCAAATCGAGTTTGACCCACCACGTCCAGGCCAATCACGCCGTCGATGGGAACCGGGATGGCCTTGGAGAAGAAGGACAAATCTGCGACTACCATGTTGACGTTCTCTCTACGGAGCGGTCCAAATTGCAAGCTTGGGACGGTCGCCTGTCCGGCTTGCACCCGGCCGTTGATTCCTGCCAGGATGCTGGGCCGTTCCTGCAGATGAAGCTTCTGTGCCACCCTTCGGTCCAGGACGCTCGGGTTTGTCCCGGTATCCACAAGGAAGTTCAGGCCCTTTTGGGAGCCAACCGCCCCTCGGGCAACGATCAGGTAGTCGTGATAGAGATCGAACCGGAGCGGCTTGGCATCCGTATAGCCTCTAGCCGGTAGTTCACTGGCTAGAGCCAAGAGCATAAGCAGACTCAGTAAGCAGAAATTGCGACCGCGCATGGCTTCACCTCATCGCTA
The DNA here is from genome assembly GCA_964609355.1 of uncultured Acidobacteriaceae bacterium. Classification (GTDB taxonomy): domain Bacteria; phylum Acidobacteriota; class Terriglobia; order Terriglobales; family Acidobacteriaceae; genus PALSA-350. The sequence continues at coordinate 2,334 of CAZSUK010000004.1, read as the reverse complement.
TGCCATGCTTTATTGGCGCTTCCGGGACCTCAATTCACTGGAGCTAACTTGTGTATCTACCGAGAGTTAGTCGATGGGAGAGAGACTGGAGAGGTAGCGGAGACCAAGATATCCAGCAAAAGAGTTGAATACGTTCGGGGATCTGTGGCATTCAACAGAAGGGCGGGGTAACGATGCTAGACTCATACCTAAACGGGGAATCGCAGGTGAAAAACGGGTCCCGGACCATTCGGTTTGGAGCGTTTGAGGCTGATCTCCATTCTGGAGAGGTTCGTAAATCTGGTAACCGCATCAAGCTCCAGGACCAGCCGTTCAAGGTGCTGGAGATTCTGCTGGAGCGGCCAGGGAACCTGGTCACTCGGGAAGAGTTGCAAACCCGAATCTGGCCGGAAGAGACTTACGGGGATTTCGATCATGCGGTGAATGTCGCAGTTGGCAAGCTGCGTACTGCCCTGGGTGATTCCGCTGACAATCCTTGCTTTATCGAGACGGTGCCGCGGCGTGGTTATCGCTTTGTTGCCACGTTAGATTGCGTCCCGGCTGAAGCGCCACCTGAGGCGCCGCCTCCTGTTCTCGTTCCTCCGCCGCCGAGGGTTTTCCCAACGAAAGCCGCCGTTTTCGCGTGCCTCCTTATCCTGTGTGGAATTTTGCTTGGGCTCGGTATCTGGTTGGGGCGTCGCTCAACCCCATCGAGTCCGCCGGACTTTCAGCGTCTGACCGTCCGTCACGGCACGGTCTATTCGGCCAGGTTCGCTCCGGACGGGCACAATGTCGTCTACGGTGCTTCGTGGGAAGGGGCACCCCTGGAAATCTTTTCCGACGACCTGAAGATTCCCGGAATCCGCAGCGTGGGCCTCCCGGAAACCCAGGTACTTGCGGTTTCTTCTACTGGTGAAATGGCGGTGCTGCAGGGGATAACCAACGAGTTTATGTTTACTTTTCGCGGCACTCTTGGCCAGGTGCCCCTGAGCGGGGGAACCCCTCGCCAGATCGCGGAAAATGTAACCGGGGCGGACTGGGCTCCAGATGGAAAGTCCCTGGCCATTGTGCGCGATATGTGGGGCAAGCAGCGGCTTGAGTTTCCTGTAGGGCATGTTCTGTACGAAACCGATGGATGGATCAGCCACCCACGCATTTCACCCAAGGGCGACAAGGTCGCATTCCTGGATCACGCGACCCACGATGATGACCGGGGTTCGGTTTCGGTCGTTGATCTGACGGGGAAGAAGACAGTTCTCTCCAGCGGTTGGGAAAGCGAAGAGGGGTTGGCCTGGTCTCCCAATGGCTCCGAGGTTTGGTTCTCGGCGACGCGAGCGGGACTGCAGCGGCGTATTTATGCGGTAAACCTGGCCGGGCGCCAGAGGTTGGCGTTTAGCGCCCTGGGTGGGGTTACGCTGCAGGACATCGCTCCCGATGGCAGGCTGCTGTTGACCCGGGATGAACAACGGGCGGGCATCCGTGTTATGGCCCCCGACGCTACGCGAGAGCGGGATCTTTCCTGGCTCGACTGGTCGCTGCCGGTAGATATCTCCCGTGACGGGAACACGCTGCTGTTCGACGAACAGGGAGAAGAGGGGGGCCCGACGTATACCGTGGCTGAGCGGGACCTGCGTGGGTCGCCGCCGGTTCCACTGGGCGAAGGCATGGCAGGGGATTTTTCTCCCGATGGGAAATGGGCAATCACCACGGTTGCTTATACCCAGCTTGAACTTTTGCCGACGGGCGCGGGAACCATCCGCCGCCTCGACAGGTACGGCATTCAACAGTATCGGCACATGATCCACTGGATGCCGGACGGCAAGCAGGTTTTGTTTGCGGGTAACGAAGCAGGACGCGCGGTTCGTTGTTATATCCAGAACATCGATGGCGGTAAGCCGCGCCCGGTCACTCCGGAAGGGGTGAGTATGTGCCAGGTGTCTCCCGACGGAAAGTTGATTGCCGGGATGGATGCGTCCAGCATGAAATTATATCCATTGGATGGTGGGCCGCCGCGGTCCATTACGGGTCTTCAGCCGGGGGAGTTTTTTGATTGGACCTCAGACCCGCGCTTTGGGTACGTCTACGAAAGGAAAACAGCGCCGGTGAAGATTTATCGGTTGAATCTTCAGAATGGACAGCGCCAGTTGTTTAAAGAGATCGATCCTGCGGATGAAACCGGTCTCTACGATATGTCGCATTTGTTGATGAGCGCCGATGGACGAGCCTATGTTTACGGGTACACCCGGCTTCTCTCGGAACTCTACCTGGTGAGTGGGGTGAAATAACTCCTGGGTTGAGGTAAGCATGGCCTAAGCGAAAAAACGATGGGATACTTTCCTCTACGCGCTGCCCAAT
>CAZSUK010000003.1:0-4240 GCA_964609355.1 uncultured Acidobacteriaceae bacterium | reverse complement strand
CTGATCATTTGTATTGAACACAGTAGCAGTACTCAAATCGATCCTACGTCCTGAATTCGGATTGTGAGCAAATAGCGGAATCGGCAGCCCTGCGTCGTAAGGGCAATCTCTCTTGCCGAAATTCAGGAGAGCCAGCCCTTCCTCGGGCTTGGACTGAACGTGCGACCACAACTCCAACGCCGGGCGAAATGCCGGCAGATGTGCACCGTTACTTCGTTGCTGGGCGGCAGCGAGCCTTTGGGCATAGGAGCCATGGTCGTGCGTAACATAGCAGCCACTTCGGATCACGAACTGAAAACCCTCCCGCATCTGCTGCCCAACCTCCCATACCGCATCCAGAAAGCTGCTACCGCCAACGCTGAAAAGAAGCGGCTCCTTGTCCGTCCGGTGAAGGCTTTGGACCTCATTTCCCAGCGCCGCGATGTTGGCTAGAAACTGCCTTACCTGTTTTACATCTTCTCCCGGCTCCGCCGCGTGCGCCAGTCCTTCAAAGCCTTCAATCCCTCGCAAGCGCATTGTCTGCGGATGCCGCAAGACCTCCGCACATAATTCGCGGGCGGACTCGATCGACCTGGCGCCCGTCCGCCACCCCTGACGGCCCATTTCTACCAGGACTCCTAAAGAGCGATTTGCGCCCGCGGCCTGCCACTCCGAGGTCAAAAACTCGATTCCTTCTGAGCTATCAACCAGGCAGAGAACATCAAGCGTTGGATCCGCTTTCATCATCGCCGCCAGCGAGCGCAAATTCGCCCGGCCTACAACTTGATTGGCGATCAGAACACGCTTGATGCCCGTTTCCACGCAGATAGCAGCTTGAGACACCGTGGCCACCGTAATCGCCCAGGCCCCCGCTTCCATTTGCCGCTCAAAAATGCGCGGAGTCATCGTAGTCTTGCCATGCGGAGCGATCAGGAAGTGGTTCGCGGCGCACCACTCCGCCATCGCCGCCAGGTTATAGGCGAGCGCAGTTTCTTTTAAAACCAGCAAAGGAAAATGCAGCCCGTCTTGAAGGATATTGACCGTCGACTCCGAAGCAATCGCTGAGTCGAAGTCAAAATTGACAGGGATGCTTTTATCCAGCAGGGAAGCGCCGTTCTTCTGGAGTCCCTCCTTCACGCTTGAACTCGTCAGGGTTTTGCTCATCAGGCTTTGGCCCGCTTTCTGGCTTCGATCAGGGTCTGGTAAAGATCGATCGTCTGGTTGGCGATACTGGTCCAACTGAACTTCTCTTCCGCACGTTTCCGGCCGGCTTCCCCAAACCGCCGGCACTTCTCTGGATCAGCCAACAAATTGTTCAATGCAGCGGCTAGATCCCTTGCGAAGCGATCAGGGTCCAGAGGAAAGCTGGTGGTTGGATCCTGATCGAATGGCACCAAAAGCCCCGTCTCCCCGTTCACCACTACCTCCTTGATGCCGCCTACTGCGCTGGCGACAACGGCTGCTTTGCAAGCCATGGCTTCCAGATTAATGATGCCAAACGGCTCGTAGACCGAGGGGCAGCAGAAGACCGTCGCGTGACTATAAAACTGGATCGCATCTTGCTTACTCAACATCTTGTCAATCCAGATCACTCTGGGATTGAAGCCACGTGCCTCGGTCACTTTGCGTTGCAGTTCCGCGGAAATTTCCGGAGTGTCCGGAGCGCCTGCGCATAGAACCACCTGGGTCGTGGGCGGAAGGTAGCGAATCGCGTCGACCAGATGAGTCACGCCCTTCTGCCGTGTGATCCTTCCTACAAAAAGCACGTAGGGAACCGCCGGGTCGACTCCATATTCGATCAATGCAGAGGTCTCTGGTGTGCGTTGGTACTGCTGCAGGTCAATCCCGTTGTAAATGACGTGGATTCTTTCCGGGTCTACAGGGTAGGCACGCAGAATGTCTTCTTTTGTGCCGCTGGAGACAGCGATCACCGCATCCGCGTCCAGAATCGCGGTTCTCTCCATCCACGAGCTCATCGCATAGCCGGTTCCCAGCTGTTCGGCTTTCCAGGCGCGCAGCGGTTCCAGACTGTGGGTTGTCAGCACAAAAGGGATGTCGTACAACTTCTTTGCCATGAAGCCGGCCATGGACACATACCAGGTATGCGTATGCACCACGTCAATCCCCGATAACGCCTTCACCTGGGTCAGGTTCAGAGAGAAAGCTTCCAGCGCGCCCTTGAACTTCTCTTCCGTGCCTTGAGAAATTTCGCTCCAGGGTTCCTGGCCGCGTACATGCAAGTTGCCTTCGTCGGCATGCTGGCGCCCCCAACAATGGACCTCGACGGAAACCTTGCGTGCCAGCTCGCGGCTCAGGTACTCCACGTGCACTCCGGCCCCGCCATAGACGTGCGGCGGGTATTCCCGCGTGAAGAGTCCTACTCGCAATTTTCAGCCTCCTGTGGTGCATCCGCGTGACCCACAATCTCGTGCAAAAGGGTCGCCTTACAGTAGTATGGCGGGGATGAAATATTCAAGCCGCCGGTCTTTTCTGGCGAATCTCTCGGCACTCGCCCTGGCTTCGCGATCCCGGTCCTGGGCCAGCCAACCAGCAAGCCTCCTCTATGCCGGCACCTACACCAACGACAAAGGCAGCACCAGCCAGGGGATTTATGCGTTTCGTTGGGACCCGGATGAGGGCACACTCGAACTCGAGGGACTGGCGGCTGCTACGGTCAACCCCAGCTTTCTTACCTTGTCACCGGATCGCCGTCACCTTTATGCCGTGAATGAGGTGGATGAGTATCGCGGAAACAAGACTGGTTCCGTGACGTCCTTCGCCGTCGAGCGCGCTTCCGCCAAGCTGAAGGCGATCAACACGGTCCCCTCCGGCGGTGGAGGGCCCTGCAAAGTCGCCGTCGACTTTAGCGGCAAGGCCGCCCTCGTGGCCAATTATGACGGCGGCAGCGCCGCATCCTTTCGGATATTGAAAAACGGCGCCCTCAGCACACCCGTTTCCACATTCCACTACACCGGCCACGGAGCCGACCCGGAGCGCCAGGCCGCTCCTCACACCCATTGCACCACCGTATCTCCTGACAATCGCTACGTGCTGGTCAACGACCTTGGGCTGGATCGAATCTCGGTTTACCATCTGGATCCGCAGACGGCGCTGCTCACACCCAACGATCCTCCCTTCTACGAAGCGCTTCCCGGTTCCGGCCCCAGAAGTTTTACGTTTCACCCCAGCGGCAAGTGGGCCTACTCACTCAATGAAATAGCCAACACGGTGGATGTCCTTGCATGGGATGGGGAGCACGGTACGCTGACCCGGCTGCAGAACATCTCCACCCTGCCCGAAGGCTTTACCGGGTCGAATACCGCCGCCCAGGTGGCGGTCGACTCTTCCGGCCGCTTCCTATACGCTTCCAATCGCGGCGATAACAGCGTGGCGGTTTACTCCATCAGCGATAGTGACGGAACCCTCAAAGTAGTGCAGCGCGTGGACTGCGGAGGGAAAACGCCTCGCCATTTCGCCCTCGATCCCGGTAACCAATGGCTGCTGGTTGCCAACGAGGATTCGTCCAATATCGTCGTCTTCGCGCGCAACACGCGGTCCGGACTACTGAACCCCAGCGGAAAGCAATACTCGCTGAGTCACCCGGTCTGTCTTGTCTTCGGCTAAACAGGCCATTAAGGAAGATCATGCGACGCACTCTTAGCAACACAATCCTACCGGCATTGGTTTTGCTGGTATCGCTGGGCGCGGTCCGTCCCGCGCCGGCGCAGGAGTCGCGGGTGACCCAACCGGTGAATGAGCACGCACTGGTCACCTTGCGCGGTACCGTTCATCCTTTGGCGAGTCCAGCGAACGACCGCGGCGCGGCTTCTCCGGATATGCAACTCGAACGGTTGCAGTTAGTTCTCAAGCGCAGCCCGCAACAGGAAGCCGCCCTGCAGCAACTGCTGCGCGATATGCACACACCGGGCACGGCAACGTTCCACAAATGGCTGACGCCTGAACAATTTGGTCAGCAATTCGGGCCCAGCGACCAGGACGTGCAGACTATTGAGAGCTGGCTCGAGACAAAAGGCTTTCAGGTATTGAAGGTGAACCCGGGTAAGCAGACGCTGGAAGTCGCCGGCTGGGTCCGCACCCGCCGCGATTCCAAGCAGGGTTTTTCGTTCATCGAACTGAACGACGGCAGCTGCCTCGCCAATCTGCAGATCGTGATCGGCTCCGACGTCCCCGGCTATGAATCGAACATCAAGCAGGCCACGACGGGCGCCAGCCTGCGGATCTCCGGCGAACTCAAGGACAG
>CAZSUK010000002.1:0-14623 GCA_964609355.1 uncultured Acidobacteriaceae bacterium | reverse complement strand
AGACGCGTGGCACGCAGATCCCGTAGTTTGCGTAACTGAACAAGGTCTTGAAACGAGTAAGTATCGGTTTGATCGATGAGCCCGGAACGCTCCCACGAAGAAAGCTGTTTGAGGCGGATGCGCAGTATGCGAAGAACGTCTTCTCGGCTGTAATGGGTAACAGTGATGTGCTCGTTGGAGGCCGTCACCCTCACACCTCAGCTTCTGAGGCGATTATGCGGAGAGGCTCAACTACATCGCAAGGTGTAGAGGAAAAAAACAGTGGATAATCAGGTACCAAACTCGATGCAGGAACAAGGAAAGGAAATGCTTGAGTCTTTTGCACTTGTGTGCTGTGGCAACCCACCTGTTGCAAGCCGGAAACGGTGGAGTTGATGGAGCCGACGATCGGACTTGAACCGATGACCTGCTGATTACGAATCAGCTGCTCTACCAACTGAGCTACGTCGGCGCGCCCCCGTTTGCACGTACCTTGTCGGATTGTATCTAGGGTCCGGCCACGCGTAAAGAAGGTCCGGGAATGGCTTGCCGGGAAAACGAAAAGGCCACCCGGCAACAGGGCGGCCTCTTCTCTAGGGAGAATAGTTCCAACGGAGGCAAAGCCATCAGAACTTTCTGGCGAAATCTTATGGTTGCCTCCCGAGGGTGTCAAGGCAAAATCCGGGTTCCGATAACCCCTTATTTATGAAATGTTTATAGCCAAGACTGTTTTGATATTGCACAATCCGAAGTCGGTTTTCGGCGACCCGGGAGGGACCCCAAGCCACTGCAATCCGACTACTTAGGAGTGGCGGTGCACACTTACCGGTTCAAGTTTCTCAAGGCTGATCGTCGGTCGCAAAGGGGTAACCCCCCTGGCCTTGGCCTCGCTTTCGAGAGCTTGCCAATCGATGGTGCTAGTCCTCCAGGTTGAGACGGATGAACTCGGTTTCTTCCTGGAACGCGGAGGCGGGCTTGCCGCGGAGTACCCGATAAAGCGCTCGTCCACCCCCGAGGAAGAGGCCCAGGAGGATCGCAGCGCCTCCCAGAATGCCTGTCAGGGCAAAGATGCCAAGGATGAGACGTGCGACCTTGGAACCGTCGCTAATGTAGCCCTGGGGGTTATTCCAGACCACGTCCGCCTGGTAGTTAATCTGGTTGAGCAGCTTATGTGCGATCGCGGGCGGGAGCGATCCACTGATGACGGCCACAATGGGGCCGCTACGCCGGGTGAGCAAAGAGTCGGGATGGCTCTCCGCCAGCGGCTGCGGCCAGGTGGATTTGCTATTGCCAGCCTTGAGGAAGGCGTCAATATCGCGCAGGCGCGCCGCTGCCAACTGCGGCGTGGGATAAATCAGCAGCGTCACTTGCCCGTCGCCGTCACGATTGGAGTAATGGGCAGTCACAGCTTCGGCACTGGACGGGAAGTCCACCAAGGCGGCGGGGAGCACGCCGCCGGTGCGCGCATAGGCTTCCGGTCCGAGTGCGTAGTGGGTGACATCAGTATCGAGACCCGCGCGGGGCAGATATCCCGGCAGCGGAGGAGCAACATTCGCTGAGCCCGGCGGCTGGGGCAGATCTTTGGCCAGCTCGCGCAGTTCCGAGGCAGTCATGGGAGTGACTTTATCCAGGGTGGCGTCCACCAGGGTGGCACCGTTCCAGAACAGAACGTGGCTTCCGTCCCAGGCAGCACTCCGTCCAATCTGCTCTGCAATGCTGCCGGCACGGCGGAAGAATGTGAACGCTCCGAAGGCGCCGCTTGCATCCTGGAAGCGGATGGCGCGAACGTGGAGTTTGTTATCTCCGTTGGTGTATTGAGCGGTCGCAAACTGCTTGAATCCGTATTCCTTCAGCACTGCGGCATTGGCGGCATCGGCTGCTTCGGGCGCGGCAATTTCCTGGGCGGGCGCACTCAGACTCCATCCGGCAAATTCAGTCGGCAACAATGACTCGGCAGCAGCTGGAGATGTCGGCGAGACCGGTTTGGCGAACGCCGGCAATAGCAACAGAGAGAGGGAAAGAATCGAGGCCGGAAGGGCACGAAGCATACGCACCTTCTGAGAGACTAGAGCATTTCTCCTTCAGGTGTCGAATTGGCCTTCAGTTGCCGTTGGGGTGCCCGGCGCTTTGCGCCAGACGAACACCGCTCAGACCGCTGATGTATCTTGAAACGCCGCGATAGAGCGACTCTGCAATTCGCTCGCGGTAAGCCGGCTGCTGCAGCTCGCGTGCATCGGCTGAATTGGTAAGGAACGATATTTCCGCCAGGATCGATGGCATATTGGCGCCGATCAGCACCACGAAGGGCGCCTTCTTAACGCCGCGATCGCGCATCCCCGGGTTTCCCTCCTCGAGGTCGTCGTAGAGCGACTTCTGCACATCGACGGCAAACTCGCGCGATTCGTCGATTTTGTCCTTGAGGGTGATTTTCTTCACCAGGTCAGAGAGCTCGTGGATGGACTCGTCGGAAACGGCGTTCTCACGGGCGGCTACTTCCAGAGCGTCGGGCGAAGTGGTGAAGTTGAGGTAGTAGGTCTCGACACCGCGAGCGGATGAGTCCGGGCTGGAGTTGGCATGAATGGAAAGAAAAAGATCCGCCTGAGCTTTGTTGGCGATCGCTGTGCGCGTCTCGAGTGGGATAAATGTGTCGTTGTCGCGGGTATAGATTACGTCTGCGCCCAGGCGTTGCTTGAGCAGTTTGCCCAGGCGCAGCGCTACATCAAGCACTACTTCTTTTTCTTCAATGCCACCCGGTCCAGTAGTGCCAGAGTCGTGCCCGCCATGGCCGGCATCGATCACGATGCGGCCGATTTTCAGGCCGAGTGTACGCACCAGGGAGCGCTCTCCCGCAGCAGTCGGGTTCGCTTCATGGGTGGGTGGAGAGACAGAATCGTCATCGTCTGTGGAGTTTGGAACCGCGGGATGGACCGGGCTTGGCTTCTTGCGACGGGTGACCGGCTCCGCCGGAGAGGCAGAGCCGGTCGATGCTGGGGTAGTCGAAGCTAAGGATCCATCATCCGGCTGCGGTGCGGGAACGGTACCGGCAACCGCGGCTACGATGGGTTTCGTGGTGGGATGGTCGGTAGCCTGCACGCGATTGGGCTGTTGGCCCAGGGCCGCGATTTCCTGCTTGCCGGAACGCGGCCCAGCGGCCGCACTGGCCACGGCAGCCGGCTGCGGAGTGTTGACGACCGGTGGCTTGCTGGCGACGGCTGGTGCGGCCGCTGGAGGAAGGCTCGCCAGGTTCGTAGTGGGCGTCGCACCCGGCTTGAGGCCATGGATGTCGAGGATCAGCCGCCAGGGATTGGGAAGCAGAAAGGCCGAGTAGTCAGAAACTGAACTTACGTCCAGCACAATACGAGTCACATTGTTGGAAAACTGCGCGATGCGGATGCGTTTTAGGAATCCGTCATCGACGACTTCGACTGACTTGCCGTTCAACTCCGGGGCGAGGCGCGCTCCGTATAAGTCGAAAAAGATGCGATCGGGACCGGGTACCCGAGCGGCCTGGTAAGGCACCTGGTTCTGCAGGTCAATGGCGATTCGGGTGTAGACAGGAGTGGACCAGTGTCGAATTCCGCTCACCAGAGAGACCTGCCCGGATTGCGGGACTGCGGACGTAGAAGGGGGAAGTTGCTGTTGAACATTCGCTGGTGTGGCAGCCTGCGTCATTGCCGTCGAAGGCCGCGAAGGAGGCTGCACCTGTTGCGGCTGAATGGCGGGCGGTGTCATCGCAGGAGGAGGCCGCGAAGGCGCCTGCACCTGCTGCGGCTGGATGGCGGGCGGTGTCATGGTTGGGGCGGAGTGGTTTTGCTGCGACCCGATGGCAGCGGCCAGGACAGCGTTGTGCTGCGCGCGGACCGCGGCACGATGGAGCGCGTTTAGCTCCTGGTTAGTCTGCTTTTCGCCCTCGGCGATGAGCGCGCCATAGCGGTTGCCAGGATATTGCACTCGAAGAAATGCGTACTGCCCCATGGCGTCGTGCAGCATTTTGGGCTCGGAGAAGAGGCTGCCCTCTTCCGTCAGCAGCTGAGCGACAGCCAGTGCACTGGCGTCGGCTTTGGGTGCTGCGGGATTGTTGTGATAGATGGCGCGATAGGCATCGAGCACCCGCTCGTAAGCAGCCCGGGTGCGCTGAGACTCAGGACGATCTTCGAGAGCCTGGCGTAGATGCTGGGCCTGCTCGAACGGGGTCAACCGGGGGAGCTGGCGCGCGTGCGCGATGAACGAAGCAAGAAGGACCAGCCCGGAGGCAGCGCGCGTCTTCCAAGCCGGGGTCATGCGGCTTCGAGAGCAAAACGCACGGAGCAAACCCGCGGCATGGAGCATAGTTTTGAAGCGGACCCGAAACCCGCACGCCAGAGCTAACCCGATTATAGGTTGGCAAGTTGCGACCAGCAATGAAACCTAAGTTCACCACCGGCTGCCGACCCGAGGGGAATGAACCGGGCGTAGGTTCGTCTTTTCTTCGTTGCGCGAGAACCCACGATCGGGTGCCCCATCCTTCGCGCTCTTGGCGAAGGGTGGGATAGACTGCTCTACACCCGAGTCCCGTCTCGCGCACATTCTGCTTATCCCACCCTTCGCAAACGCGCGAAGGATGGGGCACCCGACCATTGGTTCCAGCGCGAAAAATAGACCTGCAGGTTCCCTTTTCCTTTACACGCTAAGGGCTGTCTTTCCTAGCAGTTCACGGATCACGTCGGGAGCGCTGTTCAAGGCGGAACTCAACGCGGAAATATCGCTGCCTCCGCCTTCTGCAATATCTGGCTTGCCGCCGCCTTTGCCGCCTACCTTGGGCGCGAGAAGGCTGATGATTTTGCCCGCGGGAAGACGGTCGGTCAGCTCCTTGGTAACCCCAGCGATCAGAGCGACCTTGCCATCCTCCTGCGCGGATCCCAAAACGACGACTCCCGAACCGAGCTTGTTGCGGAGATTATCCACCAGAGTGCGCAACTGCCCCCGATCCAACGAGTCGACCCTTTGTGCCAGAACCTGAATTCCCTCCACGGCCACAGCCTGGCTGGCAGCCGACGCGACCGAGGTTGAGGCGGACTTCATCCGCGCCTGGTCGAGATCGCGGCGTAATTTCTTGATCTCTTCTTCCTGAGCCGAGAGTTTATTGTGCAACTCCTCCGCTTGCAGGCCGCGGCGAAATTCGCCGAGTGCACCCAATCCGGTAACCGCCTCTACCCGGCGAACTCCAGAAGAAACACCGCCCTCGCTGAGCAGTTTCACTAATCCGATTTCTCCGCTGGCGCCTGTGTGCGTGCCGCCGCAGAGCTCCGTGGAGAAATCGCCGATCTTCACCACGCGGACCCTCTCGCCGTACTTCTCTCCGAATAGGGCCATGGCATGGTATTCGTTGACTGCCACGTCGATGGGAACATCCTCCAGCGTTTCCACCTTGGTGTTGGCCAACACCTGGCGATTGATGATCTCTTCGATTTCCGCCAATTCCTGGTCGGCAACCCCGGTGAAGTGAGAGAAGTCGAAGCGCAGGTGCTCGGGATCGACAAGTGAACCCGCCTGCTTCACGTGTTTACCCAGAACCTCGCGCAGAGCAGCGTGCAACAGATGGGTGCCGGTATGGTTGCGGCGAATCGCCGAACGGGTTTCTGCATCCACGACGGTGTCGACAAAGCTACCCAGCTCGATCGGCTGACGCAGATGGACCTTATGTACGCGAACACCCTGCACCGGCTGCTTACAACCGAGAACATCACCAACAATCACGTTGTGGTCGTCAGAATAGAGCCAGCCGGTATCGCCCACCTGACCGCCGGAATCGGCGTAGAACGAGGTGTGATCGAGCACGATCTCCACGCTCTCGCCGGTACTTGCGTTGGGCACGCCGACACCATCCTTGACGATGGCGAGCACTTCGCAGTGCTGTGAGGTCAGTTGCCGATAACCTTCGAAGACCGTCTTGGGCAAGGTGCGGAATTCCGGGCTGGCGGAAGCCTTGGCGCCGCCCTTCCAGGAAGCATTGGCACGCACCTGCTCTTCGCTGAGAGCCCGTTCAAAGCCGGTCAGATCGAAGTCGATGCCCTGATCGCGGGTTGCATCCACCATGAAGTCCAGAGGCAAGCCGTAAGTTTCATAAAGGTGGAAGGCAATCGCGCCCGGCAACATGGGCCGCTTATCTCCCGCCTCTTTGCGCACACGCTCGATGGCGGCATCCAGCTGTTTCGATGCCAGGGCCAGAGTCCGCCCAAAGCGCTCTTCCTCTGCCCGGACTATCCTGGCGACACGGCTGGCGCTCTCCTCCAACTCCGGATAAGCGCCCTTCATCTCATCCCGAACCGCGTCGACCATGCGGTACATGAACGGCTCTTCCTGTCCGAGCATTCGCCCATGACGAATGCCACGGCGCAGAATCTTGCGCAGGACGTAGCCCCGGCCTTCGTTCTGCGGGAGCACTCCATCGGAGATAAGAAAGGTCGCCGCCCGGGAATGATCGGCAATGATGCGCAGGGACGCGTCAGTGGCGGCGCGTCCATCCTGGTAGCCGGTCTGGGTAAGTTCGCCGGCGCGAGCGATCAGCGGCATAAACAGATCGGTTTCAAAATTGGAGACCTTGCCCTGCAGCACAGCGGCCATGCGCTCGAGACCAGCGCCGGTGTCGATCGAGGGCTTGGGCAACAGGTGCAGTTCCCCCAGTTTGTCACGCTCGAACTGCATGAAGACCAGGTTCCAAATCTCCACGTAGCGGGCTTCGTCCTCAGGGAAAGGCTTGTCTTCTTCCGTGTCCGATGCTTCGAGCCCCATGTCATAGAAGATCTCGGAGCATGGGCCGCATGGGCCGGTATCACCCATGGCCCAGAAGTTGTCCTTCATTCCCAACTCATGGATCCGCTCAGCAGGCACATGCTCGCGCCAAAGCTCATAAGCTTCTTCGTCGCGCGGAATCCCTTCTTCGCCCTTGAAGATGGTGACGTAGAGCTTTTCCTTGGGGAGTCCGAGCCACTCCGGCGAGGTGACCAGTTCCCAGGCGAACGCGATCGCTTCGCGCTTGAAGTAATCGCCGAAGCTGAAGTTACCCAGCATCTCGAAGAAGGTATGGTGACGGCGAGTGAAGCCGACATTCTCCAGGTCGTTGTGTTTGCCACCGGCACGCACAACCTTCTGCGATGTTGTCGCGCGGTTGTAATCCCGGCGCTCGGCTCCGAGAAAGACATCTTTGAACTGGTTCATCCCCGCGTTGGTGAATAGCAAAGTGGGGTCATTCGCCGGAACCAGCGAGGAAGAGTGGACGCGACGGTGACCCTTCGAAGCAAAGAAGCGCAGGAAGGTTTCCCGGATCTCATTACCAGAGCGGTACTGCATTTTCTAAGTTTAGAGCATCACTGGCCCTGGTAGACCACTTCCCCGTGGTAAATGGTCATCGTGCATTTGAGGTTATGCAGTTCGGCAGCAGGGATGGTGTACATGTCTTGATCCCAAATAGCGATATCTGCCTCTTTGCCGGGTTCGATGGAGCCGATCTTGTCTTCCAGAAATAACTGCCGTGCCGCCCAGGCGGTGTAGGAACGAAGCGCGGTATGCACGTCCACTGACTCCGCGGTCCCGAAGGGCTGTTTCCCGTGGACTCCCTTCAGGGTTTCACGTTGAACCGAAGCCCAGATGCCGTATCGAGCGGGCAATGGGGTGACGGAGTAGTCGGATCCCCCACCCCAGACAATCCCGCGCGCCGTATAAGTGTGGAACGGGTTTAAACGCAGCGACCGCTCCGGGCCGAAGTTGCCGGCATAGGTATCACCGATCCACCAGGCAAATCCGGGCTGGGACTCGGGATAGCCGGCGTCGTACTGCTTTTGCAACGAGGCCATCGTGTCTATGGCGTGATCGGTCGGAATGTTGCCATGAATGATGCTGTGGCGAAGCCCTGGTGTGGGTTTCTCCTTCAATACTTCGGCGTAGGTATCGACCACCCAGTCGATGGCATGATCGCCGATGGCGTGGGTCCCCACAGAGACGCCGGCCTGATGGAAGAGACGTACCTGTTGGCGATAGATATCGGGATTAGTTGCGGGATAGCCATGGTTGCCGCTATCCACGCCGGTTGAGTTCTTATTCCAGTCCTGATAGACCCACGCGGTCCTGGCGCCTCCACTTCCATCCATGTAGAGCTTGGCTCCGCAGGAGAGCAGGTTGCCATCCCCTAAAGAATTGGGCGGCCTAGGGAGCGCCTGGATATGAGCAAGGGCAGCGCGCGCCGACGCGAGCGTTGTGCCGCCGTGCCACAGCACGCAGACGTGCACCGGCAGCTTCATCTCTTGCTCCAACCGGCGATAGGCGTCCCACGTTGGTTGCCCGATGTCCGGGTCTTTCACCGCGGTCATTCCTTCGCGATGCAGGGTATCGACCATGTGGAGAATTGCGTTGCGCAACTGCTCCGAGGTTGGATCCGGAATAAGCTTCAGCACCGCGTCCATGGCTGCTTCTTTGAGCACGCCGGTGAGTGCTCCCTGGGCATCGCGGTCGATGGTCCCGGCAGGCGGATCTTTCGACTCGGCGTTGATATGCGCCAGCCGCAGCGCTTCATGATTGGCCACGCCGTAGTGCCCGGTGGTATGCATCAACCAGACTGGATTGCGCGGCGCTGCTTTATCCAGGTCGGAGGCCAGGACATAGCGGCGCTCCGCCAGTTTGCCTTCATCCCAGCCGGCGCCCGTGAGCCACTCCCCTGGCTTCAACTTTGCGGCCGCCGTCTGGACGCGGTTGACGACGTCGCTGATGGTGGCGGCATCACTGAGACCGACTTCGTAGAGCTCCTCGTATCCGCCGGCCGCAAGATGGGCGTGGGTATCGATCAATCCCGGCGTCGCGGTCTTTCCATGAAGATCGATGACTTTCGCCCGAGGACCGCTGAGTTGAAGGATTTGCTCATCTGAACCGACGGCAACGATTTTTCCCTGACGGATGGCAATTGCCTGGGCAATCGAGTCCTTGGCATCGACGGTCAGGATTTTGCCATGGACCAGGATCAGATCGGCTGGTAATTGCGCGTAAGCGGACAAACCGGTGGATAGGCAGGCGATTACAAAGGCCGTTTTGTGCATGAGAGTGAGATCACTCTAACGAATTTTCAGCCGGATTGGGCCTTACTGGCTGCGGAAAACATTTCCAAGAAAGAGCATCCACACAGAGATCTCTCCACTTCGCTGCGCTTCGGTCGAGATGACAAAGGGTAGGGTGTTGCATAACTCAGCATTGTTTGCTGGTTGAGAGAACCGCAGGTCCCTCCACTTCGCTGCGCTGCGCTCGGGATGACAATTCTATTGCGCCCGCAAGAGGCTTGAGGGGGAGGCCTGCGGAATCCCACATCTCGCGAAAAACGAGCGAGATGCCCCGAATTTCCTGCAAGCGTATGAAGCGAGATCAGCGTGTGCGCCTTTCTTTAAGGAAAGGCGCATGAAGTTCAGGGAACCCACGAAACTCCACAGGAAATCGGGGATGTGGGGCACCCGGCGACTGTGGCGGGGATAGATGCTCACTCAGCTCCGTCGTCGGGCAGTACCAGGTCGGCTTCGCTGCAGTCGACTTCCCAATTTTTGAGGACTTTAGAAATGATGGCGAAGGAAAAGCCCGCGCCAACCAGGCGCCGAATCACGCGGGCGACCTGCTTATCGTCTTTCGGCTTCTCCATACGCTTACGCGCAATGTAGCGCCGGACCAATTCGTCCTCGCTCACTTCCGCGTACGCGCTGTCGATGGTGCTTGCCACCAGCTCGGCATGGACGCCCTTGTGGCTGAGTTCCTGCTGGACCCGGCGCTTGCCAAAGCCCTGATTTTCCTGGCGCAGGCGGGTGTAGTTAGAGGCAAAAGCAGGATCATCGAGATAATGCTGATCCAAAAGTCTCGCCACTACGGTCGCGACCTTGGCCTCTCCCGACTCCCCCTCCTCCACCTTGCGACGCATCAGGCGTTTTAGCTCAGCCACTGTGCGCATCTGGCGCGCCAGCGCACCGACGGCGTACTGGTAAAGAGCCGCTTCCTCAAGCGGCTCTGGTTTCTTGCGCGGCCGGAATGACATAAGCGTCTTAAAGGCCGAGCAGCCGCCGATTCGTCGCACGGTCCGCCTGCCCGGCGGCGAAATCATCGAAGGCGTGCTCGGTGACACGGATAATGTGATCGCGGATAAATGGCGCGCCTTCGCGGGCTCCATCTTCGGGATGCTTGAGCGCGCACTCCCACTCCATCACCGCCCAGCCTGGAAAGTCGTACTGGGCGAGCTTGCTGAAGATGCCTTTAAAGTCGACCTGCCCATCACCCAACGAGCGAAAGCGCCCGGGCCGGTCGATCCAGTTCTGGTATCCGCCATACACGCCCGATCGACCCGTGGGATTGAACTCTGCATCCTTTACATGGAAGGCGCGGACGCGTTCATGGTAGATATCGAGGAAGGCTAGGTAATCCAACTGCTGGAGCACGAAATGGCTGGGGTCATACAAGATATTTGCCCGCTTATGCCCTCCTACCGCCGCCAGGAACCGTTCGAAGGTGACCCCATCGTGCAGGTCTTCTCCGGGATGAATTTCAAAGCACAGGTCCACTCCAACCTGTTCAAAGGCATCGAGGATCGGCTTCCACCGCCGACCCAGCTCGCCGAACGCTTCCTCGACTAACCCCGCCGGCCGTTGTGGCCAGGGATACATATACGGCCAGGCCAACGCACCCGAGAACGTGGCATGCGCGGTGAGCTTCAAATTCCTGCTGGCCTTTGCGGCCATGAGCACTTGTTGGACCGCCCACTCCTGCCGGGCCTTGGGATTACCCGCTACCTCGGGTGCCGCGAAGGCGTCGAACTGCAGGTCGTACGCAGGATGCACCGCGACCAACTGCCCCTGAAGATGGGTGGAAAGCTCCGTCAATTGGAGGCCCAGGTCATTCAGCATGCCCAATAACTGGTCGCAATAAGCCTGACTTTCGGCAGCCTGTTTAAGGTCGAAGAGCCGTTGATCCCAGCTGGGGATCTGGATTCCTTTGAAACCGAGACCCGCTGCCCACCTGGCAATATCCTCAAGCTTATTGAATGGTTTCTGATCGCCGGCGAATTGAGCCAGAAAAATTGCCGGCCCCTTAACAGTTTTCATAGTGGGCACCACCCCTTGCGGCTGTTGGTTACGGCTCGCTCCACGAACGCCATGCTGCGCACTCCCGCTTCAATGCCGGGCACCAAGTCGCTTAGTTGCGCGGACGGGTCGTTGAAGCGAGCACGAATCGACTTCGCGAAGTCGCGATAGATGTTAGCAAATGCTTCCACCAAACCCTCAGGGTGGCCCAACGGCAGACGAAACTCCGCGCGAGTTTCAGCCGACACGTAGTCGCCGCCCGCGTGGAAGGTCTCGCTCGGCTTGCCTGCCCAGTTCACGAGGAGGTAATTGGGATCCTCCTGCCGCCAGTGGAGGCCGCCCTTCTCGCCGTACAGGTGGAGCTGCAAATCGTTGCGATCGCCGGCTGCAATCTGGGAAACAAACAACACTCCCGGAGCCCCATTGTCGAGCTTGAGCAGGACGTTGCAGTCGTCATCCAGCGACCGTCCGGCAACGACTGAGGAGAGGTCGGGGCAGATCTCCGCCACCTTGCGGCCGCTGACGTATTCCAACAGGTTGAATGCATGCACCCCGATATCGCCGATGGCTCCGCCCAGACCGGCCTGTCCCGGATCGGAACGCCACACCGCCTGCTTCTGCCCTGTGGTTTCGAGCGAGCTGCTGAGCCAGCCCTGCGAATACTGCACCACTGCTTTGCGGATCTTCCCCAGAGCGCCATCGCGAGTCATCCGGCGCGCTTCGCGTACCAGCGGATATCCGGTGTAGGTAAAGGTCAACCCGTACAGCAACCCGGTGCGGCGGACCACTGCCTCCAACGTCTCCGCCTCTTTAAGCGTCGCCGTCGCCGGCTTGTCGCTCATCACATGAAAGCCATGCTCCAGCGCAGCCACGGCGCTGGGCAGGTGGACATGATTGGGAGTCACGATGCAGACGAAGTCGATCGCATCCGCGCGCTTGCGTTCCTGCTCCATCATTTCCTGATAATTCGCATAGGCCCGGTCGGGGCTTATGTGATAGGTCTGGCCTGCCTGGCGCGAGCGCGCCGGGTCCTGACTGAACGCTCCAGCGACCAGTTCGATGTCACCATCCAACTCCGCTGCCATGCGATGAACAGGCCCGATAAACGAACCCGCACCGCCCCCAACCATCCCCATTCGAAGACGTCTACTTTGTTGCGCCATCCTTACCTTTCGTGAATAAAACCGCGCTGAGCGACGGCAATGTTGCCCCGTGAGGAGTTTTTCACCAGGTACATCATCTCGTCAGCAGCGCCAATGATCTCCTGGATCGTGTTGCCGTCCTCCGGATAGCTGGCGATTCCGAAACTAGCCAGCATCCGCAGTTCCAATCCTTCGGATAACAAATATCTTGTCTCATGCAGCGAGTGCAAGAGCCGCTGGGTTACTTCAAGCGCCGCATCTTTGCCCGTTTGCGGCAATAGAACAATAAACTCATCTCCCCCGTAACGAAAGGCGGAATCGATACCGCGCACGTTCTGCTTGATGGTCCGGGCAATTTCGGACAGCAGCCTGCTGCCGGTCAGATGGCCATAGAGGTCGTTGACCCGCTTGAAATGGTCGAGATCGATAAAGATCAGGCTGAAGGGAAGACTGAAGCGGCGAGAACGCTCGAGCTCGCTTTCCGTCACCGAAAACAAGTGCCGCGAGTTGTAAAGCCCAGTGCAGTCATCGGTGATCGTCAGCTCCTGAATGCGTTCCACGGCGCGTACATTTTGAATGGCAATCGCGGCGTAATCGCACAGTACGCGAAGGAAGGCTGTTGTTTCCGTGGTCAGCGTAGCCGGGCGATAGTTCACCAACTCGATGACGCCCAGGGTGCGATCGCGGGAGCGGAGTGGAATGCAGATGGCGCATCGCACCGAACCAGCATAGGCGGAGAAACGGGGATCGGCGCCCGGATCAGATAAGACCACCGCCTCTCCGTGCTGCGCGACCCAGCCGGCGATGCCCTCGCCCAGGTCAACCCGCAGATTGCGGTCGCCAGAAGATTTTCCCGCGGCCACCGCGTAATAGAGATTCTGCTGTTCTTCGTCCACGATCAGCAATGACCAGGATTCGGGCTCAAAGAACTGCTCCATCTGCTGCATGATGGCGCCCAGGATCGAATCCAGATCGAGCGAGGAGGTGAGTGCACGCGCTACGTCGTGGAAGACCCTCAGGTCCTTGGGCAGGGGCGAACGCGCTGGAAAGGAATCATCGACCATATCTGACTGAGCCGGGATTCGCCTCTAGCCTCCGATATGGACCATGCTACGCGAAGGTTTCAGGAAGCCAGGCTCGCCGATGTGATGGCGCGCCTCTTTGGTCTCGACCGTCTTCTCAATAAAGGCAGCGAGATCCTCATCCGACCCACCCCGCGCCAGCACGCCATAAAGATCGTGATCGAAGTGGGAAAAAAGGCAGGTTCGGATTTTGCCATCCGAAGTCAGGCGTATGCGGCTGCAGGCTCCGCAAAAGGCCTGCGATACGGGTGCGATGATGCCGATTTCCCCTACCCCGTCGTCGAAGGTATACCGCCGCGCGGTCTCACCGGGGCTGTTGGCAGCAAGAGCCACGAGGGGCCGGAAGCTGTTCAGTTTCTCGACCACCTCCGCCAGCGGCACCACCACTTGCGGTGTCCACAGGCGATCTTCTTCCAGCGGCATGAACTCGATAAAACGAACGATCACGCCTTCGTCTCGCGAGAAGCGGGCGAAGGGGATGATCTGGTCGTCGTTAAAGCCGCGTAGCAGCACGCAGTTCACTTTGACCGGCCCCAGGCCGGCTCGCTGGGCTGCGCGCACCCCGGCCAGCACTTTTTCAAAGCTGCCCGGCACCCTGGTAATGCGGGCAAAGGTTGCAGAGTCGACCGCGTCCATGCTGACCGTAATGCGGCTAAGGCCGGCTTGCGCCAACGGAGAGGCCATCTGAGCCAGCAGATGCCCGTTGGTGGTGATGGCAAGATCCAGAGGTTCTGCGGTCGAGTTGGTGCGCAACTCGGCAAGCCGGGCCACAAGCGAGACAATGTCTTTGCGCAGCAGAGGCTCGCCCCCGGTCAGCCTGACCTTCTCGATACCCAGGTGCACGAAGACCCGAATCATGCGCAGGTAATCCTGCATGGCCAATTCGGCGAACTGGGCTCCCTCGGAGCCGGTCCGGCAGTACACGCACTTGTAGTTGCAGCGGTCGGTGATGGAAACGCGGAGATCCGTAATGGTCCGGCCAAACTTGTCTCTCAGCAGCGCCGCGGGGTGTGCGTTGTGTACCGCGATCGGACTGATGAGTGACGCGCTGGACGACATATGTTGGACTCCGGCTACCAGGATGCCGCGACGGTCTGCGTATCCTTATGACAATTAGAGCATTTTTGCGTCTTCCCGGCCCATGGGGGATGGGCAAAAAGAGATATCCGCAATGTAATAAATGCTATAAACCGTGGCGGGACAGCAACTCCGGACTTCCCAACGCCCCGATCCTGCACTATAGTCAGTTAAATAAATGGATACTCCGACCGAGACGAAATCACAAGTTCACCACGGAACAGCAGGATTTCCTTCTTCCTCCGGTAAGTCATTTAACGGATAT
>CAZSUK010000001.1:0-4229 GCA_964609355.1 uncultured Acidobacteriaceae bacterium | reverse complement strand
AGATGTCTTATCCATCGCGCAATTCGCTTACGAACGCGGCGGACTCGCTCTCCTCGATTATCTGAGTGCTCTGCAGGACGACCGCACAACCAGCCTGAACGCGCTGAATTCCTACGCTCAAACCTGGATGGCCATCCACCAATTGAGCGCCGCCACTGCTACTGAGGTTGTCCCCTAGCTATTTGCGGTGCCCAAGCGGTTTCCTTAAACCTGGTCCACTCCTCTCCCTTGTACTCCGAGCAAGCGACTATCGGTAGCGAGTTAAGTGTCGAATGAGCGCGCTTTTGCTCTATCCCCGCCACAACCGCCGGGTGCCCCACACCCCCGATTTCCTGTGGAGTCTCGTGGGTTCCCTGAACTTCCTGCGCCTTTCCTTAATGAAAGGCGCACACGCGGTCCTTTCCAGAGCTGCGTACAGGAAATTCGGGGCATCTCGCTCGTTTTTCGCGAGATGTGGGATACCGCGAACCTCCCCTCAAGCCTGCCCCGGTCTCCACTGCTCCGTAGGGTTGCCCCATGTTCGCGCCAGCGTACGTGGGCTGAAAACGACCGGGCGAATGCCCGATCAAAGCTCTGTCTATTTTTGCTCCTGCGAATGGAGTTTTTTTCTCAAGAAACTGCACGATATCAATCAAGCGTCGGAACCCTGAAATTCAATTCGGCTTACATGTACAACAGTGCAGTGATCCGGCCAATATCCAAAGCGGAGTACAAAACGTTCACGACGTAGTGCTTAGAATCAAGGGTGCGTGGATGGGGATTATGTCGGCGTTCAGCTGGCTCGCTCGGAACCTCCATCGGGCTACACAACTAATTTTCGGAAGGCTTCTCGACATGATCGATGACGATTACGTCATCGGGTAACTTTGCCGTTCCCATCTTCAAGCCCAGTTGCTTCTGCATGGCGGTATAAAGGCTTGGCGGGGTATTGGGGTCATCGGTTGGCTGGGGCACCACCGCACCGGTCCCTCGGAACTGGGCGAACTGGGATTCGTCTGGAGTCCATTTCAATTCGAAATCGTATCTACCGGGAAGCCCGGTTTGATCGACCACGGGCTTGTCCATCACGCCTGCCTGCATGCGTTCGGAAAAGCCTGTCATGGTCATGTTTGTTGCCAGCAGATCTCCAAGCCCCCGGAGATGGAGGCTAGTGCCGCTATCCGAACCGGACGTGGTCATCTTCGGCCCACCGCTGGCGACACTGATTACGTATACGGAAAGCTCCCTCTTGTCATAATGAAAGGTTAGTTTGAAGCGGTCTGCCAGCAGCTTTTGCAACATAGTCTTGATCTGTTTATCGTTGGGAGCACCTTCCACATTGGGCTTGCCTTCGATGTCGTAAAGATCGGTGCCGAACCAGTCCGGCCCACCGATGATTTGCTTGGTGTGGAGTCCATACGCACGGGCGATAAGATCGTTCGCATTGGTATTGCGGGTCATAAAATGCCCGCCTCTGAAACCAAAGTTCTTGCCCGGCAGCCTGTTAGGAGGACTTGGCTTGATGGTGGCCACCTCGAAGCTGGGATCGGCATTCGCGGCCATCGGCGGTAGCTTGGGTGTTGGGGGCGGAATGGTCCATTCCGTCTCCGGTGTGGCGCGGGTAAAGATAAGAGGTACCGAGTTGGATCCCTGGGTCCAGGCGCCTAGGATGGTCTTCCCATCTGGACTCAGCTTGCCCTCATACGTGGCAGAGGCAGAGGGGAGGGTCATCTTCAGAATGGGGCCATCCAGCGTGACTTTGCTGGCGGTGAAGCCATCTCCACCCCTTAGATCGATGAAATAGAAGACAGCTTTGTATCCGCCATCATCTGCTTTTGAGATCTTGACCACGTTGCGCAGGTCTCTGCCGGAGTGCATCGTGCCCTGCCAGGTGTCGGCGATGCCTTGGCCTTTATTTTCTCTTGGAGACTGAGCCTGGCTTTGTGCGGCGAAGACGAATAAAGCAATTGCGCCCACGATCAACCCGGGCGCACTCAGCAAGGGCTTTCTGATGAGATCCAGTTTGCGCACCATGCAGCCAGCCATTTTCGGGAGATCTACTCTCTTGCAATTGCCCCTGGACTTCAACGCCTGTGAGGTGGAAACCAACATATTAGCGTTCCAACTCCACCTCTTGCTCGATGGCGCAAATTATATTCGCTGTGAGAGGTATGCCGAATTGCACAAAACCGGGCATGGCTAATGATAGGAAGGCCCGAAAAGTCGCATTATCGGTAACTTCCCGTGCCGAGGTCAGTTCCGGCAAATTATCGATAATCCCCGTTTTCACGGGAACTCCGCGTCAGTGCCGAATGGCCACCTGTGCGGAAAGCCGACTCTACAGCCATTTACCTCTGAGTGAGGCAAGCTGAGTCTAAGCGGCTCCGACCTGCGTCAACACATCACTATGTCTTTCGGGGAAGCCAAGCGGCCTATTGAGTTAGGTACACCTGAATACGTTCCGCTCGCTTCGCACACCCTGGTGCTGCGTACCCGACGGGAAGTCCGCGAGGAGCTAGAGCGATTAAAGACCCGCCGCTCGCTTTTACGGCGAACGTTGCTTCCATCTTTGTTATGTATGGGGATCGGCCTTCTCATAATGTTCCACCCTGAATTTGAGCGTCTGGATATATAAACTAGCGGTGCTTTACTTCTGGGCGCTCGCGGTGCTTATACCTTGGCTGGTTGTACGCAAGGAAAAGAAGCGGATCGGTCGGCAATTGCTGTAGCTGCAGTGGATAAACAGGAAGGGTGGGCACAGCCCTTCCCGCGGACTGGATGCGCCCCCTCGCGCTGGCAAAGTCTAAATTTGGCTTCGTCAAGGTGTCAATCTCTTCGCAGCCGGCAACAAGGAGGTGTTAACTGCGTGCACGCAGCAGTAGCGACGACTTATATCTCTCCCTTCTTCGCCTGGTTGAGCAGGTAGTCGGATGTTCTCCATGAGAGTGCCATAATACTGAGCGTAGGGTTCTTGTCGGGATTACTCACAAAACATGCAGCGTCGGTGACGAATAGGTTGCTGACGTCGTGTGCCTGGCAATGTTCATTCAAAACAGAGGTCTTCGGGTCATTTCCCATGCGCGCCGTCCCAAGTTCGTGGATGATCCTCCCACCTTCGGCGATTCCGTAGGGTAAATTTCCCGACGGTATAGCATCGCTTGAGAATGTTCCTCCCACAGCCTCAACGATCGCACGAAAGGTTTCCTGCATGTCTTTGGCCATCTTGATCTCATTGTCGCCCCATGCGAAATGGAAGCGCAGTACCGGAATGCCCCATTTGTCGCATACCTTCGGATCGATCTCGCAGTAGCTATCTGGATTAGGAATCATCTCTCCACGGCCAGAAAATCCGATGTACGTGCCATAATTGCTGCGACACTTCTGCTTCAAGGACGAACCGTAACCTTCGTGTTCTTCGCAGACGCCAGCGAACTCGCCTACGCCCGGCATGTCCCGGCCCCCGCCGAACTCGATGTGATAACCGCGTAAGAAGTCATTCTTGCGATCGAATTTCCACCAGGGCACATACATGTGCATCCCGCCCGTACCGTCATGGTTGTGGGGCGGCATATTTTCCAATTGAGGGAAAGATCCGTATGCGTCGCTGCCTACGGAATCAGTCAGGTAGCGGCCGACCGCTCCCGACGAATTTGCCAGGCCATGGGGAAAAAGAGTGGAACGCGAATTGAGCAATAGGCGGGCGGATTCACAGGCGCTCGCTGCCACGACGAACGATTTGGCATGGAGGCGCATTTCCTTGCGGGTGGTCTTGTCAATATAGGAGACTGCCTGTGCGCGACCGTCTTTGCCGACAACGATCTCCCGTGCCATCGCGTTCGGAATCAGGGTGAAACGTCCGGTTGCCTGTGCCGGCGGAATCATCACCTGGCTGGAACTGAAATTGGATGCACTGATGCATCCCCTTCCACATTGACCACAATAGTGGCAGGGTGCGCGCCCATTTACCGATTTTGTCAATATGGCCATGCGCGAAGGAATGCAGGTTATGTTCAGCTGATCGCAGGCCTTCTTAACCAGTGTTTCGGTGCAGCGTGGGCGCGGTGCCGGCAGAAACATTCCGTCCGGGGCGCTGGGGATGTTCTCTTTCGTTCCGAAGACGCCGATATACGACTCGACCTTGTCATAGTAGGGCGCTAGATCTTCGTAGGTAATCGGCCAGTCGTCGCCCATGCCGTCTGTGGATCGTGACTTAAAGTCTACGGGAGCGAAGCGTAAGGCGATCCGGCCCC